>NZ_JBWKNR010000021.1:0-52847 GCF_059415665.1 Pseudomonas sp. GW821-FHT10B02 | reverse complement strand
GGACAGTTCCAGCAAAACCGCTCGCTCCTGCATCCGGCCCTACGCTACGCTCCGGGTCCCTTCGCTCCGGCACCTTCACTCAGCCTCCTGAAGTCGCAGTCCGTGTCGCCTGTACTTGCGTGCATGAAGATCAAGATCAAGATCAAGATCAAGTGCGAGTGCGAGGCCCCTCAGCGCGTTAGCCAGCTACGCTGGCCAGCGCAACTCGATCGAGCAAGAGCGAAGCGAATTGTGCTTTTGATCTTGATCCACCTGCCCCGTTAACCAGTAGGGCTGAGTGGAGGTGTCGTGGAGGGGCTAGCGCGTAGCGCCTTCGGCGTTAGCCGAAGTTGCGAAGCGTATAGTTGCTTGCAACTCGTAGCTCGCAATGCCCCGTAGCGGCGCCGGAGCGAAGGGACCCGGAGCGCAGCGTAGGGCCCCTGGTGGGGCGAGAATTTTTTGCTTACTTTTTTTTTCGACTGAAAAAAAGTAAGCCGCCGTAAGGGCGGAAAGGTGATTCAGCGCCACATTGGCAAATGGATATGCCCACAAATCTGAGGGCCTCATCGCAGGGCAAGCCCGCTCCCACCGGTGGTGGTTATTGCCCACCCCCGATGAACCAGCGGAAATAGGGATTGCGCCCGTCCGTCTGCATCAATTGCCGAACCTCCCGCGCCCAGGCCTGGCGGTTACCGTTATAGGCCAGCAAGGTCAACCCATAAAAGCCCCGCAACACCTGCCATTCATCCTCAACAGAGGCCTGTAACCCCGTGCCGGCATTGACCAACGGCGGCGCACTGCGCAGCGCCAACAATTCCGGCAATACCCGGGTGATTTCCCTGGAGCGTACCCAGGGTGCGTACTCGATCCGTGGATGATCGTCGGTCACTGCCTCGGCATCCCCGGCAAAACGCTCAAGACCCTGGCGGTCAGTGATCCAGGTAGCCAGCAAGGCGCTCACCGAGTCGACCCCGACTTCAGCCAGCGCAGCAGCCACTTCAGGTTGCGAAAAGCGCTGGCTGATCCGCGCCGCGTCGAGCTCCAGCGGCGCTGGCGAGCCGATCAGAAGCATTTCATGGAACTCCGTGGTCCACAGCGAGGCATGGGGAAACACGTTCAGAAAGCTGCGCACCAGCGAACGGCTGTCGTCAAGGTTCTGGGTCGGCAAGGGCAGCCATTGGGCGACAATGCCACCCTCCTCCAGGCGCGACGCCGCCAGCTCATAGAAGTCCTGCGAGTAGAGATTCACCACCCCGGCGGCAGAGGGCGGTGGCGGTTCGAGAGTGATCAGGTCGTAGCGCTCGGCACTGCGCAGCAACTCACGACGGCCATCGCGCAGGCGGATGTCCAGGCGCGGATCATTGACGGCATTGTAATTACCCTTGAACAACGGCGCGGCCGCCAGCACCTCGGGCAGCAGCTCGGCCACCACCGGGCGCTGCAGGCCCTGATAGCGCAGCATCGCCCCGGCGGTAATCCCGGTGCCGAAGCCGATCACCATAGCCGAGCGCGGTTCCTGGCGGTGAATCAACAGCGGCAACAGTGCCTGCAAGCGCATATAGCGCAACGACGGCATGGCATCGCCCGTGTTGGATACGCCCTGAATGTACAGGCGGTTGAAGCTGCGGTCCTGACGTTGCTGCGCAACCACGGCAACCGTGCCACCCCGACCCTCTTCATAAAAGGTGATGCGTCCGTTGCGTGCACCGGGCAGCAGCTCCGCCAGGCGTTGCGGCGGCGTCAACACCCCCACGACCACAGTCGCCAGCGTCACGCCGAGGATCGCTGCGCGCATCCCTCTGTGCAGTACTTTGCCGCGCCAGACCACCCAACAACCGACTGCGGCAGCGACCAGGGCCAGCACCACCAAGGTACGCACCAGGCCAATGCCGGGAACCAGCACGAAACCGGTGAGCATGACGCCAATGATGCCGCCCACGGTGTTCAAGGCGACTACCGCGCCGACATCCCGGCCGACCTGCATGCTGTCTACACTTAAGCGCAAGGCCAACGGGAAAGCGGCGCCGAGGACGGTAGTGGGCAGGAACACCACACATAGCGCCGCTGTAGCAAAGCGCGCACACATTCCGGCCAGTTCATTGCCGGTGAGGTGCAGCACCAGCGCTTCGACCTCGGTCTGGGCCATGATCAGCCAACGGCCCAGTCCGGCGATCTGCACCAGTGCCAGCAAACCGGCCAGCGCAATCAACAGGCCGAAAAGGCCCCAGGGGTCTCGAATCCGGTCAGCACGGCGGGCGTAAAGCGCGCTGCCCAGCACCAGCCCCGCCAGATAAGTGGCCAGCACCACGGAGAAAGCAAATGTGCGGGTGCTCATGAACTGTACGATCGACTGGGTCCACACCACCTCGTAACCCAGTGCTACCCCACCGGCCACGCAGTACAAGGTAATCGCCAGACGCGCCGCCGGTGAGCGCGGCGCCACGCTGATCTGCGTTTCGCAAGGGAGCTGTTCATCGCGCCGCCGTGCCAGCCAGGCACCCGCTGCAGCCAGCAGGTTCAGTGACGCGGCCACCAGCGCACTGCCGGTGACGCCGAATTGCGGCAGCAACACAAAGGCGGCCAGCAGCGTGCCGCCAATGGCACCTGCGGTGTTGGCCGCATAAAGTCGCCCGCCGGCTTCGGCCAGCTGGCCTTGGGCGGGGGTCAACGCCCGCACCAGAACCGGAAGCGTGCCGCCCATCAGGAACGCTGGCACGCCTACGAGAATGAAAGGGAGCAGCCAGGCCAGCAGGCCTATGTGACTTTCCAGACGGGCGAACAGACCGGCTGAACTGGCCAGTGCCAGGGTGCTCAACACACCCAGTACCGCCACGGCCAGCTCCAGGCCGGCATACAGCCTGACCGGACGGCGCAGGCGATCGGCCCAGCGGCCGAACACCAGGCCACCCAGTGCCAGCCCGGCAAAAAAAGCGCTGATGCCGGCCGTGATGGCATACACCTCCACTCCGACGACCAGCGACAGTTGCTTGACCCACAACACCTGATACACCAGCGCCGCTGCACCGGACACGCACAGCAGCAGCGCCGGAACCCGCATAGGCAGGGGCAAGCGTTGGCCTGCCTGATCAGGAACAGATGAGCGCACTTGAGGGGAACTGACAGCTGAGGGCATCGATTGACCTTATCGGCGCAAGCATCGCGGCCGAAAATCAAGTAATAAGAAAGCGCCCGTCGTTGACGGGCGCTGGCACTGCCTTACTTCTTCATCTTCTCTGCAATCTTCTTGTCCACTTCCTCGCGGACCTGGTCGATGCTGAAGCTGGCCGGGCGCTGGCTCGGCGGATAATCGACAAAGGTCTGCAGGAACGCTGCGGCTTTACGCGTACCCTGGAAGATCAGGTAGTCGTTCTTGGTCAACCAGTCGTAGTACTGATCCGAGACCACATCGGCCCGTTCATACGGGTCCATGCGCAGGTTGAACATTTTCGGCACCCGCAAGCAGGTAAACGGCTCGCTCCAGACCTGCAGGCCACCCGGTGCGCGCTGCTCACAGAACACCAGTTTCCAGTCGCCAAAGCGCATGGAGACCAGCTCGCCGTCGTCATTGAAGTAGTAGAACTCGTCACGCGCACTCTTGTTGGCCTTGCCGGTCAGGTAATCCAGCTGGTTGTAACCGTCCAGGTGCACTTTGAAGTTCTTGCCTCCAAGATCAGTACCCTTGAGCAAGCGGTCCTTGATATCGGTGTCACCCGCCGCAGCGAGCAAGGTCGGGAACCAGTCCAGGCCCGAGAACATCTGGGTAGAAATCGTGTCAGGCTTGACCTTGCCAGGCCAACGGACGATTGCCGGCACCCGGTAAGCGCCTTCCCAGTTGGAGTTCTTCTCGTTACGGAACGGCGTGGTGGCAGCATCCGGCCAGGACCACTGGTTCGGTCCGTTGTCCGTGGTGTAGACGACAATGGTGTTGTCGGTAACCTTCAGGTCATCGAGGGTCTTGAGCAACTTGCCGACATCGCCATCGTGTTCCAGCATGCCATCGGCGTAGTCGTTACCGACCATGCCGCTTTGCCCCTGCATCGACTCGCGAATGTGGGTGAAAGCATGCATACGCGTGGTGTTCATCCACACGAAGAACGGTTTGTCGGCCTTGACCTGCTTGTCGATGAAGTTGATCGCCGCCTGGGTGGTTTCGTCGTCGATGGTTTCCATGCGTTTTTTGGTCAGCGCGCCGGTGTCTTCGATCTTGCCGTCGGCACTGGACTTGATCACGCCACGCGGCGAAGCCGCTTTGACAAACTCTGCATCATCCTTGGGCCAGTAGGGCCGTTCCGGTTCTTCTTCGGCGTTCAAGTGGTAGAGGTTGCCGAAGAACTCGTCAAAACCGTGGTTGGTCGGCAGGTATTCATCACGGTCGCCAAGGTGGTTCTTGCCGAACTGGCCAGTGGCATAACCCTGGGCCTTGAGGGCCTGGGCAATGGTCACGTCACGTGCCTGCAGGCCGACCGGCACACCGGGCATGCCGACCTTGGACAGGCCGGTACGCAATGCCGATTGCCCGGTAATGAAGGTCGAGCGGCCGGCGGTGCAGCTGTTCTCCGCATAGTAATCGGTGAACATCATGCCTTCTTTGGCAATCCGGTCGATGTTGGGCGTCTGATAGCCCACCACGCCCTTGCCATAGGCACTGATGTTGGTCTGGCCGATGTCATCGCCGAAGATCACCAGAATGTTGGGTTTGTCTGCGGCATGCACGGCGTTCATCCCCATCGCCACGCCGGCGGCAAGGGTCATTGTCGTTATCCACCTTCTACTGAGCTTCATATGGCCTGTTCTCCGTCTCACGTTACTGGCGTTGGCCACGACTACGTGCACGAGAGATACCGTGTATCCACTGGTCCCTGTGCGCCTGCGGTGTTTCATTTACTGGCTATCAATACTGTCGAAGGGATAAACGCGCTGCCACTCGCGGGCCATATCGACCACGGTCCAGCCATTGCTGGTGGCGGATGTCAGCGCCTTGTCCAGACGCCCGACTTTACTGTCGCGGTCATAGGCCCATTCGCGCTTTGCGTCGGTGTGGTGCACCAGCCCGGCGAAACGCTTGCCGGGGCCGGCTTTGGTCCATTGCAGCATTTGCAGGTCGCCATCGGAATTGCCGAAGGCCAGGATCGGACGACGGCCGATGATCGAGTCGATACTCACCGGTTTGCCCGGCCCGTCATCGTTATGTGCCAACTTGGGCAGGCGCTGGATCGACAGGCTGCCGTTGCGGTCGTCAAAGCGGGTGTCCAGGGTGGTGCCGATGACCTGCTCCGGGGGAATGCCATAGACCTCTTCGGCGAAAGCGCGCATGAAAGCAACTTCGCCACCCGAAACTATGTATGTTTTGAAGCCATTGGCCCGCAGGTACTGCAGCAACTCCAGCATTGGCTGGTAGACCATCTCGGTGTAGGGCTTGCGGGTTTTTGGATGCACTGCGGTGGCGAGCCAGCGCCGGGTCTGGGCAATGAAGTCTTCGGTGCTGACTCCCGCATGGGTGGCCACAATGATTTTCATCATTCCGTCCGTACCGCTGGCGGCCAGGGCTTTCTGGTCGCCGTCGAGCACCGCCTTGAACGGTTGCTGGGTTTTCCACTCAGGGTGCTGCGGGGCCAGGCGCTTGACTTCATCCAGGGCAAACAACACCTCGAAGTACATCGGCTGCTCGCTCCACAAGGTGCCGTCATTGTCGAACACGGCGATGCGCTCGGTCGGCGCGACGTAGTCCTTGCTGCCCTCTGTGGTCACGGCAGCGACAAACTGCTCGATCGCCTGGCGCGAGGCGCCGTTGTACCAGGACGGCAGTGGGTCCGCTGCCTGGACCAGCAGCGGTAGCATGACCAGCAGACTGAACAACCAACGCATCGGGTGGACTTGAGGCATAGCGCATCCTTGAACAGTTACCTTGTACCTGACTCAGGCGAGTCAGGGATTCAATGGTTTCAATCCACAACGCGAACGTACAACCTTGCGCCTGGCCAACTGCCGCCGTGATGACTGCAGCGCTTGCAGCAGTTCCGCTGGTGCATCACCACCCTCAGCAGCAGGGGCATAGCGAATTTTCAGCAAGTCTAGTGAACGATTTGCAGCTGCGTCGGACAATTCTTCGGAAAGTGCCGACAGCGTCCGTTTTCCGGTGCTGCGCCGTACCCATAGATAGAGTCCGTCCAAGCGCAGCGGGCGGCTGCTTAACTGTTTACGCAGTAACTGCCAGGCGTAGTCCGCAGAAGCCAGCCAGGTATCACGGCGTTTGCTCTGCCAGCGCCGCAGCCGGGCCAGGCCGGTCTTGGCCCATGGGCGCCCGAAGTAGACCAGGCAAACACCGGCCAGCAACGCCGCCGACAGCAACAACCAATGCCCGGAAAGGCGAACATGGGCCTGCCGCCCGAGCGCGCGCAGGTCGTCATTGATGGAAAACGGCGCGCTGTAATTGCCTTTGCCTGCTTCGAAGCTCACGGCGTCGACCACCGTGCTACGAGCTTCACCGCTGCTGGCATCCCACCATTCGAAAGAAATGGCCGGCAGGCTGAGCGGCCCTTCCTGCTCGATCACATAGGTCACGCTGTCTTCACGCACACCACCGGAAACCCCGCCGCGGCCATCACTCAAAGCGCTGACGTTGGGCGTCTGCAGATACCGTTTCAAACCCTGTACCTGAGCAAAGGATGGTGGCGGAATCAGCATGGCCTGAGTGCCCTGCGCCTGAATCGTCAGATGCCGGGTGATGCTGTCGCCAACCCGTAAAGGGTCATGCGAGCGCTGCAGCGTTTGCGTGAGGGTGACCGACTTGGCGACCAGGCGATGTTGATCGCTTGCACCCGCCAGGGCTTTGGCGACAAAGGTCAATGGCTGGCTGTTGAGCGTAACGGCGCCACTGCCCTGCCCTGGCTGAACCTGGAAGGTCAGCGCCGGGATGGTGAATGGTTGCGCCACTTGCGGGGTGATCTGGTAGGTGTAGCGCAAGCCGAAGAAGGTCTTGCCGTCCTGCTTTTCGTTCAAGTGTTGTGCTTCGCCACCGGGTGGCGTCACCACCGCGCCGGGCAGTTCCAGCGCGGGCAGGACTGGCGCTGCGGTGTACCAGGTGTCCACCAGCAGGTCGACCTCCATGCTCAGTGTGCCGCCCACTACCACGCCGGTTTCCGGTATCAGGCGGCTCTGTATCCGCACTTCTGGCGCTGCGCTGGCAAGCAGTGGCGCACACGCCAGCAGAACCCACAGCAGGCGTTTCATTGCGTACCTCCGGCAGGCTGGCGGGCGGCGTTCTGGAGCATGAACTTGCGTTTGAGAAACTGCGCAGGCGAAGTCGTCAGGTTGTTCAACCACAGCTGGTCAGAAGCTGCTTGTGGTGTGCTCACCTGCTTCTGCTGCCCGCCCTGGCTGGGGGTCTGGTCCTCCACCACCTTGTCGGCTTTTTCATCCGGGGTGCCGGCCTCTTGCTGGTCCTCGTAATCCTTCAGCAAGGCTTGGGCCAAGGCCAGGTTGGCTTTGGCCTGGGGGAAATCCGCCTGCTTTTGCAGCGCTTGCTGGTAGGCGCTGATGGCCTGGGGGAACTTGAACAGGCGCACGTAGATATTGCCCAGGTAAAAGTGCGCCAAGGCACTGTCAAGGCGGGCGAAGCTGGCCAGTGCCGCCGGGTAGTCCGCAGCGTTGTAGGCTGCGACACCTTTCCAGAATGGATCGTGGAAGTGCTCTGCGGCCTGTGGAAAATGGCCATGCTCAAAGGCCCAGCGGCCTTGCTGGTCCGGGGTGAAAAAGGCATCGGCCAATGCACCTGCTCGTGCCGGCTGCGAAGGCGCACTGAGCATGACTATCAGCAGCAACCCCAGCCAGTTCACCCGCCACCCCCGACGCACGCAGAACAGTGCAATCAGTGCCAATGGCCAGCACAGCCAATAGCCGGCGTCCTTCCAGTGCACTTGCTGCTCATCGCCTTGAACCGCCTGAAAGTGCTGCTGAGCGTGCAGTGTGATCCAGTCCAGATCATCGTCGTTGAGCGTCAGGCTACCCAGAGGCGCGTCGGCTGCCTGCGCCAGTTGCTTGAGTGCCTGGCTATCGAATGTCGCTTGCAAGGGCTGGCCATCATCGGTAATCCGCGGGCGCCCTTTGGCATCGAGCAACACACCGCCGTCCTGGCTGCCAACGGCCAGCACCAGAACTTGCAGATCACTACCGGACAAGCGCTTGGGAATTTCCTCGAACTGTTCCGGCGCAGCGCCATCGGTGACCAGCAGCAAGGTTCCGGGCATTTTCTCGGCATCTAGCAGTTTGCGCGCCAGCTCGATCACACCGACAACATCCTTGCCAGCTTGCCCAATCAGGTCGGTCGACAGTGCCTGCAGGAAGGTGTCGAGCAGCTCCGGGTCTTCGGTGGCCGGCAATACCAGGTGCGCGCCGCCGGCATAGGCAATCAACGCCGTGCGCGCGCCGGCACGGCGCTGGATCAGGTCATGCAGTTTGTGCTTGGCCGCAGACAGGCGCGACGGCGGCACGTCATCAGCATCCATCGACGGCGACAGGTCGATGGCCAGTATCAACGGCGCGCGGTTGTCGACGAAATCGGGGGTATCCTGAGTCCAGGTCGGCCCGGCAGCAGCCACCGCACCCAGCCCCAGCAGCAAGGCCAGCAGATGCACCGGGCGCAGGCGTTGCTGATCGTCCGGGGTGATCAGCAGCGGTTCAATCAGGTGCGGGGCAATCAGACCCTTGAGCTGGCGTTTGAGGTCATGGCGGCGCAACCAGGCCCATGGCAACAGGAGCGCCGGCACGATCAGCAGCAACCACAGAGGGCGCAGGAAGTGGAAGGCACTGAAGTCGATATCCATATCAGCGTCCTGACTGCACGGAGGGTTGGCGCTGAGGTGAAAAACGACTGAACAGCGCTGCCAGGGTATGACTCAACACTAACAACAGCAGCGCCGCGCCCAAGGGTAACCAGAACAGGTCCCGCTTGGGCTGGTGGCTCAAGGTTTTCACCTTGTGTGGCGTGATCTGGTCCAGGGTCGCATAGACCGCTTGCAGGGCCTGGCGATCATCGGCCCGGAAGAAGCGCCCGCCGGTGGCCTTGGCGATGCCCTGCAGCGCCGCCAGATCAACCTTGGCCTCGCCACTGGCCTGCGGGTCGCCGATACCGATGGTATGCACCACGACACCCTGCTGCCGGGCCAGTTGCGCGGCATGGGCCGGGGTGATGGCGCTAGCGGTATCATTGCCGTCAGTGAGCAGGATCAGGACTTTTTCCTGCTCCTTGGCCTTTTCGAACAATTTGATACTCAGGCCAATGGCATCACCCAATGCCGTATTCGGGCCGGCCATACCGATGCCGACTTCATCCAGCAGCACCTCAAGACTGGCGTGATCCAGGGTAAAGGGCGCCTGAGGATAGGCGCCCGTGCCGAACACAATCAGGCCAATGCGATCATCCTTGCGCTGTGCGATGAAATCACGCACAACCCCCTTCACCGCGGTCAGACGATCACTCTGAGCGCCGTTGGCGTCGGTGTAATCTTGCGTTTGCATGGACTGTGAGATGTCGATGGCCAGCATCATGTCGCGGATCGGCTGCTCATGTTCTATGGCTTGCTCTACCCAGACCGGCCGCGCGCAGGCGGCCATGACCAGCGCCCAGACCAGCAGATTGAGCAGCAACTGCCAACGCCCGCCGCCGGCACCGGGGCTGCCAGGTTGCTGGCCGATGGCGCGACTCATGGCGGCAAAGAATGGCACCCGCAGCGCACTGTGTGCTTCCCGATAAGCGCCCAGGTAGCGATAAGCCAGCCAGGGCAACGGTAACAGCAATACCACCCAGGGATAGTCAAACTGCCACATGGTGAGCCTCGATCCAGTGCCTGCTGGCGGCAAAAAGCGCCTTGATCTCGGTGTCCGTCATGCCCTGCACGTCGGCGTCCGGCGCATAGGCCAGGGTAAACAGTCGGGCGGCGAAATCATCCGGCAGCGGCGCTCGACCGTGGTCCTGCAAGAAGCGTTGCCACTGCGCACCACTGAGCGCTGCCGCAGTGGCCGCATCACTGAGTGACAGTGCCACCCGTTTGAGCAGTACCGGTAATTCGCGCAATGCCTGCAAGCGCTGAGGCGGATCGCTCAACCCCTGCTCCAGTCGATCAAGCTGCTCCAGCGCTTCACGTCGGTAACGATCGCGCTGCCAGCGCCGCCAGCGCCAGATGGCCCACCAGCAGGCAAGGGCCACGACGACCAGCAACACCGCCAGCCAACCCCAGGTCTGCGGCAAATAGCTGAACGCAGGTGTCGGCAACGGCAGCTCCTGGAGCTGGTCGATGGACGGTGGCGAAGGCCTGCTCATCGCGCCCGGTCCGTCAGGCGCCCCAGCTCACGACGCACTTGCAGCAGCGGATCTTCGCCGGTGCTGAGCATCATCACCGGCACCTGGCTGCGGCGCAGCATCTGCGCGACATCCTGCAGGCGCCCGGAAAGAAACGCCGCCAATGGCCGGTTGACCTGGCGCTGACCGACTTCCAGCTCCACCTGCAATTGACCCTGGGTCACGGTCAAGCGCCCCTGCTGCGGGAGTTCCAGGGCGAGCGGGTCGTACACCTGCATGGCGATCACATCGTTGTGGGCACTGAGTTGCCGCAACAGTTGCAGGGTCTGCGCCGAAACCCCGGAAAAGTCGCTGATGATGCACACCAGGCTGTCGTGACCTGCAGTGGCGATGCAGCTGCGCAGCACGGTATCGAGCTGGTGCTCGCTCTCGCTATCGGGCCCGGTGGCCGATAGTTTCTGATTGCTGCGTATCACCGCGGCGCACAGCGCTTCAACCCGTGCCCGGCTGCGTAGCGGGCGAATGTGCTGTATCCCTTGGTCATCAAACACCAAGCCACCGACGCGGTCACCGGCGTGAAACGCGATCCACGCCGACAGGGCCGCAAGCTCAGCCGCGACGACCGATTTGAAGCTGCGTTGGGAGCCGAAGAACATGCTCATGCGCTGATCGACCAGAATCAGGGTTGGGCGGTCACGCTCTTCGGTGAAGGTGCGCACGAAGGGCTTGCCGTAGCGCAGCGAGGCGCGCCAGTCGAGGTGGCGCAAATCGTCACCGGGAATGTAGCGGCGCAGTTCATCGAAGCTCAAGCCACGGCCACGCAGGCGCGAAGCATGGTTGCCGGAGAGAATGCTCGACAGCGGCTGGCGCGCAAGAAAGCTCAGGCCGCGGACGCGGTGCTCCAGTGCCATCAGCTGGCTGAGCGAGGCATAGACGAAGCCATCCGGCTGCAGGTCAGGCATGAGATCAGGCCGGGATCGCGACGCGATCGAGCAGGCGGTCAAGCACTTGATCGGCGCTGACCCCATCGGCGACAGCATCGTAGGTAAGCTGCAGACGATGGCGCAGCACCGGGTGTACAACAGCGCGCACATCATCCGGCGAGACGAAATCATTGCCCGACAACCAGGCATGGGCCCGCGACACCCGGTCCAGGCTGATCCCTCCGCGCGGGCTGGCGCCAATCTTGATCCAGCGGGCCAGGTCCTCATCGTAGTCAGCCGGCTTGCGGGTGGCGTTGATCAAGTCGATCAGGTACCGGTCAATGGCCTCGGAAACATGGATGCCGGCCACTTCGCTACGCGCTGCGAAGACGATCTCTTGAGGCAGACGCGTCGGCGCCTGGCTGGCATTGTTCGCCTGCTGGTCTTCGCCACGTACCAGGCGCAGCACCAGGGTTTCGTCTTCGACCTTGGGGTAATCCAGGTGCAGCTTCATCAGAAAGCGGTCCATCTGCGCTTCCGGCAACGGGTAGGTGCCTTCCTGCTCGATGGGGTTCTGGGTCGCCAGCACCATGAACAATGCAGACATCGGATAGCTCTGCCCGGCCACCGTGATCTGCCGCTCCTCCATGGCTTCGAGCAGGGCCGCCTGGACCTTGGCCGGTGCGCGGTTGATCTCGTCGGCAAGAATCACGTTGCCGAACAACGGCCCCGGCTGGAATTTGATCTGGTTGCCTTCGGCAGTCTGCTGAAGAATCTCCCCGCCGGTGATATCGGAGGGCAGCAGATCAGGGGTGAACTGAATCCGCTGCATCTTTGCGTCCAGGTGGGTTGCCAGGGCTTTGACCGTGCGGGTCTTGGCCAGCCCCGGCAAGCTTTCGAGCAGTACATGACCATTGGCCAACAGCCCCAACAGCACATGCCGAATGGTTTCGGCCTGCCCCAGCACCTGCTGCGCAACACTCGCCTCCAGCGTGGCTATCTGCTCACGTATGCTCACTGTGTCGTTCCCTGATCTGGCTGTTATGGGTAAATCCTAGCAGTGAGTTATGTATGCGCCAGCGTCCGACCAACGTTGCAGGCAATGGCTGAGCGGCTAGGCTGGATTACGTCAACCCTTCAGGCGTTCACTGACCATAAAGAGTCTGTCATGACCATTACAGCCAGCCAGCGACTGCGTGCCCTGAAAATTTCTACTCTGTGTTCGGCCCTGTGGCTTGTACACGGAACCAGCTGGGCCGGTGGCATCACCATGTATGAAGCAGGCCAGGAAGGCTCCGGTCTGGCTAACGCCGGCGCGGCAGTGCTGGCCACCGACCCCAGCGTGTTGATGAACAACCCGGCGGGGCTGACTCAGCTGCCGGGCACTCAAGTCAATGCCAACGGCCTGTTGATGCTCGGCCATATCCGTTTTTCACGCGATAGCGGCAACCAGTTCGACGGCAACGAAGGTGGCAACGCGCTGGAGTATCTCCCCGGCACCAGTTTCTTCATCAGCCACCAGTTGGATGAGCGTTCGAGTATCGGTTTTGGCATGTATGGCAACTTTGGTCTGGCCCTGGACTATGACGATGACTGGGCCGGCCGCTATTTCACCCAGGAAGCCGCCATCATCGGCGTGTCGCTGCAGCCGACCTACGCCTACAAGCTGACCGACGACCTGTCGGTGGGCATCGGCCCGCGGTTGATGTACGCCTATTACCGCACCGAAGCGGCAATCAACAACAACTTGCTGGGGCTGGCAGACCGGCCTGACGGTCAGCTCGAATACCAGGACACCGATGTCGGCACCGGGGTCAACGTCGGCGTGCTTTATCGGCTCAATCCCAAGGTCATGCTCGGCCTTGCCTACACCAGCAAGATCGACCTGCACTTCAAGGATCGCCCACGCATCGATGATGTCAGCAATCCGTTGCTCAACGTGGCGTTGAACCGCTTGAACATCGATGACCTGAAACTTGACATGCAAGTGCCGCAGACGGTGCTGGCAAGTGCCTCTTATGACCTGGATGCGCAATGGAAGCTGCTCACGAGTCTTGGTTGGCAACAATGGAGCGAGTTCGGCGAGATCGGTGTGGAGGTCGACACCGATAACGCCGGCACCAGCGTCACAGCCGACCGCAAGTACAAGGACACCTGGCATGCGTCACTGGGCGCACAATACCAGGCGTCGCCGAAAGTACGCTGGAGCATGGGCGTGGGTTTTGACAGCTCCATGGTCGACGACCGCGACCGTACCGTGGACAACCCGGCCGGCGACACCTGGCGCTTCGCTACCGGGGTGAACTACCAGGTCGACGCAGGGCTCGACCTGCACCTGGCCTATACCCTGATCTGGGTCGGTGATCTGGATGAACAACAGACCAAGGCGCGTTCAGGCACGACGGTGTCAGGTACCTACAAGAATACTGCCCTGCACGTGATTGGCGGTGGTGCGGTGTGGCGGTTCTGACGGTGCTGGCCTGATCGACCGGCCCCACGCGTATTAGCGCAACTGGGGCCGGTGCTTGATTACTGCTGCTGCCAGTAAGGTTCGATCCCCTGCAAGCGTGGATCATCGGGGGCGGCCTTGCGCATGCGCTGCACATACTCGAAAGCCTCACTGCGTTCGCCCGCCAGGGCGTGCAGATAGATCAGCGAATACAGCAGGTCAGGATCGTTCGGTGCCTGCTCAAGACCGCTGCGCAGCGCATTGATGGCCTCATCGCGACGGTTCAGGCGCGACAGCAGCAAGCCCTGGTTGTAGCGAATCCGGGTGTTCTCCGGCAACGCCACGGCCGCGGTTTGCATCCACTCCAGCGCTTGCTCGGCCTTGCCCTGCTCGACCAGCAGCAAGGCGAGCATGTACGCCAGGTTGCCATGGTCAGCCGCCGGCATTTTTTCCAGCGCGAGCCCTTCGCGCAGCACCTGCTCGGCTTGATCCAGCTGCTGCGAGGCGCTGAGCAAGGTAACCAGGTTGACCCGGGCGGGAACGAAATACGGGTCCAGTTTCAAGGCCTGGCGATACTCGTCCAGCGCTTCGCCATCGCGCCCCTGGCGGCTCAACAGCACGGCCAGATTGAGGCGGCCACCGGGCAGGTCGGCGTTGCCGCGCAAGCGTTGCTCGTAGTCAGCCAGCAGGGTCTTGAACGACTCGCGCGACTCGGCCGGCAACTGCTCTGCCGGTACATCGGCCAACGCCCGGACGGCTTCATCGCGCACCGCCAGGGTCGGGTCCTTGAGTAGCGGCAACAACGGCTGCAGGCGTTGCGCCGGGGGAACGCTGGCAAAGCCCGATACGGCATAGGCACGTACCAGCGCACTGCTGTCTTGCAGCGCCCAGCCCAGGCTGATGACCGAGCGGGCACCGAGATCGGCCATCTGCTCAGCGGCCGAAGCCCGGACAATCGCCGGTTTGCCTTTGTCGGCCAGTACCGCGTTGAGTTCGCTGAAAGCGATCCCCTCGCCGCTGCGCACTGCGTGGAAGTTCTCGCCATAGTGCGGCGGACGCTGCGGCTGCCCGTACCAGCCTTCGATGGCCTTGGCCGCCCATTGCGGTGTTTGCTGCTGATGACAGGCCGTACAGGCGTCCGGGCTGCCATCCTTGCTAGCAAGGTCTGGCCGCGGGATACGCAGGCTGTGGTCACGCCGGGGATCGACCACCATGTAGGTTTTAGTCGGCATGTGGCAATTGACGCATTGGGCGCCGGGCGTGCCTGCCGGATGGTGATGGTGCGCCTCGCTGTCGTAGTCCTTGGCCTGCAGGCTGGGAAAACGGGCGACCGGCGGCTGGCTATTGTGGCACTGCAGGCAGAGGCCATTGCCTTCAACCTTCACTTTGCTGGTGTGCGGGTTATGGCAATCGGTGCAGCCTACCCCCGCTGCGTACATCTTGCTTTGGGTAAACGAGCCATATTCGTAGACTTCGCCATCAATCTGGCCATCGGCGTGGTAGAGATCCCTGCGCAAGGTCGCCGGCAGGCTCTGGTCCAGTTGCGGATGCCCCGGCATCTGACCGACGCCAAGGGTTTGCCGACGGCTGTGGCAAAAAGCACATTGCTCGACTAGCCCCTGGCTGCCGAGCGCTTTGTAATCCACCGCCAGCCCTGTTTCGGTTGCTGAGGCATAGGCCTTTTCAGCGGATTTTGCGGTTTTTGCCCAATCGACATGGGCCTGTCCAGGCCCATGGCAGCTTTGGCAACCGACATTCTTTTCCTGCCAGGTACTGGCAAAGCTGTCTTCGCGGTCGTTGTAGTTTTTCATCAGCCGCGTCGAATGGCAGTCGGCGCACATGCCATTCCAGTTCTGGTAACGACCGGTCCAGTGCAAGGGATCGTTGGGGGCAAAGCGCTGGCCGGGGTACAGGGAAAACCAGCGTTGCCCGCCCTCTTCCTGGCTGCGACTGTCCCAGGCAATGGTCAACGCCTGCAGCCGGCCACGGGGCAAAGCCACCAGGTACTGCTGCAGCGGGTAGTGCCCGAAGGTATAGAGGATCTCGAAATCCGCCGCCTTGCCCTCTTCACCCTCGGTGTTGACGAAAAAGCGCTTGCCCTTGGAAAAGAACCGGGCCTTGACCCCGGCCTCATCGAACTGCGCGTTCTTGAAGTTGCCCAGTACGTTGGCGGCCGTGGCGTCGCGCATGGCCCAGCCATGGTCGGAGTCTTGCCACTGTTTGGCTTGCTCGGCGTGACAGCCAAGGCAGGTGGCAGTGGCAACGTAACCTTGAGCCGAAGCGGCCTGTGCGGGCGATGCGGCGGGCGCCGTGTTGGCCCAGGCCGGGACCAGCGCCGACAACACCATCAGCATCACACCTGAACGCAATCCGTGCCGAAATCCGGACAGCCAACTGTCCCTAGCCTTGTCGTGCCCCATTCACTGCTCCACGGTCGATTCGATCTCGCCCTGTGCCGGGCGCTTTAGCGTCTGCGGGCTTTAGGCTAGTGCATCTTTGCGCCAGTAGCCGAGCGAAATTCCAAAAAGGCCTAAGATTTATTCCAAAAACAGCAGCTGATTGGCGCCGAGGCATCGCGTGCGAGTGGACGAGAAAAGTTCAATAAGTTATGTTCAACAACAACTTTCGGAAGATATACATCTCGATAGTTACGAGAATCTGGAGAGCTGTAAGAGCATTCTTACATTGAACTTTGAATCTCAAACATAAGTTATCAGTGCGTCAACAAGGATGTGTAACGCCTGAGGACGCGCCTGCTATCGAAGCTGGCGTCAAACTCATACCCCACAAGGACCTCGTGCCATGTCCAATCATGACTTTCAGCTAACCTATTCGATTCCCGAGACGATTGACGGAAGTTCTGCTATTGCCCGGGACAAACTGCGCAATCTCCAAGACTGGCAAACAGTCGAAGAAATCGATACGACGCTTATCGGCCAGCTTCCACTTCACGGCATCGTGATCGAAAAGCGCAAACAAGCAGAGCGCGAAGTAAAAAAAATCATTCAGGAACTGCTTAAACAGAGTCGCAGACATAGTCCTCTTACAGTCCATGCCAGCTTGATGGTGTGTGGCTTGGGTGAGCACATCCGCTTCGACATCAAGGCATAATCGATACGCTGCAGGACATCAGGCGTCCCCCCTGTCTCGCCTTATGTCCTGCAGCGAATCAGCTTGCCACATAGACGATGATCGGGCCGCAAACGGCCAGCAGCACGTTGGAAATGGCGTAGCAGACGGTAAAACCGATGACCGGCGTATTGCTCCCGGACTGTTCGATGATCTTGTTCATCGACGCTGCTTCGGTCTGCGCACCAGCCAATGCGCCGAACAGCACCATCGGGTGCAAGCGCAGGACATAACGCCCGAAGTACAGCGAGACCAGCGGCGGCAACAAGGTCACGACGACGCCCGAGACCAGTAAGGCCACTCCCTGGCTTTGCATTGCAGCAATGGCGGCGGGCCCCGCCAACAGCCCTACCACGGCACCGAAAGCGGTCAGCCCGAACTCTGAAAACGCCCACTGGGCCGCTGGCGGCAAGGCACCGAATTCCGGATGCCGGGAGTTGTACCAACCAATCAACAAGGCCACCAGCAACACTCCGCCACCCACACCCAGCTCAACCGGAATCATCCCCACGTGCGTCGACAGCATGCCCAGCAATGCGCCAACCACCATGCCCAGGCTGTGCACGGCAATATCGCTCTTGTAGCTGCGTTCGCGGATCCGCCCCAGTTGCTGCGCCAGCGCGACGACGCCCGATGTGCGCCCGGTCAGGGAGATGACATCCCCTTTGCGCAACACCGTATTGGGCAACAACGGCAGCTCCAGGCCTTGTCGTGTAATGGTATTGATGAAACAGCCCATGCGATCGGAGCCGATCAGCGCTGACTTGATGTCGTGAATCGTCTTGCCGGCCAAAGCGTCACTGGTCAGCACAATGTCGGCCGTACGTGTAGGAAACGACAACGACTCGGGGTGATCGATCTCCGGCCCCAGCCACTGAGTCAGCGAACCGACGTCTTCACGCAAGGCATAGACCCCGACAATATCGCCCTGGCGCAGCAACATGCCGGTGTCGCGCTCATGGATCTGGTCACCGCGTACTACGCGTTCGATACTGAGGTTGGCGTGGCTCTGCTCGAACTCCGCGACCGACACGCCGTGCGTCCGCTCCGTCACACGATGGGCGCGGGCCACGATACGGGTGTAGGGAACACTGATGATGTCTTCGTTGCTGGCAATACCCAGCTCCAGTTCCAGCTCCCGGGCAGCAGTGCGTAGATCTACACCGAGCAGCTTCGGGGCAACGGTGCCAACGAAGACAATCAAACCAATGGTGCCGAACAGATAGGTGATTGCGTAGGCAATCGCCATGTGGCTGTACAGCTGATTCTTCGCGACATCGTCCAGCGGCAGCTGGGCGATGGCACTGCTGGCAGTACCCATGATCGCGGTATCGGTCAGGGCTCCCGCCCCCAGGCCTGCGGTAAACCCTGCGTCGAAATGAAAAATCGCATTCATCATCAGGATCGCCCCCAGCGCGGTGGCACACAGCACCACGGAGAACAGCACCAACTTCAGGCTGTTGCTGTTCAGGCAGCCAAAGAACTCGGGACCACTCTTGAAGCCAACGGCATAGATGAACAGCACAAAAAACACCGATTTCAGCTCATGGGGCACATCCAGTCCGATCTGACCAATGACCAGCCCCATCAGCAGCGCCCCGGCAACCGACCCAAGATGGAAACTGCCGAGCTGGATCCGGCCAATCAGCACCCCCAGGCCGATGGCCAGGAATACCGCTATTTCAGGGTTGGAGCGCAGCGCATGGAGGACAAAATCGATCATTGCCGATCTCCTTTCTCACTGGGCTCCTGCGCGGGGGCGCTGAACCAGCGCTCCTTGGGCACGCGTTTCTCATGCTCCGGATCACCGAGGTAGTGCGGCGACATGATCTGCACCCCGTACTCATTGAAGACATCCTGGACATTGGCATGCAGCATGCTCAACAACTCGGCACGTGGCCGTGGCTCGCTGGGCACGGCCTGGGCGACCAGGCGATATTCTGGATAAAAGTCCGAAAGTGCCGTCTGAAATACCTGAGGGGCAGGACTTGGCACAATCCCCGGGGTACGCTGCGCAGCTTCCAGCAACATGGCTTCAACCTGGCGCCAGGGCGTGTCGTAGCCGATGGTGACAACGGTATCGACCACATACCCGGCGCCTTGCACCACCCGCGAGTAGTTCTTGGTCACCGCCCCGGTGATCATCGAATTGGGAATGGTCAGGACCTCACCCAAGCCGGTACGGATACTGGTGGTAAACATCCCAAGCTCGGTCACTGTGCCTTCATGCTCGCCAATGCGCACAAACTCGCCGGGACGCAGGGTCCGGGTGTAGGTCAGGATCAACCCTGCCGCCGCCTGCCCGACCACGCTCGAGGCGCCGAGGGAAATCATCAGGCCGACCAGCACCGACAAGCCCTTGAAGGCTTCGGTGCCAGCGCCCGGCAGGTAGGGATAGGCCATCGCCAGGGCAAACAGCCAGATGGCCAGCGACGTCAAGCGCGTAGTCGGCTGCAAGGTTTCATGATTGAGCCAGGTGATGGTCCCGGGCCGCGACAGTCGTTCCAGCACGCGCTTGCTGAAGGCGCTGATTCCGCGCGCGATAAAAAAGATCATCAGGGCGATGACCAGCCCCGGAATCGCGCTGACGATCGCGTCAAGCACGTACCGGAGCAGGTTCAGCAAGTAATGATCAAGGCTTTCACCCCAGGCTCGGGTGTAAGGAAAGCGCTGCAAAACAAAGGTCAGCCACTCGTAGGTGAGCAGCAGCACCACGGTCCAGTACACCAATGCCAGCAGGCGCCTGATCAGCGGAAACAGGTTGCTGGTATCCAGTAGCGGGGTTTCACCCACTTTGAGCACATCGTGATGACGGCGTATGCGTTTGGGTAACTGTGAGAGCAGTTTGCGATGAACGAAGCCGGCAAGACGCAGCAGCCCCATAAACAGCAAGGTTGCCACCGCACTCATGCCCCCGGCGGTCAACAGAAAGCGTACGCTGCGGGCCTGTTGCGACTCCTCCACCACTTTTTTCAGGCGTTGCGCGGCTTGTGCGGCGGCGTCGGCAACCGATGTTTCAGGGTCGGTATCCTTGGGCGTGACGATAAACGCACGGCGTTCCCCCAACAGCACCAGGTAGCTGTCCTGAATGGTATCGAGGCGCACGACAGGGTCTTCGGTGCCGTTGAGCACTTCGTTGATCACTGCCTGCGCACGCTGTGCCCGCGCCGCAGGCGCTTCTCCGAGCAGGCTTGCGTGAAAGGTAATAATGCTGCGGTTGGCAACTTTCAGCTCGGCCGCTGGCGCCAGGTTCTCGGCAGTATCTTGCGCGGCATTGACGGGGTAGTGAACAACCGTCCATAGCAGGAACAAAACACCCAAATAGCGCTTTACCCATTTCCACATGTCCCTCGCTCCTGCCTGAATCCCTCAGTCAGGGTAGACGTGGTTCTGCGCTTGTACCTGTTGTTCAGCAAGCCGCTGTAGGACGGCTCTTTCAGCTCCTCCCTACAGTGACAAAAAAAACAACTAGGCTATTTTTATTATCCAGCGATGTCAGCCCACCCAGGGACAGGTTCCAGGGGCTGGTATTTGCATGGCTAACACTATGACGGTCCGCCCTCGCCAAGGGCTCAGAGTGATGATGTGGACATGACGACCCAGACCCGTTCTGCTGTACCTACCGCATTCAAACCCCAGCGTCAGGCACTGGCGCTGGAACCGCGCATCCTGTTTGACGGCGCTGCCGCCGCTGCGGCAGATCAGCAGCATCAGGACAACGGCGACAGCGCCGATGCCAACACCGCGCACGCCACCCCCGCCGATGCCCGCAGCGAACCCGGCCAACAGCCCTCTGCCGCCCGGCACCTGCTGGTGCTCGACAGTCGCATCGAAGGCCGTGAGCAGCTCACCGCGAACCTGCCGGGCAACGTTCAGGTGCTGGTAGTTGAGGCCAGTCAGGATGGTCTGGCGGCGATTTCTGCTGCGTTGGCCCAACTTGGCCAGGTCGATTCGATCCAGATTCTGTCTCACGGTGCCTCCGGCGAGTTCACCCTCGGCAAGACCACCCTCAGCGCCGACAACATCGGCCAGTTTTCCCAACCGCTGAGCCAGTGGAGCCAATCCTTGAGCGAGGGCGCCGACATTCAGCTGTACGGCTGCAAGGTCGGCGCAGGCAGCGACGGTCGCACCCTGGTCGACGAACTGTCACGCTGGACCGGTGCCGATGTCGGCGCCTCCAGCGACGATACCGGCAGTGCCCGCGCCGGCGGCGACTGGACCCTGGAAGTGACCCGCGGCACGATCGACAAAGCCACGGCGTTGTCTGCCACTGCCATGGCCGGTTACGACCGGCTGCTGGCTGCCGGCCCAAGCACCGAGCTGTCCGGCGGTGCCGAGGTGTTGCTGGGCAACACCTTCACATTTACCGTGACCTTCACCAACAGCACCAGCTACACCGGCTATGCGCCTTTTGTCGACCTGTTCTTTCCGGCCACCGGCAAAGACGGAGCCGGGGCCGAGATAGATGACGGCATTACCTTTGTTTCCGCCACGTATCTGGGGCAGACGCTGACCGCCCATGTCTTGACGTTCGACGCCAATGGCCAGGCCAGCCACCCGCTGGCCGTCGGTAGCGATGGCAAGCCGTTGATCATCAATGCGGCCGACTTCGGTATGCGTGCCGGTGATCAGATGGTGGTGGTGGAACTGCCGTTTGCCAGTGTCAGCCAGGGCCAGCCGGCCATCCCGATTCAGGTAACGGCAACGCTGAGCAATCTGGCCGACACCGATTTTTCGTTTACCGGATCGACCCCGGACCTGACCATCCGCGCCCGCAGCGGCTTCCAGTATGGCAATGACTCGCTGAACAACCCGGCCACCGACCCAAGCATCCTGGAACCCTCGGCCAATGCCGACAGCTACGTGGTGCACCCGACAGTCATTATTGTCGATCAAGTGGTCACCACCCCGGAAGGTGAAACGGCAACCGGCCCGAACTTCAAGCGAAACCTGGACGTCACCATTACCCCGGCCGACTCACAGACCCTGACCAATGTGGTGATCGTCCAACCGGTCCCCAATAATGTCATCGTCACCGCCATCACCCCCGGTGGTGGTGGCACCCTGGCCTCGATCACCCTTTACGATGGCCGTGCGGTGAGCGATCCGGCCCTGATCCAGGCCATTCTCGCGCTCAACAACGACAGCGACCTGAGCAACGACCTGTATATCCGCGAGTTCAGCGTCCGTTACCCGACGCTCACCGCCCCGACCAGCACCAATGTGCAGTTCTTCGTGCCCGATGACGACTCCACCGGTACACCAATCCTCAACCCGGTAACCGGCGATGATGTCACCATCACCTTCGACGGTCCCACCGCGACGGGCAACTGGCAACCCCTGGACCCGCGCGATACTGCCAGCGGCCAGATCCAGTTCGATGGCCAGGGGCAGGATGTCAGCTTCGTGGCCAAATCCATCACCCTGCAAAAACAGGTCACCGTCACCGTTGACGGCGGTGCAGCCGGAATAACCCCCGGTGACACGCTCACCTACACCCTGAACATCGCCCTGTCGGACTACTTTGCCTATGGCAAGACATTCCTTGGCAACGGCAGTTTCGTCATCGCCGACAGCTTGACCGACGGTCAGACCCTGGTCGGCCGCACCGCGACCCTGACCATCACTGTTAACGGCTTCACTCAGACCATCCCTCTGACGATCAGCGTTGGGGCCACCGCTCCCGATGGCAGCACCCCGTTGGTCTTCGACATTGCCGAGGCAATGCGCCAAGAATTGTCCGGCCGTGGCTGGCTCAATGGCGACCTGGCCTTCGATGACCTGCTTCAAGGTGCCACCCTGGCGGTCATCAGTTACCAGGCCACGGTCGGCCAGAGCTATAGGCCGCCCGCTGGCGCACCGCACAGTGAAATCAACGAAGGCGACCCGCTGGGCAACAATGCCACCACCACTGCGACCGTGCTGCTCGACCCGCTTAACCTCAGCGGTTTCGACCAGAGCGACAGTTCCAGCACGCTCTCGCGCATTCCCACCAGCCAGGTACAGATCGACCTGGCCGACCTCAACGGCAATGGCGCCCCTGCCCCGGGCACCGAGTTGCGTCCGGGTGACAGCGTTACCTTCCGCCTGAGCTATGACCTGGTAACCGGCGACTACGAGAACTTCAAGCTCACCGCTTACCTGCCACTGCCGTTGTTCGACCTCAGCGGTATAGACCTCAACAGCATCTGGCGCCTGGCCACCGACAACACCAACCCCAACAGCCCGATTTCGGTCACCCTCGGCCCGGGCAACTCGCTGGTGTTCACCTTCGCCGACTACGTCAATCCGGGCGTTGATGGCAGTCGCATCGCCATTGACTTCACCCTGACCGTCAGCGATCAACCGTTCGCCGACCAGCGTGCCTTCAACGTCCTCGGTGAATCGAGCCAGACCCGCACGCTGGACAAAAGCGTGCTGCTGACCACCGATGACGTGACCCTGATCGCCTCGGTCGCCGAGCCGGTGCTGACCATCAGCCATGGCGTGGTTTCTTCCAGCAACGGTACGGTGACCGGCACCACCGGCAGCTGGAACGCGCCCGGTGGCACCGGCGTACCGTTCAACGGCAGCATCACTGACATCAATGCCGTCAACGGCAACGTCAGCGGAATCGATGCCAATGACCGCCTGCGCCTGGCGACCGCCATCGAGAACCACGGTGGCGGCAACGCTTATGACGTCAGCACGCGCATCACCCTGCCCGCTGGTCTGTCCTTTGTCGGCGGCAGCCTGTCTGCGGCCAATCTGCTGATCTACCGTGGCGATGGCACGCAGCTCATCGCCGGCACGCATTACACCGTCGACAATGCCACCAACACCATTACCTTCATCGATGCTCCAGGTGTCGGCGCCCTGCTCGCCGGCCGTCCGGGCACCGCTGCCGACAACAGCGGCGCCAATCTGGTGGTGATCACCTATGACGTCACCGTCGCCTCGGCCATTGCCGCCAGCGCAACCCTGCAGAGCAATGCCGAGCTGACCGCCTACGCCAGTGCCGAGGGCGGACAGAACTTCCTCGGCGCCACGCCATTGAGCGACCTGGCCAACCAGCAGGTCGCCGCCCCCGGCATCACCAAGACCTATGCTGGAGGCAGCCTCGACGACAGCGACTCCAGCGCCAGCCACACCACCGGGGCAAACCTGGTGGTGGGCGAAAGCATGCTCTATGACATCGTCGTCACCTTGCCCGAGGGCACCACGCAGAACCTGCGCATTGATGACCTGATCCCGCCGGGCATGCGCCTGGATACCACCTTCAACAACCAGGGCTACCTGTTGATTACCACCGCAGGCGGCGTACTGGCGCAAAATTTCGGCGGTACGATTACGGTCGGCAGCCTCAGCGCACCCTCCGGCACCCTCGGGGCCGATGGTGTCGATGCGCGGTTTGTTTTCAGCGTGGCCAACACCACCGGTGACAACAACACCGGCAACAACAGCTTCGTGATTCGCCTGCGCCTGGTGGCCAGCAACGTCGACAGCAACCAGACCAGCGCCGTGCGCCTCAATGACGCCACGCTAAGCTACAGCGACCCTGACGGTGACACCCCCAACGGCAGCACGCCGATCAACCGCGACGTAGCCGTGACCGGCAGCAAGCCCAGCGTGACCATCCAGGAACCGACCCTGCAGCTGGATCAGCAGCTAATCACCCCACCGGGACTGGGCTTCGACCTGGGTGACCCGGTCGACTACAGCATCACCATCAGTAACGGCTCGGCCGGCACCGACTACGATGCCTTCGACATTGCCTTCAACAGCGTGCTGCCGAGCGAACTGGACCAGTTGACCCTGGTCAGCGTGATCTACACGGTCAATGGCGTCAGCACCGATATCACCGGCAGCTTCAGCCTTGACCCCAACGGCCGCACCCTGGTCAACACCGGCAACCTCGACATTGCCAAAGGCGGCACCGTGGTCATACGGGTTTCCGGCGTGGTCAATGCCACCGGGGCTTCGGTGGCGCAGTTCGACAACCAGGCCGAAGTCCGCTGGACCAGCCTCAACGGCACCAGCAGCGGCGTCGCCGATCCGGCCGGTGAGCGCACCGGCGAGGACGGCCGGCTCAATAGCGGCGTGCTCAACGATTACCGCCGCGACAGCCTGCTGGTCATCCCGGTGGCGCAAGGCATCAAGTTTTCCCGCGTCGGCGGCTTGTCCGACACCAGCGCCCCCAACCCGACCAATGCCCTGCAAGAGACAGTCGCTATCGGTGAAATCATCCGCTATCGCGCCACAGTGCTGGTGCCCGAGGGCAACAACCCCAGTTACCAACTGGTGATCACCCTCGGCCAAGGCCTGACCCTGGCAGACCTGAGCACCCTGCGTATCGGTTTTATTTCCGATGGCGGTCTGCTGACCAGCCTGACCGACCTGATCACCAGCGGAACCCTGCAGATCATCGGCAATGAAAACAGCCCCGAAGCCCAGTTCATCAGCCCGGACCTTTCCGGTGCGGCCCCCACCGGGGTGCTCAACGAAAAATATGTGCAACTAGGCACCGATGGTAACGGCAACCAGACCGTCACCCTCATCCTGGGCGACATCACCAACGGCTCCCACGGCAGTGGTGACGATGGTAACGATGACGACCTGGAAGGCATTGTGCTGGAGTTCAGTGCCCGGGTCGGCAACATTGCCCAGAACCAGGCGGGCGTTGTTCTTGGCGCCAGCATCCAGGACCGCGTCAACGGCAACGTACGCGCCACCAGCGACATCCTCACCGAGCGCATCGTCGAAGCTGGCTTCAGCGGTCTGAACAAACAGGTCACCGACTTCACCCCCAACCCGGGCGGTGCACTGGGCAACGCCACGGTTACCGTCAGTTTTACCGCCAGCGGCGGCCTGCCGGCGTATGACGTACACCTGACTGATGGCTTCCCCACCGGCAGCAACTACAACCTGATCAGCATCACCATTGGCGGCACCACCTATGGCCCAGGCAACCTGCCAGCCGGTGTGAGCTTCAGTACCAGCGGCGGCCTGAGTGTGGATATCGCCCGCATCGATATCGGCACCCAGGTCAGCGTGGTGTATTCGGTCGATGTGCCCAATGGCACCAGCATCGCCAGCAGTGATGCCAGCCTGACCTGGAGCAGCCTGCCGGAAACCTTCACCAGTTGGGGCGGTAGCCTGGTCGGCGTGGACAGTGACGCCGACGGCGAGCGAACCGGTGCCGATGGCCCAGGTCCGGACGCCAGCACCCTGAACAACTATGTCCTGCGTGAAGGCGCGGGTCTGGGGATCATCAGCGGCACCCTGTGGAATGACACCGGCACGGCCGCAACGGCCCCCAATGACACCAACCCTGACCCGGATCCGCTGCCCGGCACACCGGACTACGAACTGGCGGTGCCGAACCAGACGATCAACCTGATCTGGGCCGGCAATGATGGCGTGCTCGGCAATGCCGACGACAAGACCTTCAGCACCACCACCGACAGCAATGGCCGCTTCACCTTCGGCGTGCTGCCCTCGGGCCTGTACCGCCTGGATGCGCCGACCACGGTCAACAGCATCAGCCAGTTCGGCGAGCTGCGCATGCGCATCGATACCGATGGCGGGACGCTTGGCCAGGTCAGCGTGACCCTGGGCGAAGGCGCCACTCAACAGGCAAACTCGGGCTATGTCGAGGTCAATGACGCGCCGGTCAACACGCTACCCGGCTTTCAGAGCGGCTTTGAGGACACGCCGCTGGCGATCCCCGGGATCAGCATCAGCGATGTCGATGCCGAACGTGACCCGAACGTCAATGACCGCACCATCAAGGTTACCCTCACGGTCACCCACGGCGCCCTGTCACTCACCGGCCCAACCACCGGGGTATCGGTGACTCAGGCAGCCCCCGGAACGCTGGAGCTAGAGGGGCGAATCGCCGACATCAACGCAGCGCTGGCCGGACTGAGCTACCTGGGTAATCAGGACTTCAACGGCAGCGATTTCCTCGAAGTCATCAGCAATGACCAGGGCAACTATGGCGATTTCGATGGCAACGGTGTGCCGGGAGAGCCTAGCGATGCGCGTACCGACCGGGACTTTCTGGTCATCAACCTCGCCCCGGTCAACGACGCTCCACAGGCGCAGCCTGACAGCGCCACCGCGGTCGAGGCCGGTGGTACCGACAACCGCTTGCAGGGTGTTGACCCACGAGGCAACCTGCTGGACAACGATACCGATGTCGACATCGCCAGCAATAACGACATCCTCAACGTCGTGTCGGTCACCTCTCCGCTGGGCGTGGTGATGGGGGTGCCAGCGCTGGGCTCGATCGAAGTGATCGGCAAGTACGGCAAACTGGTGATCCAGGCCAATGGTACCTACCAGTACATTGTCGATAACACCAATGCCGAGGTGCAGGCGCTGCGCCAGAACAGCGACCGGTTGCAAGAGATTTTCAACTACACCATCGCCGACATTGGCCTGGGTGGCGACCCGCTGCAGTCAAACGCCACCCTGACCGTGGTTATCCAGGGCGCCAACGACGCCCCGGACGCCGAGAACGACACCGCCACCGCGAGAGAGAAAGGCGGCGTCAACAACACTGGCAATGGTAACCCCGGCGACACCCCGCCCAACGGTTTCCCGGTACCTGGGGCTGACGCCAGCGGCAATGTGCTGGCCAACGACAATGATGTCGATGGCGGCCCGGGCGACCCGATCAACTATGGCGAGACCATGTCGGTAACCGGCATCCGGCCTTTGCGCGAACTGTCCAGCGGCGCCCTGACCCCTGTACCTGCGGGCGGCAGCGTCAACGTCATTGGTACCTACGGCACACTGACCATATCCTCCGATGGCTCCTACACCTACGTCATTGATGACAGCAATACAGCAGTGCAGCGCCTTGGCCCGAACGACACCCTGACCGAGTTTTTCAGTTATCAGGTCTCGGATGCGCTGGGGCTCAACGATCTGGCCGAGTTGCGCATCACCATTGTCGGCAACTACGACAACCCGGTGGCCAGCGACGACCAGGCTACTGCCCAGGCCGGGGCCAGCAATGCCGACCCTGAGAGCAATCCGGTCGGCAACGTGATTCTGTTTCCCAGCCGCCCGGGCAGTATCAATCAGCCAGGCGGCAACGGCGTCGACCTTGATGTCGACCGTGCCGACCGTCCCAGCAGCGTGCTGCTGGTCAACGGCGTGCGCAACGGCCCCGAAACTGCCGGTGGCGTACTGACCACGGTGAGCGGCGGCGCAGTTGTGCTGGATGCAACCTTTGCCCAGTTCAGCGATGGCACGCCAGTAGGCAGCCCGGTGAGCTACGGCACCCTGACCATCAACCCCGACGGCTCATTCAGCTTTGACGTCAACAGCGACAACCCCGCCATCGTTGCCCTGGCGCGCGGGGCGACGATGAATGTCATCTTCACTTACCAGGTCGTCGACTCGGCCGGGCTGACCGACACCGCCCAGCTGGTGATCATTGTCCGCGGCGCCAACAACCCGCCGCATGCCCAGGACACGGTCGCACTGGCGACCGAAAAAGGCGGCATCGATAACGGCACCCCGGGTGTGGACCCCGGCGTACCGCCGGCCCCGGGGCGGCAAGTGACTTTTGTCGATCCTGACGGCGACCCGGTCAGCGTAACGTCGATACGGACAGGCCCTGAAGGTGGAAGCGGCCAGGCCGGGACGGTCGGCACACCGTTGAATGGCCAATACGGTGCGCTGACCATCAACAGCGATGGCACCTACAGCTATGTAATCGACAACGACAACGCCGAGGTGCAAGCCCTGCGCGGGGTGGACGATTTGCTGGTCGAGGTCTTCACCTACCGGGTCACCGACAGCGATGGCGAGTTCGACGATGCGCAGATCGTGATCGTCATTCGTGGTCAGAATGACAACCCGGTGGCCACCGACAACAGCGCTGAAGCGTTCGAAGCCGGCGGCGTGAACAACAGCAGCGGCGGTGTCGACCCGACCGGCAATGTGCTGGACGATGACAGCGATGTCGATGGCGGTGCCGGCGATCCGGTCGACTACGGCGAAACCAAGGCGGTGGTCTCGGTACGCACCGGTGCCATCGAGAACGCCGGTACCGCAGGTGCCCTGGGCAGCGAATTGCGCGGCACCTATGGCTGGCTGACGCTCAATGCCGACGGCAGCTACAGCTATCGCCTGGACAACAGCATGGACCAGGTTCAGGCGCTACGGCCCGGGAATTCGCTGATTGAAACGTTCAACTACAGCATTATCGATACCGCCGGTGCCATCGACACCGCGCTACTGACCATCACCATCCGCGGCAGCAATGATGCGCCGGTGGCCAACAACGATAATGCCCTCGCGGTTGAGGCCGGAGGCCTGAACAACGGCTCCCCCGGCAGCGATCCGAGCGGCAATGTGCTGAACAACGACATCGATGTCGACCGCTTCGGCGAAACCCTGAGCGTTATCGGTGTGGCTCAGGGCTCGAGTAGCGGCACTGTGGGTAGCAGCTTTGCCGGGCAGTACGGCAGCCTGATCCTCAATGCCGATGGCAGCTACACCTACCTGGTCGATAACGATGACCCGCTGGTGCAAGCCTTGCGCACGGCCAACAACACCCTGCGCGAATCGTTCACCTACACCATTCGCGACCTGGCCGGAGCAACCAGCAGCGCGACACTGACCATCACCATCCAGGGCCGCAACGACAACCCGCTGGCCGTCGACGACAACGCCGTGGCAGTGGAAGCCGGTGGCACCAATAACGGCACTGCCGGCATAGATCCGACCGGTAACCTGCTGGGCAATGATCGCGACGTCGACGCCGGCGACAGCAAGACGCTTAACGGTATCCGCGCTGGTAGCGAAGCGGCTGGCGGCACCTTCACTGCGGTCAACGGCAGCCAGGTTATCCGTGGTACTTACGGCACCTTGACGGTGTTCGCCAATGGCGACTATCAGTACCAGGTCGACAATACCCTGGCCGTGGTCCAGGCCCTCAAGCCCGGTGATACGCTCCAGGAGACCTTCACCTACCGTATGCGCGACGCTGCTGGCGCCGAGGATGCCGCGCAGTTCAACTTGATCATCCAGGGCGCCTGGGACGCACCGGTGGCCCAGGACAACATCAATATCGCCGTGGCCGACAACGGCGACGGTCTGGTGCTCAATCCCAGCGGCAACGTGCTGCCCAACGACAGCGATGTCGACCAGGGCGATCAGCTCACGGTCACCGCTATCCGCACCGGTCCCGAAGTCGGCACAGGGGTTGCCGGTACGGTCGGCGATGTCCTTCAGGGCCTGTACGGCACGCTGGTGCTCAATGCCGATGGCAGTTACACCTACACCATCGACACCAGTAATCCGGCGATACTGGCCCTGGACGTGTTGCAGACCCTGGTCGAGCACTTCACCTATGAAGTCACCGACCTTGGCGGCCTGACCGACCTTGCCCAGTTGTCGATCATTATCATTGGCCGCAACGATGCACCCGATGGCATTGACGATGACGCCACGGCCATCGAGGCCGGCGGCCTGAACAACGCCACGGCGGGCCTGAACCCCAGCGGCAATGTGCTGAGCAACGATGGTGACCTTGAGAGCGACGTGCTGAGGGTGTCGGCCATCCGCACCGGTAGCGAAGCGGGTACCGGCACCACTGGCACCCTGGGCAGCACGTTGCGCGGGTTGTATGGCGACCTGGTAATGAACGCCGACGGCAGCTGGACCTACACCGTCGATAACAGCCTGGCAGCGGTCCAGGCCCTGCGCACCAGTGGCCAGGTGCTGGTGGACATCTTCACCTACACCGTCGTCGACCCCCACCAGGCCGATGACACCGCGCAACTGCGCATCACCATCGACGGGCGCAACGACACGCCGATTGCGGTCGACGATGACACCCTTGCCGTCGAAGCTGGCGGTGTGAATAACAACATCCCGGGCCAGAACTCCAGTGGCAATGTCCTCGACAACGACACCGACGTCGACAGCACAGCCCTGGGCGAAACCCGCCAGGTGCTGTCGGTAACCAGCGAAACCGGCAGCAACGCCTTGGCTGGCCAGGTGCTGATCGGTCGCTACGGCAGCCTGGTGCTGAATGCCGACGGCAGCTACAGCTACCTGCTGGATAACGCCAATCCAACGGTGCAGGCCCTGCGCACGGCTGGGCAAACCCTGCGCGAAGTCTTCACCTACCGTATGCGCGACACTGCCGGCGCTGAGTCCGAAGCGCGGCTGAACGTGCTGATCCAGGGTGCCGACGATGCCCCCGTCGCCCGCGACGACAGCACTGTCGCCAGCGACCAGACCCCTTCACCGCAAGCCGCCGGTAACGTCCTGCCCAATGACAGTGATGTCGATGCGGACGAACAACTGAGCGTGAGCGGCATTCGTACCGGCGCCGAAACGGGCAGCGGCACTGCGGGTACGGTTGGCCAGCCGTTGGCCGGACGTTACGGCACCCTGGTGATCAACGCCGATGGCAGCTACACCTACAGCATTGACCTGAACAACCCTGAAGTGCTGGCGGCTGCCGGGCTCGGTCGGGTCTTGCAGGATGTTTTCACCTACACCCTCAGCGACCGCGCCGGCGCCACTGACCTTGCGCAACTGACCATTACCCTGGACATCGCCGCGCCCTTCATCCCGGCCCCGGCCGGGCCTTTCTTCGGCCGTGACAGCGATGACCCGTTCCAGCGCCTGCCGCTGCCCGACGTCGATCCGGTGGTGTTCATCGGCCCGGTGGTCGAGCGCCAGGAGCGCATCCTCGAACTCTCCGGCTGGCAGGCCGACGGCAGTAACCTGAGCTACGGCCGTACTCCCGAAATCCTCAGCGAAACCTTGAACCAGCGCCTTGGCCTGATTCCCGGCCAGTTTGTCGCCAGGGCAGTGCAAGGCAGCCGCCAGGCCAGTGAAAGCGACATGGCCTGGATCCTCGGGCGTCAATCGCGCATCAACCTCAGTGCCGATGGCCTGCTACCCGACCCATCAGTGTTCGCCACCGATGCCGCGCACCTCACACAGGGAGATACACAGCTACCGCCACCTTCCGAAGCGCGCATCGCGTCCGGCTTCCGCGCTCAGTTGCGTGAAGCCGCCGAACGCCTGCGCGCGCTCGATAACCGTACCCGCGAATGAGCAAAGACCAAGGACTGACTATGCCAAGACTGCCGCAAACGTTGTTCAGTACGGCCATCGCCTCCACCTTCTTGTTGGCCGCATGTTCTGCGACCAAACCGCATGAGTACAGTGAGGATGAAACCCGACAGCGGATCATCCGCGACCAGGCGCAGATGTATGCCAATCAAGAGCCGGTCACCAAACCCATCACCTTCTACGAGGCGGCCGCGCGGGCCCTGAAATACAACCTGGACTACCGCCTCAAACTGATGGAAAGCGCGCTGGCCAGCGACCTGCGTGATGTCTCCAGCCACGAGATGCTGCCGCGGCTGGTGGCCTCAGCGGGTTACGCCGGGCGTAACAATGACTCCGGGGGTACCTCCATCGGTATCGAGGACCGCCAGGAAAGCTTGCGCGCATCCACCTCCGAAGAACGCTATCGCGAACTCTATGGGCTGGGTCTGAGCTGGAGCCTGCTGGATTTTGGCGTGGCTTATTACCGCACCCAGCAGAAAAGCGACCAGATCCTCATGGCCGAGGAGCGTCGGCGCAAAGTCGCGCAGAACGTTCTGCAGGACGTGCGTAACGCCTACTGGCGCGCCCTCAGCGCCCAGCGCCTGATGCCGCAGGTCGATCACCTGCTGGTGCGCACCCACCAGGCCTTGCTCTCGGCGCGTCAGGCTGAGAGCAAAGGGCTGTTGCCACGTCAGGAGATCCTGGCCTACCAGCGCGCCCTGCTCGACTCGATTTACCTGCTGACCGTGCGCCGCCAGGACCTGGAGTTTGCCCGCGCCGAACTGTCGGCGCTGATGTCGCTGCCGCCGGGTTCGCGTCTGGTGCTGGCCGACGAGGTCGAACCGACGCTGCCACAGGTGTCTCAGGACATCGACAAACTTGAGCTGATGTCGCTGAAAAACCGCCCGGAAATCATGGAAGAGTGGTATCGCAAACGGGTCAACGAGAATGACTTGAAGATCGCCAAGGCGCAGTTATGGCCTAACGTCAGCCTGGATTACGGCTACAAGTACGACTCCAACAAGTTCCTCTACAACAGCGGCTGGTCTGAAACCGGCCTGCAAGTGTCGATGAACCTGCTGCGCCTGCTGCAGTTGCCCTCGCTCAACAGCGCCGCCGAATCGCAGACCAAGACCGACGACATGCGCCGGGTGGCACTGTCCATGGCGATTCTTACCCAAGTGCGGGTCGGCACCTTGCGCTACCAGCTGGCACGCCAGGAAGTCGAGTTTGCCGACCAGAGCCTGCAGGTCGACCAGAGTCTGTTGAGCTACGCTCAAGCAGCGCGTACCACCTCCTACGGCTCGGAGCTTGAGGTGATCCGCGCCGAAGGCCGCTACCTGCTTTCGCGCTACCAGCGCGAGGCTGCCTACTCCAGCGCCCAGGCAGCCTGGGGCCGGCTGTACAACTCGGTAGGCCTGGACACGCTGCCACAACAGATCGAGCAACACGATATCCAGACCCTGGCCCGGGAGATCCAGCGGACCCTGGATGAACAGGAACACGCCAACCTACTCGTCAGCACGCAAGGAACGCAGAATGCCATACAGCCCTGAGCGCCGTTTGCTCGCAGTGATCCTGTCCCTGGTCCTTACCCCGGCCCTGGCCGAAGACACCGCGCCAGCCCATGACGCCGATGATCCCGGCACGATCCGTGTGCTGCTGGTCGCCGGGCTGGAAACCACCCTCTCCAGCCAGATGAGCGGCACCCTCGGCGAGTTCAAGGCCAGCCTTGGCCAGACAGTGGCCAAAGATGCCGTGCTGGCCCGCTTCGACTGTGCCGAGGCCCAGGCCCGTTCGCGGGTCGCCGCCGCCGAGCTGACCATGGCCCGACAGAACCTCGACGCCAAGCGTAATTTGCGCAAACTGGACGCCGTCGGTGATCTGGAGGTGGCCATGGCCAACACCGAACTGCAAAAAGCCGACGGCGCCCGCGCGCTGGCCCAGGCACAGAGCGGTTACTGTGTGGTGCAGGCGCCCTTTGCCGGGCGTGTGGCCAAGGTGCATGCCAAGCCGTTCCAGACCGTGGCGGCTGGCACGCCGCTGTTCGACCTGGTCAGTGATGGCGCCCTGAAGGTTCGCTTGAACGTACCTTCAAACCTGTTGCCCAGGCTCAAGGACAACCAGGCGCTGGAGGTCGACATCCTCGAAACCGGCAAGGCCTACCCGGCCCATGTCAGCGCCATCAACGCCCGGGTCGACGCCGTGGCCCAGACCGTGGAGCTGGAGGCCCGGCTGGACGCCGCCCATCCAGAGCTGATCGCCGGCATGAGCGGCACTGCCCGTTTCCCGCGCGCCCATGACTGAGCCGTTACCGCACCCGCAGCTGCTGTTGGCCATCGCAGCCCTGCGCGACCGCGCCCTGGCCGCCGACTCACTGAATGCGCTGGGTTTCTCCATCGCCAATGATCCTTACCCGCTGTTGCAGTACCACCAGGCCCTGGTGTTCCAGCAACAGGGGCAAAGCCTGGAGCTGTTATGCGTCTCGGGGCTGGCCCGCCCCAGCGAAGACTCGCCTTATCTGGTCTGGTTGCAGCGCGCCGTGCGCTGGATTGCAACGCAGCTCGATGACGATCAACCGCGTTGGCTGGGCCGCGATGCGCTCACCCCGCCGGCGGACATCGCCGAAGGCTGGGCCGAATGGTGGCCCAAGGGCTTGTGGTGCATCCCGCTGCATGACCGCGACGGTCAGCGCCTGGGCCTGGTGCTGTTTCTGCTCGACGCGGCACCGGCGCCGGCCCTGCAACCTTTGTTCGAAGGGCTGTGGCGCACCTGGGCGCACTGCTGGGCAAGCTTTGCCAGGCAACGTCGGCTGCTGCGCTGGCGGCCCGGCAAGCGCCAGTTGCTGCTGGCCCTGGCGGTGGCAGTGGCCTTGTTGCTGGTGCCGGTCCGGCAAACCGCTCTGGCGCCGGCCGAGATCGTCTCGCGCGAAGCGATGATCATCAGCTCGCCCATTGATGGGGTGATTCAAAGCATGCAGGTACGGCCCAATCAGCCGGTAGAAAAAGACACACCGCTGTTCAGCCTGGACGAGACCACCCTCAACAGCCGCGCCGAGGTGCTGGGCAAGGAAGTGGCGGTCGCCGACGCCGAACTGATGGCGGCCAGCCAGCGGGCCTTCGACAACCCCCAGAGCAAAAGCGAACTGACCCTGTTGCATGGCCGGGTGCAGCAACGCCGCGCGGAACTGGCAGCGGTCAAAGCGCAATTGCAGCGCACTCAGGTACGTGCGCCGCGGGCAGGTGTGGCGGTGTACAGCGACCCCAACGACTGGCTGGGCAAACCGGTGTCCACCGGCGAACGCATTCTGTTGATTGCCGAGCCGAAACAGCCGGCCATGCTCATCCAGTTGCCGGTGGCCGATGCCATCGCCCTGGAGCCGGGCGCCGAGGTCACCCTGTTCCTCACCGCCTACCCCTTGACCCCGCTCAAGGGCAAAGTGCTGGAAACCAGCTACCAGGCACAGGCCAATGAAGAAGGTGTGGTGGCCTACCGTTTGCTCGCCAGCATTGACGGCCAGCCCGAACACGCGCGGCTGGGCCTGCACGGTACTGCGCGCCTGTACGGTGAACGTGTGGTGTTGGGGTATTACCTGCTGCGCCGGCCCTTCGCCGCGCTGCGGGCATGGAGCGGCTTGTGATCGCCAACGCGGCCGAGCTGCCGCCACCACCGCTGCGCGAAGACCTGCGCCTGCTGGAGAGCGCGCCGGACAGCAACGGCGAACCGGCCTGGGTAATCCAGGACACCGTCGTCAACCGCTTCTACCGCATTGGCTGGCTGGAGTTCGAGTGCCTGCTGCGCTGGGAGCACAGCCCTGAAGACATCTGTCGGGCGATTCACGCAGAAACGCCGCTGCGCCCGGACGTCGAGCAAATCGTCGAATTTCGCCAGTTTCTGGAAAACCACCAACTGCTGCGTCCCGGCCGCGAGGCCCTTGCCCGTCTGGCGGCACGCAGCCAGGACAATGCCTGGTTGAGCTGGCGCTGGTGGTTGCACCACTACCTGTTTTTCCGTGTGCCGCTGCTGCGTCCGCAACAGCATCTACGGTGGCTGGCGCACAAGCTCGACTGGCTGTTCCAGCCCCTGACGGGTGTACTGGTGCTGCTGCTGGGAATCACCGGCGTACTGCTGGTGCTGCAACAGTGGGATACCTTCACCACCGCGGTAGTGGAGTCTTTCTCAGCCTCCGGCCTGGTCAGCTTTGCCATCGCCCTGGCGCTGGCAAAGACCCTGCATGAACTGGGGCATGCGTTGGTGGCGACACGCCTGGGGCTACGCGTAGGCCATATGGGCATCGCCTTCGTGGTGATGTGGCCGATGCTCTATACCGACACCGGCGAGAGCTGGAAGCTGCGCAGTGCCAGGCAGCGCCTGGCAATCGCCTCGGCGGGCATCATCACCGAACTGGCCCTGGCCGGCCTGGCCACACTGGGCTGGGCGCTGTCCGACCCCGGTCCGCTGCGCAACGCCCTGCTCTACCTGGCCACCACCAGCTGGGTACTGTCACTGGCACTCAATGCCAGCCCCTTCATGCGCTTCGACGGTTACTTCATCCTCTCCGACCTGCTCGACTTCCCCAATCTGCACGAACGCTCGTCGGCGCTGGCCCGGGTGACCCTGCGCCGGGTGCTGCTGGGCCTTGACGAGGACTGGCCGGAAGCCTTCAGCCCCGGCAAACGACGGGCACTGGTGGCCTTCGCCATGGTCACCTGGGTCTATCGCCTGGTGCTGTTTCTGGGCATTGCCGTGGCGGTGTACCTGCTGTTCTTCAAGCTGCTGGGGATCCTGCTGTTTGCCGTCGAGGTGGCCTGGTTCATTGTCATGCCAGTCTGGCGCGAGCTGAAGTACTGGTGGAGCCATCGTGAAGGCATCAACACCCGCCATCGACGCACCTGGTGGGCAGTCGCAGCACTGCTGTTGCTGTTACTGGCAGTGCCCTGGCGCACCCAGGTCCAGGCATTGGGCGTGGCCCGCGCCGAACACCAGTTGCGCGTCTTCGCCCCCTACCCGGCACGCTTGCAGGCCCTGCATCCGGCAGGCCCGGTGGCGGCCGGGGCTACCCTGGTCACGCTCGATGAGCCGGATATTGCCTCACGGCTGTCCAGCAGCGAAGCCAGCGCCAGGAGTTACCAGGCCCGGCTCGGTGGCTTGATTGCCGACCCGTCAGGGGCCGACCAGGCCATCGCCACACGCCAGCGCCTCGATGTGCAATTCGAAGAAGCCCGTGCGGCGCGTTCGGAGATCAAGCGCTTGACCTTGCAAGCACCTTTCGCCGGGCAATGGCTGGATCTGGACCGCAACCGCCAAGCCGGCCAGTGGATTCACAGCCGTGAACCGATCGGCATTCTGATTGATCCCAGCCGCTGGCAGGTGGATGCCTACGTTGACCAGGATGAAGTGCAACACCTGGTACAGGGCGGCGCCGTGCGTTTCTACCCCGAAGGGCAGCCTACCCCGATCAACGGCACCGTGCTGGCCATCGGCAGCACCCGCGTGAGCCAGTTGCACCACGCCATGCTCGCTTCACGCTATGGCGGGCCGTTGACGGTTGCCAGCCGTGGCAAGGAGTTACTGCCCACCCCGCCCTTGTTCCATGTGCTGATTCAGCTCGACGGCGCCCCGCCTGCCCTGCGCGAAACCCGCGGCAGGTTGCAGATTGCCGGCGAGCGCCGCAGCTGGCTGGGCGAGGGACTGGTGCATGTAGCGGCGGTGCTGCTGCGCGAGAGCGGATTCTGAAGGAACTGCCCGCAGCACTCAGGCTGGCAGTGCTGCGGGGCATTCAAGTTCGATCAGAAACGCCGTTTCGCCGTTCTCATGGACGTCGCGAAAGCTGCCATCCATCGACTGGGTCAGGTTTCGGCACAGTTGCAAGGCAATGCCTTGGCGGTGGGCAAGGGGCTGAAAGAGCGTTACCGCAAGGTTCAGGGTGACCACGCCAGTGACCTGCATCCGCGTGGCCAGGCTGATGCGCAGGGGGGCTTGCACGGCTTCCTCACTCAGGTGCCGGATCAAGCTGTCGAACAACATGCCAAGACGCTCGCCATCGATCCACAACTGCCTGGTCGTCACTCCTTCCAGGGCCAGCGTCGAGATTGCCCCACCGGCAGGCAGCTGCGCGTTGAAAGCCGTAAGTCGCGCTTCCAGCCACTGAACGATGTCCAGCTGGACCGGCACCAGCGGTGGGCGCAACTGATCCAGAGTGACCAACTGCTCCAGTTGGTGCAGACGCAGGCTCAAGCGCTGCAAGGCGACCTGGCCGGAAAGCGGCAATTGCGCGCCGCCAAGACCGGATTGCAGGCGCTGCAGCGGTTCGTTCAGATCCTCATGGACCACCCGGGCAAAACCGGTGACTTCCCGGTACCTGGCCCGGGCTTGTTCGTGAGCATCGCGTAATTGACCGAGCAGAATCTGCCGGTCCGTCAGGTCTTCAAAGCTGCCCACCATACCCACAACGTTGCCACTGGCATCACGCCAGGGTTCGGCCCAGTACTGCAGAAAATGCGGCTCGCCAAGGAACTCGAAGGTTCTCTGCGAACTGAACGGTTCACCTTTTTCGATGAACGCTTCATACCGGGCCTGGTGGGTACGGCCTTGTTCGGGCGTGAACCAGAAGGCGTCCGTCAGCCGCCCACCCAGCACCCGCTCCCGGGAAGTGTGGTGCTGCGCCAGAAACGGCTGATTGCACATCAACAAGTGACCCTCCCGGTCGCGCACGAACATCGGGTTGGGTGAGGCGTCAAGCATGGCCCGCAACAGCGTTTGTTGCGCCGGCTCATGCAGCATTTCGACTTGCAGCTCAGGTTCGGCCGGCGTCAGCACGCCCGACTGGCCGATACCATTGCGTTGCGCGATGGTCGCCAACGCCAGGCGCGAATCGACCTGGAGCTTTTCCTGCAATCGGGTTTTGTAGGTGCTGACCGTCTTGTAACTGATCGACAGCTGCTCGGCGATGGCCTGATTGGAGCGCCCTTCGCTGATCAGCTCCAGCACCGTCAGTTCCCGCGCCGATAACGTGTCCAGCTCTTTGCCACCCACCGGGGCCGGCGTATTCAGCGCATCCCGGGGGAAATAGCGGCGCCCGTGCACCACGGCGCTCAATGCCCGTTCCAGCTCGAGCGGTTCATCGTGCTTGCTGACAAACCCGTCCGCCCCGGCCTGCACACACAGGCGGGCGAAATGACTACTGCTCTGCCCGGTGTACACCAACAGTTGCAACGCCGGGTCGCGCAGTTTCAGGCGGCGGATCAGATCAAGGCCGCCGAGACCGCTGATCGCCAGTTCAAGCACGATTAGCTGGGGGGCATCAGTACGCGCGTGCAGCAGCGCATCCTGGCCGTTACCGACATCGGCCACCACCTGATGCCCCAGGCGCTGCAGCACCTGGCCGATGGCCAGACGCAACAACGGTAGTGGCTCGACGATCATCACCCGACTCATTGGGCGCCTCCTTGCAGGCCAACGCCGGCCTGATCAACAAGCCTAGACCAGCGTGGCCTTCAGTGAAGCTCCTACAAACGGCTAAGGCCACTCCTACAGAGCAAATAGCTGCCTAGGCAGAAACTTCCTCCATACATTTTTGGAGGTTGCCATGAAACACATCAGCGAAAGTGCACTGCCTCTGGACCACCTGGCACACAACCGTCTGGCCCTGGCCATCAGCCTGATCCTCGGCAGTCTGTGCTACCTGCCCATCGAGGATGCGCAAGCAGAAGACGCGGTGATAGCGACCGAACTTCGCGAAGAACCACAACCATCCAACGCCGGCTTGAGCATCGGCCGCGTCGCCCTGATGGGCTTGCTCGGTGTACCTGCACCTATCACTGTCACCGTGGCCAATGGCATCGGCATCAGCAGCGGTGCCGCAGACAGCTCCATCGTCATACTGAAGGCCGGTAACGCGATCGGGGTGAAAGCCGCTGCTGGCGTGCAGATCAGCTTCGAGCAAGGCAGTGTCGTCAACGGCGCCGTCACCGGTGCTACCGCCAATGGCCAGAAAGGCCTGCTGGCTGAAGACGGCGGCAAGATCAGCGGCAGCGGTGTAAGTATCGAGATGCTCCCACAGACCACCCTGGGGGTGCCCTTCACCGCCAGCAACATGACCGGTGTCACCGCGCAAAACGGCGGTGTGATCAGCCTCGCCAACAGCCAGGTCAGCATGGGTAGCGCCACTGGCAGCAACAACGTCGCCCTGCTGGCCAGCGGCACTGGCAGTGCCATCGATTTCAGCGGTGGCGCCATCAGCACCCTGGCCAAAGGCTCGGTAGGCGTGCTGGCCAAGGACGGCGCAAGCATCGCGCTGAGCAAAGGCACCACGGTCACCACCAGCGGCGCAGGTAGCGGCACCAACATCAGTCATGGTTTGAAAGCCGAAGCAGGCAGCCAGATCAGCGCCAGTGACGTCACCGTCAACACCAGTGGCGCGGCTTCCAGCGGTGCGCGCGCCGAGGGTGGTAGCGAAATCATTCTGAGCGACAGTACCTTCAACTCCACCAGCGCCGCGGGCAGCACCTCGACCACCGCCGTGCTGCACGCCCTGGGTGGCTCGAAGATCACCGGCAGCGGCCTGGAGGTGAACGCCAGCGGTGGCTACATGGGCGGTGCGCGCGCCGAAGCCAGCAGCATCTCGCTCAAGGACAGCCACGTCAGCGTCACTGGCAGCGGCGCTGTCGCCAACCCTAGCGCAGCCGCCAGGGCCATGGCCGGCGGCAGCCTGGTGATCGACAATAGCGTCCTGGCCGCCCAGGGCACCTATGGCCACGGCGTGTCGGTCGAAGGCGCCGGCAGCACGGCCCTGGTGTCCGACAGCGATATCTCGGTACTCGGCGCCCGCTCGATCGGCCTGAACATCACCGGCGGCGCTCAGGCTCAGGTGAGTCAAAGCAAGATTGCCGTCGATAGCCTCAACGCCATTGGCCCTTGGTCACCCGGCGTGCTGGTCGAAGGCGCAGGCTCGACCCTGGTGCTCAGTGACAGCCAGGTCCGCACCTCGCAGAGAACCAGTTATGGCATCAGCGCAGGCGCTGGTGCAGACATCAAGATCAGCAACGGCAGTGTCAGCACCGAAGGCAACTACTCGACCGGGATCAGTGCCGGGAACGCAACGATCACCGCCGACAACGTCAACGTCTATACCTCCGGCAACGACAATGCCATGGGCGTGGTCGCCAACCAGAACGCCACCGTGATCCTCAATGGTGGCACCGTGACCACCTCCGGCGACGGCTCTCCCGTGCAGTCCAACCTGACCTTCCCGCATGCCCTGGCCTCGCGCAATGAAGGCGCCCTGCTGATCGCCAACGGCACTCATCTTCTGACCAAGGGCCAGCAGGCCTACGGTGCCGCCGTGGATGATGGCGGCAGCATGCAACTCAACGGCGTTTCGGTGAAGACTGAAGGCGATCGTTCGATTGGCCTGTACGCCGGCATCGGCGGCCCAAAACCCGGCAACGTCTCGCTTGAAGCCAATAGCGTGACGATCGAAACCCTCGGTGCCAACGCCAGTGGTGCCCGGGTGAGCCGCAACTTCAAGGACGGCCTGAGCGCCACCCTGGAGCTCAAGGACTCCAGCATCCGCACCCACGGCGACAACTCGGCCGCCTTGCAGGCTGAGCGCGGCGGCCAGCTACAAGCCGACAACAGCGTTGCCAGCACCAGCGGCATGGGTGCCCATGGCGTACTGGTCAGCAGCGCCCCAAGCTCGGCAATCCTCAAACAGGCCAGCGTCATCACCCAGGGCGCCGACGCCCATGGCATGCTGGTCAAGGACGGCGGCCAGCTCAGCGCCGAGCAGTCGACGGTAAGCGCCGCTGGCAGCAATGCCGCCGCCCTGTACCTGCAAGGCAGCAGCGCTGGAGCAAGCCAGGCCGACCTGAGCAGCACGGTGCTGCATAACCAGAACGGCGCGACCGTCGCCGTGGACGGCATCGGTGACATCAACTTCGAGGACGTGATCGCAGGCGGCAGCGGCCAATGGCTGCACGTCGATGCCAATGCAAACCAGGCGGGCCTGGCCACCATCAACCTGGCAAGCTCCCAGGTCAACGGTGCCGCCACCACCGCATCGGGCAGCACCTCGAACCTGAGCATGAGTGACACCAGCCTGTGGAAACTCACCGGCGACTCGAACCTCAGCAGCCTGAGCAACGACAACAGCCTGATCGACTTCAGCGCGCCCTCCGGCGGCAGCTACAAGACCCTCACGGCCAATCAATACCAGGGCAACAACGGCACCATCGCCCTCAATACCTACCTGTATGACGATCAATCGCCCTCCGACAAACTGGTCATCGATGGCGGCCAGGCAAGCGGCAGCAGCAACCTGCAGATCAAGAACGCCGGAGGCCCCGGCGCGTTGACTCAAGGCAACGGTATCCAGGTCGTCGATGCGATCAACGGTGGCACCACCCAGGAGCAAGCGTTCAGACTGCTCAGCCGGGTCAAGGCTGGCCCGTACGAGTACACCCTGCACCGCGCCAGCCTGGACGACAGCAATGCCCAGGCCTGGTACCTGCGTTCGACCAAAGATGCCACCCCGGTCGATCCGACACCTGTTGACCCTACCCCGGTTGATCCGACTCCGGTTGACCCGACTCCGGTTGATCCGACTCCAGTTGACCCTGCCCCCGTCGATCCAGCACCGAAGCCCGTCGTCAATCCGACTCAACCTTCACCTCAGGTGCCCAACTACCGCCCGGAAACCTCGCTGTACAGCGCCATCCCCGGCATGACCCTGCGCTACAGCCGCATGCTGGTCGACACCCTGCACGAACGCATGGGCGAAGAAGTCCGTAATTCGGTCGACCCGCTCCCGGCCGAAGCGCAAAGCGACTATGGCCCATCGCTGGGCTGGGGCCGCCTGATCTATGGCCAGGGCGATCAGGACCTGAACAACGGCAGCCGCTATGACTACAGCCAGCAAGCGTTCCAGGTCGGTATCGACCTGTACCACGGTGAAGACACCGATGGCAGTACCGATCAGGCCGGGATCTCGCTGTCCGCCGGCAAGATCGCCGGTGACATCGACCACACCGATGGCAGTGCCGCTGGCGATGCCAAGGTGCGCGCCGTTGGCCTGGGTGGCTACTGGACGCACTTTGGCCCGGCAGGCTGGTACCTGGACGGTGTGCTGCAATTCAACCACTTCGATATCCAGGCCAACCCACAAGACCTGCCGCGCTTCAAAACCAAGGGCAAAGGCATCACCGCGTCGCTGGAAGCCGGTTATCCGTTCAAACTGAACAAGGACGAATCGCTGAAAATCGAGCCGCAAGCCCAGGTGATTGTCAGCAAGATCAAGATCAATGACAGCCACGACGCCGCCTCCGAGGTGCGCTTCGAAGACGTTGATTCGCTGACAGGCCGTCTGGGGGTACGCATCGACAAAGACATGTTCCGTGAGGACGACAAAGGCAAACTGCACCGCACCAACATCTGGGTACGCCCAAGCATCTGGCACGAGTTCAAAAGCTCACCGAAAACCGAGTTCTCGTCCAATGACGGCTTTATCCCCTTCACTACTGATCTGGGCGGCACTTGGACTGAGGTAAACCTTGGTGTGGACTACCAAGCCAGCGAGAAGACTACGATCCACGTCTCTGCCGGCTACGAGAAAGGGCTGGACAACGATAGCCACGGCTACGAAGGGATGATTGGAGTCAAGGTCAAGTTCTAGCCTCACAGGCTCCCGGTGGGAGCGGGCTTGCCCCGCGATTGCGAACTGTCAGATATATCGCATCGCGGGGCAAGCCTCGCTCCCACCGGGAGCCTGGCAGTACCGTTTAAAAAAAAGCTGACGACCCCTCCCGATTTTGTAGGGCATGGCTATCCTTTCGTTTGTCACGATGACAATTGGACATCATTGTGCTGGCCCGCACACGACACTGGACTGCATTCACTGTCGGGATGAACACATTTGGCCAAACAGGTGGCGCAGGCTTTCAGGTTTATGGGTAAACAAACGATTGGCTCGTCGACGCGAAACTCAGGTAAATCAGTGTTTATGGCATCTTTGCTGTCCTCGTTGACAGCCTGTTCATCACATGAAGTGGTTGATACCGTAGGGAAGATCACTTGCAGCAGTCAGCAGCTCCATGTGAGGGGAATATGATCAAAAAGCCCTACATCCTGTTCACCAGGATAGTGATAAAGAAAGACAGCCAAGGAAGAATATTTACCGACCCTCTGTGGGCTAAAGACCTGAAACTGCACTTGAACTACATACAAAACTTCGGCATCTGCTGCCCGGTTGTCAAAAGCAGAAGCCTTGAGGGCCTGCAAGACATTAGCGAACTGGACATAAAGTGGCTTTTCGAGCTGAAAAATGACCGTGGCATTCTATCGGTACTAAAAAATTTCCTGCCAAACTTTGTCACTGTCATCAAGGCCTGCAAGCAAGCAAAAATCGTTCACTCCGATGGTGCCGGCTGGGCGTTCCCCTTGTCTTTTTATTTGTTACTACTCAAGCCGTTCATGCCCTTTCAATGGATTATCGTCATTGAGTCGTCGTTCTGGATGCTGGGTCAGGGCGAGGCTAAAACCCCTCGAAAAACAATTGAACATTACGCCCACAAAACCCTGTTGAGATGTTGTTTGAGGGCGGCAAATTCGAGAATATTCACCCAGTCATTTTACCGGGATTACTTTCTCGGCAACGAGAAACGCCGGACACTTATCAACCCTGCAACCTGGGTGGATAAGAGCAATTTTTCGAATCCGGAAGCGGTCAAGCGCAGATTCAATGACAAAGCCGATGGCAAACTGAACATACTCTTCCCCTCCCGTCTCGTCGCCGACAAAGGGGTGCTTGTTGTGCTCGCCGCCATCGAACAATTGAAGCCCCACGACGTGAATATAAACATCACCATCATGGGTTCGGGCGATCTGGAAGAAAACTGCCGGCGCTTTGCAAGCGAACGCCATGGTGGCGTCACCGTGAAGTATCAAGACAACGTCAATTACGGAGAAGAATTCTTCACGGTCGTCTCACACCACGACTGGGTGCTGGTTCCCACGCTAAAGCAGGAGCAACCGAGGATCATTTTCGACGCGTTCAGCCAAGGCACCCCGGTTATCGCCTCAGACACTTACGGCATCCTGGATATTACCGACAAGGACACCGCGCTTATCTTCGAAACGGGGAATTCATCCAGCCTGGCAGAGGCTATTCTTCATGCCGCGCGGCATCCCGAGCTTGCGCTGAAAATGGGCCTCGCCGGCCTGGAGTATGCCGCTGGCAAGACCCACTTGCAGATGCATCAAGACCGAGAACAATTCCTGAAGAGCAGTCTGAAGTAATGCAGCGCGGGCCAGCCAATAAACAATAATTATTCTTAATAGCATTACTGGAGCGTTCGCCAAACTGTCGAAACCCTTGGCCTGCAACAGTAATGCCGCCGGTCTAATTCAGCTGCAATGATTTAGCCACTTCACCGCGGTGATCTACGCTCAACCCAAGTCTGCTTGGAGAGCATCCAATGCCATCGGCTGAAGAACAAAAACCTGTCCGGCGCAAGGAAGCCCTGCTGTTCATCTTCCTTGTCGCTTGCCTGTTCCCCCTGCTATCGGTGGCGATCGTCGGTGGCTACGGCTTCATCATCTGGTTTTTACAAATGCTCTACGGCCCGCCCGGGCCGCCCAACTGATAGACCGCCAACGCTATCTATTGGAGCCAGTGCATGGACGAAGCCCGACATATTGCCAGCCTTGTAGTACTTGCCCGCCCGGAACTGTTTGATGCAGTCAAAGCCAACTTGCGCCTGCTCGATGGCCTGGAGTTGCATCAGGAAAGTAACGCCGGAAAGTTGGTGGTGGTGCTTGAGGCGGTAGATGAAAACCAGATTTTGCAGCGCATCGACCAGATCAACAATTTGCCGGGCGTACTCAATGCGGCGTTGATCTATCACGAACTCCTCGACCCAGCAGGAGAGATCGAATGAGCATGACCCGCCGTGAATTCGCCAAAGCCCAGGCCGCCGCCATTGCTGCGGCAGCGGCCGGCCTGCCGATCTATACCACTGCCAGTAACCTGATTACCGAAGCGGACATGGTCACCCTGGACTGGAACAAGGCACCCTGCCGCTTCTGCGGCACCGGTTGCAGTGTGATGGTCGCCACCCGCGATAACCGCGTGGTAGCCACCCATGGCGACGTCAAGGCCGAGGTCAATCGCGGCTTGAACTGCGTCAAGGGCTACTTCCTGTCGAAGATCATGTATGGCAACGACCGCCTGACCCAACCACTGCTGCGCATGAAGAACGGCCAGTACGACAAGCAGGGCGAGTTCCAGCCGGTCAGCTGGGAGAAAGCCTTCGACATCATGGAAGCGAAGTTCAAGGAAGCCTTGAAGAACAAAGGTCCAGGCTCGGTCGGCATGTTTGGTTCAGGGCAATGGACGGTGTGGGAAGGTTACGCCGCCAACAAACTGATGAAGGCCGGCTTTCGCAGCAACAACATCGACCCGAACGCCCGCCATTGCATGGCCTCGGCGGTGATGGGCTTCATGCGCACCTTCGGCATGGATGAGCCGATGGGCTGCTATGACGATATCGAGGCCACCGATGCCTTCGTGCTCTGGGGCTCGAACATGGCCGAGATGCACCCGATTCTCTGGAGCCGGGTCACCGACCGGCGCCTGAGCCAGCCACAGGTCAAGGTCGCAGTGCTGTCTACCTTCGAGCACCGCAGCTTCGAACTGGCCGACATTCCCATGGTGTTCAAGCCACAGACCGATCTGTTGATCCTCAACTACATCGCCAATCACATCATTGAAAGCGGCGCGGTCAACAAGGACTTCATCAGCAAGCACACCCGCTTCGCCCAGGGCGCCGACGACATCGGCTACGGCCTGCGCCCGGACAATCCGCTGGAGACCAAGGCCAAGAACGCCGACAAGGCCAACACCTGGAGCGACATCAACTTCGAACAGTTCGCCGCCTTCGTCCGCCCCTATACCCTGGAGCGCACCGCCAAGGAGTCAGGCGTGCCAGCGGAACGCCTCAAGGCCCTGGCCGAACTCTATGCCGACCCGAAACGCAAGGTCGTATCGTTCTGGACCATGGGTTTCAACCAACATACCCGTGGCGTCTGGGCCAACAACCTGATCTACAACATTCACCTGCTTACCGGCAAGATCAGCGAACCGGGCAACAGCCCCTTCTCCCTCACCGGCCAGCCTTCCGCCTGCGGCACCGCCCGTGAAGTCGGGACCTTCTCGCACCGCTTGCCCGCCGACCTGGTGGTGACCAATCCCAAACACCGTGCCACTGCGGAAAAAATCTGGAAGCTGCCGGCCGGGACCATCGAGGAAAAGGTCGGTTTTCATGCCGTTCAACAAAGCCGCATGCTCAAGGATGGCGTACTCAACGTGTACTGGACCCAGGCCAGCAACAACATGCATGCCGGGCCCAACATCATGCAGGAGGTGCTGCCCGGCTGGCGTAAACCCGAGAACTTCGTGATCGTCTCGGATGTGTACCCCACCGTCTCGGCCCAGGCCGCCGACCTGATCCTGCCCAGCGCGATGTGGGTGGAAAAGGAAGGCGCCTTTGGCAACGCTGAACGTCGTACCCAGTTCTGGCACCAGTTGGTCACGGCGCCCGGTGATGCCAAGTCTGACTTGTGGCAACTGGTGGAGTTTTCCAAGCGTTTCACCACCGATGAAACCTGGCCTGCAGAGCTGTTGGCCAAGGCGCCTGAATACAAGGGCAAAACCTTGTTCGAGGTACTGTTCAAGAACGGTCAGGTCGATCAGTTTCCGGTCGAGCAACTGGAAGCCGGGTACAAGAACGATGAGGCCAAGGCGTTTGGCTTCTACCTGCAAAAAGGCCTGTTCGAGGAGTACGCCCAGTTTGGCCGTGGCCATGGCCACGACCTCGCCCCGTTTGATCGCTACCACAGTGAACGCGGACTGCGCTGGCCGGTGGTCGACGGCAAGGAGACTCGCTGGCGTTATCGCGAGGGCACTGACCCGTACGTCGAGGCCGGCAGTGGCGTGCAGTTCTATGGCTACCCGGACAAAAAGGCGATCATCTTTGCCCTGCCCTATGAGCCGCCGGCCGAAGCCCCGGATGCCGACTACCCGTTCTGGCTGAGCACCGGCCGGGTGCTTGAGCACTGGCACACCGGAACCATGACCCAACGGGTCGAAGAGCTGTACAAGGCGGTGCCCGATGCCTTGGTCTACATGCACCCCGACGACGCCAAAGCCCTGAATGCGCGGCGCGGCAGCGAAGTGAAGCTGATCAGCCGGCGTGGCGAAATCCGCGCACGCATCGAAACCCGCGGGCGCAACAAACCGCCGCAAGGCCTGGTGTTCGTGCCGTTTTTCGATGCCAACAAGCTGATCAACAAGGTCACGCTCGATGCCACCGACCCGATCTCCAAGCAGACCGACTACAAAAAATGCGCCATACGCATCGAGTTGATCAGCGTCGCCTGAGGAGCACCGTCATGACCTTTCGAATCCTGCCGTTGTGCCTGCTCGCTGCGATTGGCGTGGTGATCGCTGCCGAAATCGACTATCCGCTCGATGCCCCCGGCCCGGACGGTCGTCGCCCCGGCGGTACCCTGACCCAAAGCATGCCGGCACCACCGATTGCCAACGATGAAAACAAGGACCTCAAGCGCGAGCGCAACTACCCTGACCAGCCGCCGACCATTCCCCACAGCATTCGCGGCTATCAGATCGACAAGAACGGCAACAAGTGCCTGTCATGCCACAGCCGCGCCAACAGCGCCCGCAGCCAGGCGACGATGATCAGCATCACCCATTACATGGACCGCGACGGCCAGGCCCTGGCGGCGGTATCGCCGCGCCGCTACTTCTGCAACCAGTGCCATGTGCCGCAGAAAGAGGTGCAGCCGCTGGTGGGCAACAGCTTCGAAACCATCGACAAAATCCTGCAAGACGACGCCAACGCCGAGAAAAAACCCTGAGGAGGCGCCATGAAAGCACTGTTCGCCCTGCTTAAGGAGTACTGGGGCATCCTCTGTCGGCCGAGCGTCTATTTCAGCCTGGGCTTTTTGACTCTTGGCGGGTTTATTGCCGGGATCATTTTCTGGGGCGGCTTCAACACCGCACTGGAAATGACCAATACCGAAAAGTTCTGCGTGTCATGCCATGAAATGCGCGACAACGTCTTCGTCGAGCTCAAGGAAACCATCCACTACACCAACCGCTCCGGCGTGCGCGCCAGTTGCCCGGATTGTCACGTGCCGCACGAATGGACGCACAAGATCGCGCGCAAGATGCAGGCCTCCAAGGAGGTCTGGGGCAAGATCTTCGGCACCATCGACACCCGCGACAAGTTCGTGGCCCTGCGCCGGGAGCTGGCCGAACATGAATGGGCCAGGCTCAAGGCCAACGATTCACGCGAATGCCGTAACTGTCACAACTTCGAGTTCATGGACTTCACCCGCCAGAGCAAGCGCGCTGCGGCCATGCACTCCACCTCGCTGGCCAAAGGCGAGGCTACCTGTATCGACTGTCACAAAGGCATCGCTCACAGGTTGCCGGATATGCATGGCGTGAAGGGCTGGTAGTGCACCCCGCTCCCACCGGGGGGAATAAGCTGTGCTTTCAGGGTGAAACCTGATAGCCCCTGCCTTGCAAGCAACTGGTGTAAGCCGAGGCATTGGTCGACTCACTGGTCCGTCGCTGCTCGCGCCGCTCCTGGCGCTGGCGCGAGCCGCCGACCACGGCACCGGCGGCTGCGGTTTCCTTGGCGCGATTCTGCCGATACTCCTGCTTCACATCGTCGTCGACACGGTCATAGACTTCGTCGTGTTGATTACCACGCACCTGAGCCCCTACCGCACCGGCCGCGGCGCCGACCGCCGCGCCTCTGACCCGGCCACCCGTTACAGGCGGCGCGGTCGAGGCGCTATTGGCGACATTGTGACAGTCGTTGATATCCAGCTGGACCTGCTGCGAGCTTTGGCCCTTGAGCGGTACCACGGTTTCGGCCAGTACCGGCACGCTGAGCAATGACACGGCCAGGCAAAGGCCGAGTGGCGAAAATCTGCACATGATGAACTCCGCAACCTGAACCTGCCTCTGGAGATGAAGCAGACGATTTCAGTTTACATCCCGGGAGCCGGCCTTGTCCCTGATCAGGATCAGCGTGCACTGCCGGGGTCATCCTCAATCAGGATCGCCCGAGCGATGTCTTCGTCGCTGGCCTGCAAGTCGGGATTGTCCTGGCGAATACGCCGCATCATCGACTCCAGGTAAACACCACGAATAGCGCCGCCACTGGCAATGAACGAGGAGGCATCGTCGCGGGCCGGGATGATGCGTTTGTCGTCCTTGAAGGTGGAGTACAGCGAAGCGGAAACCCCCGCCGAAGTGGCCACATCACTGGCGTCCACATCAGCCAGCGCAGCGCCCATGGGCAAACAGAGAACAAGCGAAGAAGCGATCAGTAAACGACGCATGGTAGTGCCTCCGGAAATCGAGTACCTACGTGAACTAGGATGCTCGCGGCAACGCCCAAGTTCCCTGCAGCTGCAACCGCGCAATGGTCGTGCCATCCAGGTTAAACGCAAAAAAGCCATTGCACGGCCCTGCCAGCCCTCCGGTCGGCGCACAAATGACCTATACCCAATAAGCCATGGATCACAACATCGGGGGCGGGTATGGCGGGCTCAGGCAAGAAAATGACGCTCATCGGGCTGACCACCCTGGTGACGGTCAACATGATGGGGTCCGGCATCATCATGTTGCCGACCAGCATGGCGCAACTGGGGGCGGTATCGTTGCTGTCCTGGGTAGTGACCGCCATTGGCTCGATGGCAATCGCTTACAGCTTCACCCAGTGCGGGGTGTACTGTTCGCGCTCCGGAGGCCTGTCGGCCTATACCGAGGAGGCCCATGCCAAATCGGGGTTCTTTCTCTGCTCCTATCTGTATTTTCTCTCGCTGGCGATCGCCAATGTGGCCGTGGCCATTTCTGCCGTGGGCTACATGACCGCCTTCATGCCCTGGCTGGGCAGCAGCGCGATGGCGCTGTGCGTCGGTACCATCGGGCTGATCTGGTTGACCATCGTGGCCAACTTCGGCGGGCCGGCGATTACCGGCAGGATCGGTGCGATCACGGTCTGGGGGGTGATCATTCCGGTAGCCGGATTAAGCGTGATCGGCTGGTTCTGGTTTGATCCCGCGGTGTTCTCCCAGGCGTGGAATCCGAACGGGCTGCCGATCGGGGAAGCCATCGGCAAGACCATCCCCCTGACCCTCTGGGCCTTTCTGGGCATGGAGTCGGCGGCACAAGCCTTCGACGCAGTGGAAAACCCCAAGCGCAACGTGCCCCTTGCCTGCCTGTTCGGCACCCTCGGCGCGGCAGTGGTCTATGTGCTGTCGACCACAGTGATCCAGGGTATCGTGCCCAACCTGGAGCTGGCCAATGCCTCGGCGCCGTTCGCTTTGGTCTATGCGAAGATGTTCAACCCGCTGATCGGCACGATCATCATGGTGCTGGCGGTGATGGCGTGTGTCGGCTCGCTCCTGGGTTGGCAATTCACCCTGGCGCAAACGGCGAAAATGACTGCCGACCAAGGCCTGTTCCCGCAGCTGTTTTCCAAAGTCAGTGCGCTGAACGCGCCGATTCTCGGCATGCTGGTTTGCGGTGTGCTGCAAACGGCGATGGCGCTGTCGACCATCTCGCCCAATGCCAGTGCCCAGTTCAGCAAGCTGGTGAGCCTGGCTGCGGTGACCAACCTGATCCCCTACGTGACAGCCCTGACCGGGCTGCTGGCGATCATGCACAAGGCCAGGGTCGGCCCGGCGGTGTACAGCCGCAATACCCTGGTGCTGCTGGTGGCAGTGGGTTACTCGCTGTATGCCTTGTATGCATGCGGCATGGAGGCAGTACTCGGTGGCGCGCTGGTGCTGGCTTTCGGTTATCTGCTCTATGGTTTCCTGGCCAAGCGTTTCATCATCGAACAGGCCAGGAGTGAACGGGGGGCTGGCTATGAAGGCTAGCCTGCGGCGAGTTGCCAGCTTGCTGATCCTGCTTCCCGCCCTCGCTCAGGCCACAACGCTGGAGCAAGTGCGGGCCAGCAATACCTTGACCCTCGGTTACCTGGCGGACTTTGCGCCCTTCAGTGTGCAAGACGGCGAACAGGCCAGCGGTTACGCCATCGACCTCTGCCGCAAGGTTACCGAACAGGTGAAAGCGGATTTGGCGTTGCCCGACCTGCAGGTGCGGTTTCAGCCGGTGGCGCTGGCTGATGAGATTACGGCAGTCAGTTCAGGGCGGGTAAACCTGCTCTGCACGCCTACGGTGGCCACTCTGGAGCGGCGCAAGCAGGTGAGTTTTTCCGTGCCGGTGTATACCGCCGGGGTGACGGCGGTGGTGCGCAGGGACGCTCCGGGGGCGTTGCTCAATGTGCTCAATGGCAAGCAGGCTCATAATGGCCCGACCTGGCGGGCGACGGTCAATCGTGGGCTGGCCAACCAGACCTTTGCGGTGGTCGCCGGTGGGGTGACTGAGCAGTGGGTTCGGCGGCAACTACAGATGCTTGGGGTGATCGCGACGGTGGTGGCGGTTGAGAACAATGATGCGGGGTTCGCGGCGGTTGTCCACGGGCAGGCTGATGCGTTCTTTTCTGAACGCATGCTGTTGAAGAATCTGTTGGCGCGGCACGCTGAGGCTGGGGCTTTGATGCTGGTCGAGCGGATTTATGAGTATGCGCCAGTGTCGATGGTGCTGCCCCGGGGGGATGAGGATTTTCGCTTGCTGGTGGATTCGGTGATCAGCGGGATGTATCGGTCCGGGGAGATTGAGCAGGCCTATGGGGTTTATCTTGGCGGGGCGAGTGAGGGGGCCAGGCGGTTGTTCAAGTTGTATGCTGTGCCGTTGTAGGTTTTTTTTGGGGGGGGCTTTGCGGTTTGTGAGCTTATCCATTTGCCATGGTGGCTTTAAGTCACCTTTCCGCCCTTACGGCGGGTCCCTTTGGCAAACGCCCCAAAGGAACACAAAGGGCTTGCCCCACCAGGGGCC
>NZ_JBWKNR010000020.1:0-55163 GCF_059415665.1 Pseudomonas sp. GW821-FHT10B02 | reverse complement strand
CAAGCAACTGCGTACGTTCCTCGACAGCCAGCATCGGCAGATCGGCAATCGCCGCCGTCGGCTCGGCGATGATCGCCGCCAGCAGGTTGCGCCAATGCTGCGCCATGCGGGCGACAGTGGTCGCGTCGAACAAGTCGGTGGCATAGGTCAGCGAGGCGCTCAGGCCGTGGCTGCCCTCGAAGGTATCCAGGGTCAGGTCGAATTGCGCACTCTGCACTTCCCAGTCAACGCTTTCCACCCGCAGCTGCGCCAGGTGCAGCGTCGACTGCTCGCCACGGGCCTGGCTCTGGTGGTTGAACATCACCTGGAACAGCGGCGTGTGGCTGAGGCTGCGCTGCGGTTGCAGGGCTTCGACCAGTTGCTCGAACGGCAGGTCCTGGTGCGCCTGGGCCTGCAGCGCCGTGTGCTTGACCCGTTGCAGCAAGGCACTGAACGCCTCGCGCGGATCGAGCTGGCAGCGGTGTACCTGGGTATTGACGAAAAAGCCGATCAGGCCTTTGGTTTCAGCGCGATTGCGGTTGGCCACCGGCACCCCGACGCGGATATCGCCCTGGCCGCTGTAGCGGTACAACAGCACTTCGAACGAGGCCAGCAGCAGCATGAACGGCGTCACCCCGCAACGCCGGGCCAGGGCCGCGAGCGCCTCGGACAGTGCCGCTGGCAAAGCCACCTCAAGCCGCGCGCCACGCGAGCTGCGCAGGCCAGGGCGTGGGTGATCAGTGGGCAGTTCCAGCAGTGCCTGATCACCTTGCAGCTGCTCGAGCCAGTAGCCCAGTTGCCGCGTCTGCTCCCCCGCCTCCATCCACGCCCGCTGCCACAAGGCGTAGTCGGCGTACTGGATCGGCAACGGCGCAAGCGCCACCTCGCGCCCTTCGCTGCAAGCGGCGTACAGCTGCACCAGCTCATCGACCATGACCTGCATCGACCAGCCATCGGAGACGATGTGATGCAGGGTCAGGGCCAGCACGTGGTCGTCGGCTGCCAGACGCAACAGCTTGAGCCGCAGCAGTGGCCCTTGGCGCAGGTCGAACGGGCGCAGGCCCTCGCGCTCGACAAATGCCTTGATCAGCGCCGTCTGATCGCCTGTCGGTAGCACATCCTCGACCTCAAGCCGTACCGGCGCCGGTGCCTGGATGATCTGCCAGGCTCCCTGCTCGTCTTCGGCAAAACAGGTGCGCAGGGTTTCGTGGCGCGCCAGCAGCGCCTCGACGCTGCGCTGCAACGCCTGCACATCGAGCGCGCCACGCAAGCGCAGGGTCACTGGCAGGTTGTAGGTGCTGCCTTCGGGCTCCATTTGCCAGATGAACCATTGCCGTTGCTGGGCATAAGACAACGGCAGCCGTGGGCAGGTCGCGCGCAGCGCCGGAATCGGCAGCTGCGCCAGGCTCATGCCACGCGCCGCGAGTTTGTCGTAGAAAGCCTTGCGTTGCGCATCCGGCAGGCGGATGAAGCGTTCAACCAGGGCGCTGTTATCCAGTGCGGTCATTCTCAGTTCGCCTCCAGTTCCGCCATAAAATCAAACATATCGCTCAAATCGTCCTCACCAGGGGCACTGACGCCGGCGGCGACTGCCTCGGCGTATTCCCCCATCGTCTGGGTGCGGAACAGCAGGTCCAGCGCCAGTTCGCCACCCAACTGCAGTTGCAATTGCGCGGTGGCCTGGGTGGCCAGCAACGAATGCCCGCCCAGTTCGAAGAAGTTGTCGCCGAGGCTGACCTGCGGCACCTTCAATACCTCCTGCCAGATCGCGGCGATCTGGCATTGCAGGGCACTGGTCGGCGCCTGGTAGGCCGCCAGCGAGCCTTGCGACTCGGGTTCTGGCAGGGCCTTGCGGTCGAGTTTGCCGTTGGGGGTCAACGGGAAGCGGTTCAGGAACACCAGGTGACTCGGCACCATGTACGCCGGCAACTGCTGCTTGAGCGCCAGCCGCACGGCATCGCGCGCTCCGGCCTGGGTGGCGGCATCGGCGTCGGCCAGGCCCGCCTCCTCGGCCAGCAGGTAAGCCACCAGTTGCGGCCCGTTGGCGCTGTCGCGGGCCACCACCACCGCCTCGCGGACCGGTGGCAGTGCCTGCAGGCGCGCCTCGATTTCACCGAGTTCGATACGGAAGCCACGGATCTTCACCTGATGGTCGATACGCCCCAGGTAATCGATCACGCCATCGTCGCGCTGGCGCACCAGGTCGCCGCTGCGATAGACCCGCGCACCGTCAGCGAACGGGTCCGGGACGAAGCGTTCGGCGGTCAGCCCCGGCCGGTCCAGATAGCCGCGGGCCACCCCGCTGCCACCCAGGTACAGCTCGCCGGGCAAGCCGACCGGCAACAGGTCGAGGTCGCTGTCGAGCACCTGCGCGCTGCGCTCGCCGATACGCGTGCCGATCGGCGCATAGGCCGCGGCGCACTGATCCTGCGGGCCGGCCTTCCAGATCAGTGGTGTCACCACAGTCTCGGTCGGGCCGTAGCCGTTGATGATGTACTGCGGGCGCAACGCCCGTTTGGCCAGTTCGAAACTGGCGTTCGGCACTGCGTCGCCGCCGAAGCAGTAAATGCGCACCGGCGGCGGGTTGCCGTCGCGCTCGGCGTGTTCGGCCAGTTGCTGCAAATACAATGGCGGGAAGGCGGCGACACTGACCTTGAACCTGCGCATCGCCTCGTAGGTGTACTGCGCCGTCCACAGGCTGTCGTCGCGGATCAGCAGACGCCCGCCATGGGTCAGGGTGGTCAGCCAGCGCTCATGGGCACCGTCGAAGGCAAACGACATGAAATGCAGTTCGCAATCGCCCGCGCTCATCTCATAACGCTCACCGATTGCCCGGCAATGCATGGCCATCGGCCCGTGCTCGACTGCCACGCCCTTGGGCTGGCCGGTGGAGCCGGAGGTGTAGATGACGTAGGCCAGGTGCTGCGGCAGCACCTGCACCTGCGGCGCATGGGTCGGCCAGCGGCTCAGGTCGAGGCTGTCGACGTTCACTACCGCCAGTTCGTCCGGCACCGGCAGCCCGGTCAGTTGCGAATGGCTGAGCAACAACACCATCGCCGAGTCGCCCATCAGGTAGGCCAGGCGCTCGGCCGGGTATTGCGGATCGAGCGGCACATAGGCGGCACCGGCCTTGTGTACGGCCAGCAAGCTGACAATCATCTGCATCGAGCGCGGCAGCGCCACGCCCACCCGCTGTTCCGCACCCACCCCTCGGGCGCGCAATTCATGCGCCAAGGCGTTGGCCTGGGCGTCCAGCTCGGCGTAGGTCATGTGCTGGTCGGCGAAGTACAGGGCCACCGCGTCGGGTGTCTTGCGCGCCCACTCGGCAATCGCCAGGTGCACCGGCTGCTGCCCTGCCCACTCGGCCGCGCACGGCTGCCAGCGGTGCAGCAACTGCTCGCGTTCGCTGTCTGGCAGCAGCTGGATCTGGCCGAGATTGCGCGGTGCCTGCTCGGCGCTCAGCTGTTCGAGCACGTGCAGCAAGTGCCGGTTGAGCTGGGCAATGGCCCGAGCGCTGAAATGCGCGAGGTTGAAGCTGTAGTGCAGGTTCAGGGTCTGCCCCAGGTTGACCGCCAGCACCAGCGGGTAGTTGGTCTGTTCGTGGTTGGCCAACAGTTCGAAATGCAAGCCGGCCGGGCTGGCCTCGGCGAGGGCCTGGGAGACCGGATAGTTCTCGAACACCAGGATGCTGTCGAACAGCGCTTGCGCGCCCTGCCCGGCCCAGCGCTGAATCTCGAACAACGGCGTGTGTTCATGTTCGCGCAGGGCCAGGTTGCTGTCCTGCACCGCCTGCAACCAGTGCTCGATACTCTGCTCGGCACGTGGGCTGGCGATCACCGGCAAGGTGTTGATGAACAGCCCCAGCTGCTGCATCGCGCCCTTTAGCTCGGCCGGACGGCCGGCCACGGTGGCGCCGAAACACGGGGTCTGCTGGCCGGTATAGCGTTGCAACAGCAACAGCCAGGCGGCCTGGAGCAAGGTGTTGAGGGTGACTTTGTGGCCGCGGGCGAACGCATTCAGGTGCTGGGTCTGCGCTGCCGTCAGGTTGACCATCAGGCTGTCGTGGGCGACGACCGCGCCCGGCTGCGCTGCCAGCGCCGTGCCGATAAAGGTGTCGGCCAGGCGGGTCGGCGATTCCAGCGCAGCCAGTTGCCGGGTCCAGAAGGCCTCGGTGACTTCACGGTCCTGAGCCTGCAGCCAGCCGATATAGTCGCGGTAACGGCCAGCGGCCTGCAGCGGTTGTTCGCCGGCGTAGCGCTGCAGCACCTCGGCGAGCAGCTGCGAGGCACTCCAGCCGTCCATGAGAATGTGGTGGCAGGTGTACAGCACGTGGTAGCGCTGTTCCTCGCTGCGCACCAGCACCAGGCGCAACAACGGTGCCTGCGCCAGATCGAAGCCTTGCTGCAGCTCTTCTGCGGCCAGCTCCGCCAGTGCCGCGTCGCGGTCGGGGCGGTCACGCCAGTCGAGCAGGCGGTACGGCAACTGCCGCTGTTTGTAGACAATCTGCAGCGGTTGCGCCAGCTCGCCCTGCCAGGTGAAGCCGGTGCGCAGGATGTCATGGGCATCCAGCGCCGCCTGCCAGGCCTGACGGAAACGCTCGGGGTCGAGGCCATCGACGTTCAGGCGCATCTGGTTGATGTAGTCGCCGGCGGCCTTTTCGTAGAGGGTGTGAAAGAGCATGCCCTGCTGCATCGGCGACAGCGGGAAGAGGTCCTCGACCTGCTCCAGTGCCAGCCCCAGGCCGTCCAGCTGACGCTGATCGAGTGCCGCCAGCGGGAAGTCGGACGGCGTCGCGCCTTGGGCGCCGGGTTGCAGGCAATGCTCGACCAGGGACTGCAGCGCCTGGGTATAGGCGTCGGCCAGGCTCTGGATGGTCGCGTCGTCGAACATGGCCCGGCTGAAGGTCCAGCCGATGCTCAGTTGCCCGCCATAGACGCTGCCATTGAGGGTCAGCCAGTTGCCCAGTGGCGCCTGGTCATTCAGTTCCTCGCCGCGTGGCTCATCGACCGGCACGAACAGCACCTGCTCACTGGCAAAGCTGCTGTCGAACTGGCCGAGGTAATTGAAGGTGATACGCGGCACTGGCAGCCCGGCCAGGGCCGAGCGGCTGGTTTCATCCCCCAGATAACGCAGGGCGGCGAAGTCCAGGCCATTGCCCGGCAAGGCCCGCAGTTGCTCCTTGATGTGTTTGATCGAGCTGCCGATGTCGGCGCTCGCGCTCAGGCGCACCGGGAACAGGCTGGTGAACCAGCCGACACTGCGGCTCAGGTCGAGGCTGTCATTGACGGCTTCGCGGCCATGCCCTTCGAGCTGAACCAGCACGTCCTGGCGCCCGCTCCAGGCGCCGATGACTTGTGCCAAGGCGGTGAGCAAAAGGTCGTTGACCTGGGTGCGGTAGGCACCCGGTGCGTCCTGCAGCAATTGCCGGGTGGTCTGGCTGTCCAGACGCGAATACAGGGTTAGCGCCTGGTTGTGCTGCAGACTGCCTTCGGCGCGCGCGACCGGCAGTTCGGCGTTGCAGCCTTGCAACTGCTGCGTCCAGTACTGCAACGCCGCTTGGCGCTCGGCGCTGCGGGCATACGCCTGCAGCTGAGCGGCCCAGTCCTTGAACGAGGTGGTCTTGGCCGGCAATACCACCGATTGCCCGGCTGCACGCTGTTGATAGGCCAGGTGCAGGTCTTCCAGCAGGATGCGCCAGGACACGCCGTCCACCACCAGGTGATGGGCGACCAGCAGCAGGCGCTGCTCGCCATTGCCCAGCGTTGCCAGCAGCGCACGCAGCAGCGGGCCCTGGGCAAGGTCGAGGCCACGTTGCAGTTCGCTGGCACGGAGCGTCAGCGCCTCGCCGTCCGCAACCTCGGCCAAGGTCAGGCTGGCCGCCTGGCCAGGCTGCGCGTGATGCGCCTGCCACTGGCCATCGACCTCGGCAAAGCGCAGGCGCAAGCCGTCGTGGTGCTCGACCAGCATATCCAGCGCCTCCTGCAGCCATGCCGGGTTCAGCGGTTCCAGGGGTTTGAGCAGCACTGACTGGTTCCAGTGCTGCCGCTCGGGGATCGCCATCTCGAAGAACGCCTGCTGGAACGGCAACAGCAAGGTTTCACCGGTCACCGGGCCCTGGTCGATCTGCGCGGTGCCGACGCCCTGCTCGGCAACACTGGCCAGCGCCCTGACCGTCTGGTGTTCGAACAGGTTTTTCGGGGTGAAACGAATCCCTTGCTGGCGCGCGCGGCTGACGACCTGGATGGAGATGATCGAGTCGCCGCCGAGTTCGAAGAAGTTGTCGTTGGCACCGACGCGTTCGACGCGCAGCACGTCCTGCCAGATTGCGGCGATCTGTTGCTCCAGCTCGGACTGTGGCGCCACGTAGGCTTGCTGGGCCTGACTGACATCGGGCCGAGGCAACGCCTTGCGTTCCAGCTTGCCGTTGGGGCTCAGCGGCAGTTTTTCGAGTAACACCCACTGGCTCGGCACCATGTAGTCCGGCAGGTGCGCTTTCAGGCGCGCCTTGAGTTGCTCGGCGTCGATACCCTCAGCGCTTGGCACCACATAGCCGACCAGCTGTTGGCTGCCGAGCAGGTCCATGGCCAGCACCACGGCCTCGCGGACTTCGGCCTGTTCGAACAACCGTGCCTCGATCTCGCCCAGCTCGATACGCAGACCACGGATCTTCACCTGATGGTCGATGCGCCCGGCGTATTCGATCACCCCGTCAGGGCGATAGCGCGCCAGGTCACCGGTGCGATACAGGCGTTCGCCGTTGCCGAACGGGCTGACCATGAAGCGTTCGGCAGTAAGACCGGGGCGACGGTGGTAACCACGGGCCAGGCCTTCACCGCCCAGGTACAGCTCACCGATGACGCCGGCCGGGACCGGGCCCAGCTCAGGGTCGAGAATATAGGTGGCCAGATTGGCAATCGGCTGACCGATCGGCACCGTGTCGCTGCTCTCTTCGCGGCAGGTCCAGTGGGTGACGTCGATGGCGGCTTCGGTCGGACCATAGAGGTTGTACAGCCTGGCCTGCGGCAGTTTGGCGAACACCTGCTGCTGGGCATCGACCTGCAAGGCTTCGCCACTGCAGATGATGCGCTTGAGGCTGCGCGCCTCATGCACCCGCTCATCGAGCAGGAACACCTGCAGCATCGACGGCACAAAGTGCAGCGTGCTGACCTGATGCAGCTCGATCAGTTGCAGCAGGCGCGCCGGATCACGGTGCTCACCCGGCCCGGCAATCGCCAGGCGCGCGCCAGTCATCAACGGCCAGAAGAACTCCCACACCGACACGTCGAAGCTGAACGGGGTTTTCTGTAGCACGGTGTCACTGGCGTCCAGCGCATAAGCTTCCTGCATCCAGCACAGGCGGTTGGTCAGTGCCGAATGACGGTTGCCCGCACCCTTCGGTTTGCCGGTGGAACCCGAGGTGTAGATCACGTAGGCGAGGTTTTCCTCGGCCACGTCCACCTCCGGGTTATGTGTCGGGTAGCCGCTCAGGTCCTGTTCCAGCAGCAAGACTTCGACCGAAGCCGGAACCGGCAGTTGCTCATGCAGATGTTGCTGAGTCAGCAGCAGATGGATGCCGCTGTCCTCGATCATGTAGCTCAAGCGCTCTTGCGGGTATTCCGGATCGAGCGGCACATAGGCGCCACCGGCCTTGAGCACCGCGAGCAGGCCGATGACCATCTCCAGACTGCGCTCGGCGGCGATGCCGACCAGCACATCCGGGCCCACACCGATTTCGATCAGGCGATGGGCCAGGCGGTTAGCCTGGGCATTGAGTTCGGCATAGCTCAGTTGTTGCCCGCCGAACAGCAAAGCAATGGCTTGTGGCGCCCGCTCGACCTGTTGCTCGATCAGCGCCTGCACCGACTGCTGCAATGGATACGCACGCTCAGTGGCGTTCCAGCCTTCAAGCAACTGCCCACGCTCCTCGGCAGCCAGCATCGACAGGTCCATCACCCGCGCCTGCGGATCTTCCACCAGCGCCAGCAACAGTCGCTGCAGATGCCCGTGCAGCGTGGTGATCGCCGCCGCGCTGAATTGCGGCGCGGTATAGCGGTAATGCAGGCTCAGGGTATCGGCCAGGTTCACCGACAAGGCCAATGGATAATTGGTCTGTTCGCGGTTGTGCACCTGCGCGAAACGCAGCCCCGCTGGCGCCTGCTGCAAGGCTTCGGAAACCGGGTAGTTCTCGAACACCAGCAAGGTGTCGAACAGCGCTTCCGAGCCCTGCCCGGTCAGGCGCTGGATATCCGCCAGTGGCGTGTGCTCGTACTCGCGCAAGGCCAGGTTGTGCGCTTGCAGCACCCGCAACCAGTCGCCGACCTGGCTGCGCCCCGGCACCGAGGCAATGACCGGCAGGGTATTGATGAACAGGCCGATCTGTTGCTCTACGCCCTTGAGCTCGACCGGGCGACCGGCCACGGTGGCTCCGAAGGCCACGCAGTCCTGGCCGGTATAGCGTTGCAACAGCAGCAACCAGGCCGCCTGCACCAGGGTGTTGACGGTGACTTTCTGCTGCCGCGCGAAGGCCGCCAGGCGCTCGGTCTGACGGGCCTCCAGGGCCTGGCTGAATTCGCCCTGAGCCGCCGCCACGCCGGCCACCCGCGGTACTGCCTGGGCGAGGAGCGCTGGCTGCTGCAAGGCGCTCAGTTGTTGCGTCCAGAAAGCATTGCCGGCCTGCCGGTCCTGGCGTTGCAGCCAGGCGATGTAATCGCGGTAGCGCCCACTGCCGACGTTCGGTGCGAGGCCGGCGTATCGCTGCAGCACTTCGCCGAGCAATTGGGTGTTGCTCCAGCCATCCATCAGCATGTGGTGATGGGTGTAGATCAGGTGATGGCGGCGGTCATCCACGCGCACCACCACCAGGCGCACCAGCGGCGCCCGGTCCATCTCGAAACCGGCGGCCAGTTCGCTGGCGGCGAGCGCATCGAGGGCGGCCTGCGAGGCATCGCGCTCTCGCCAGTCGAGGCTGCTGAACGGTATGCGCACCTGGCGCCACACCACTTGCACCGGCTGTTCGAGGCCTTCCCAGATAAAGCCGGTACGCAGCATGCCATGGGCCTGCGCGGCGTCCTGCCAGGCCTGGGCGAAACGCCCGGGATCGAGCCCTTCGACGTCCAGGCGCATCTGGTTGAGGTAGTCGGCGCTGCCCTGCTCGTAGAGGCTGTGGAACAGCATGCCGTGCTGCATCGGCGCCAGCGGATAGAGGTCTTCCAGTTGCTCGGCCGCAACCGGCAAGCGATCCAGCTGCTGCTGAGTCAACCCGGCCAGCGGGAAGTCCGACGGCGTCACGCCCCGCGACGCCGGTTGCAGGCAGTGCTCGACCAGCAGCCGCAGTTCACTGGCGTAATCGTCTGCCAGAGCCTGGAGGATGGTTGGATCGAACTGCTGGCGGCTGAAGGTCCAGGTCATGTCCAGCTCGCCGGCAAACACCTGGCCGTTGAGGCTCAGGTCATTGCCCAGCGGCGCTTCAAGGCTCTGCTCGGCCCCGGCATTTTCACCGCTGGGCACGAACAGGCTGTCGCCCTGGGCCTGGAAACTGCTGTCGAACTGGCCCAGGTAGTTGAAGGTGATACGCGGCATCGGCAAGGCCGCCAGCCGCTGGCGCACCGGCTCTTCACCCAGGTAACGCAAGGCGGCGAAGCCACTGCCTTTGTTCGGCACCGCGCGCAGTTGCTCCTTGATGCCTTTGATCGATGCCGCCAGGTCCGCTGCCGGGGTCAACTTGAGCGGGTACAGGCTGGTGAACCAGCCGACGGTGCGGGTCAGGTCGATGTCGTCGAACAGCGCCTCGCGGCCATGACCTTCCAACTGCACCGGCGCCGATTCGGCACCGGTCCAGCGCGTGATCACCCGCGCCAGGGCGGTCAGCAGCAGGTCGTTGACCTGGGTGCGATAGGCCGCTGGCGCGTCCTGCAGCAACTGGCGGGTCAGCTCGCGGTCGAGGCGGGTATGCACGCTGGCCGCCTGTTGGTACTGGCGCCCGGCGCTGGCATCGGCGCCCGGCAGCACCTCGGCGGCGCCTGCAAGCTGTTCACACCAGTAGGCCAGTTCTTGCGCTGGCAGCACGTCGCGAGCCTGGGCCTGCAAACGCTCGGCCCAGACTTTGACCGACGTGGTCCTGGCCGGCAGCGCGGGCGCACGCCCGTGCTGAAGCTGCTGATAAAGGCCCTGCAAGTCTTCCAGCAGGACCCGCCAGGACACGCCGTCCACCGCCAGGTGATGGATCACCAGCAACAGGCGTTGTTCGCCATCGGCCAGGGTCGCCAGCACCGCGCGCAGCAGCGGACCGTTCTGCAGGTTGAGGCTGGCCTGGGCTTCGTTGCCCAGCGCCTGCAACTCGGCGATATCGTTCAGTTGCGCCTGCCACAGCACTGGTTGCTCGCTCGACAGCGGCGCGAACTGCGCCTGCCATTGGCCGTCCTGCTCGGTAAAGCGCAGGCGCAGGGCATCGTGGTGCGCCAGCACGGCCTGCAACGCCTGTTCCAGCATGTCGGCCTGCAACGCTTGCAGCGGCTTGAGCAACACCGACTGGTTCCAGTGGTGACGCTCGGGGATGTCGGTGTCGAAAAAAGCGGCCTGCAACGGCAGCAGCAAAGCGCTGCCGCTGGCTGGCGCCTGGTCGATGCCAGCGCCCTCCTCGCCCATCCGCGCGACACTGGCCAGCCCTTGCACGGTCTGATACTCGAACAGCTCTTTGGGGCTGAAGCGGATCCCCGCCTGTCGCGCGCGGCTGACCACCTGCATCGAGACGATCGAGTCGCCACCGAGTTCGAAGAAGTTGTCGCTCAGGCCGACCCGCTCCAGCTTCAGCACGTCTTGCCAGATCGCGGCGATGCGTTGTTCCAGTTCGCTTTGTGGCGCCACATAAGTGTGTTGCACCTGGCTGGCGTCCGGCGCTGGCAAAGCCTTGCGATCGAGCTTGCCGTTGGGGGTCAGCGGCAAGGCGTCGAGGAACAGGATATGTGCCGGGACCATGTAGTCAGGCAAAGTTGTGCGTAGCGCCGTGCGAAGGCTTTCGCGCAGGCGCGGTTGCTCGTCAGCTGCCGGTACGCCGTCACGCGGCACCACATAACCGACCAGCTGTTGACCACTGGCGCCTTCCACTGCCAGCAGCACACCCTCGCGTACTTCCGGCTGCTGCAACAGGCGCGCCTCGATTTCACCCAGCTCGATCCGGAAACCACGGATCTTCACCTGATGGTCGATGCGCCCGACGTATTCGATCACCCCGTCCGGGCGATAACGGGTCAGATCACCGGTGCGGTACAGGCGCTCACCCGCGCCGCCGAACGGGTTGGGCACGAACTTCTCCGCCGTCAGCCCCGGACGGAACAGGTAGCCGCGAGTAATGCCTTCGCCCGCCAGATACAGCTCACCGGCCACGCCTTGTGGCACCGGCTGCAGCTGGCCATCGAGGATATAGCTGCTGGTGTTGCAAATCGGTCGACCAATATTGGCCCGGCCGCCTGCGGTGCGGCGGGTCCAGGTCGAGTAAGTGGTGTCTTCCGACGGGCCGTACAGGTCGTAGACGTGTTCGACGCTCGGCGAGGCATACAGGGCATCGACCAGCCCCTGCTTCAGCGGCTCGCCAGCCATGTTGATGATGCGCACACCCGGCGGAATCTGCCCGGCGCGCTGCAAGGCGGTGACCGCCGACGGCACGCCGTTGATCAGGCGCACCTGGTCACGCGCGGCCAGCTCCGGTAGCTCCAGAGCATTACGCGCCAGCACGATCGAACCGCCGCTGGCCAGGGTGACGAAAATCTCCCAGACCGACAGGTCGAAGCACACCGAGGTCGACGCCAGCACCCCTTGCAGATCGGCCTGGCTATAAACCTGCTGGCTCCAGTGGATCAGTGCCAGCACGTTGCGATGAGCGATGGCCACGCCCTTGGGCTTGCCGGTGGAGCCGGAGGTGTAGATCACATAGGCCAGATTGTCGGCGGCGGCGCGCGGAGGCAGGTCATCGTCAGCATAGGCTTCCAGCCCCTGCCCTTGCGGATCGACCAGCAGCACCTGAGCCTGACTCGGCGGCAGCGCATCGACCAGCGCCGCCTGGGTCAGGAGGATCCGTGCCTGGCTGTCTTCGAGCATGTAAGCCACGCGTTCGGCCGGGTAATCCGGGTCCAGCGGCACATAGGCGCCGCCCGCCTTGAGCACCGCCAGCAAGGCGACGATCATTTCGCTGCTGCGCTCCATGGCCACGCCAACCCGCACCTCCGGGCCGACGCCGAGGCTGACCAGCTGGCGGGCCAGGCGGTTGGACCAGGCGTTGAGTTCGGCATAAGTGAAAGTGCGGGTACCGGCAGTCAAAGCTAGCGCCTGCGGCTGCGCAGCCGCTTGCGCCTGGATCGCGGCCGGAATGCTGCTCTGGGTGTCATAGGCCGAATAGTCGGCGTTCCACTCCACGCAGATTTGCTGCTGCTCGGCAGGCGACAGCAACGGCAGTTCGGCAATCGCCGATGCCGGGTTGGCGACGATGCCTTCGAGCAAACACAGCCAGTGCCCGGCCATGCGCTCAATCGTGGCGGCCTCGAACAGATCGCAGGCATACACCAGCACGGCGCTGAAACCATCGCGCTGATCGTAGGTTTCCAGGGTCAGGTCCAGTTGCGCGGTGTGGTTGTCCAGCTCCAGCCCTTGGACCTGCAACCCGGCCAGCGGGTGAATCGCTGACGGGCCACTGGCGTTCTGGTGGTTGTACATGACCTGGAACAGCGGGTTGTGGCTGAGGCTGCGCTCCGGCTGCAGGGCCTCGACCAGTTGCTCGTAGGGCAAGTCCTGATGGGCCTGGGCGCCCAGCGCCGCCAGCTCGACCTGGCGCAGCAGGTCGCGGAACGACTGCTCGCCGCTGAGCTCGGCACGCAGGATCTGGGTGTTGACGAACAGGCCGATCAGGCGCTCGGTTTCCAGGCGGTTGCGGTTGGCCGTCGGCACGCCGACGCGGATGTCGCGCTGGCCGCTGTAGCGATGCAGCAACACCTGGAACGACGCCAGCAGGAGCATGAACGGCGTCACTCCCTCGCGTTGTGCAAGTTCTCGCACTGCAGTGCCCAGTGCTGCGCTGATCGGCACATTGAAGCGCGCGCCGCGATAGCTCTGGCGCAACGGCCGCGGATGATCGGTGGGCAACTCCAGTACTGGCTGGGTAGCGCCAAGCGCCTCGGTCCAGTAAGCCAGTTGGCGCTCACGCTCGCCGGAGGCCATCCACTCGCGCTGCCAGCGGGCATAGTCGCTGTACTGGATCGGCAGCGGCGGCAACTGCGCGTCCTGGCCCTGGCTGATGGCCGCATACAGCGCCAGCAGTTCCTCGACCAGCAAGGTCATCGACCAGCCATCGCTGATCACATGGTGCAGGGTCATCAGCAGCAAATGATCATCGGCGCCGAAGCGCACCAGCCGCACCCGCCACAGCGGGCCGGCGGCGAGGTCGAACGGTTGCGCCAGCTCGGCGGCAATACACTGTTCGGCGGCAGCCTGGCGCTGCGCTTCGGGCAGCGGGCGTTGCTCCAGGTGCAGAATCGCCTGGGCGCCTTCGTCCAGCCCTTGTTGCAAGCTGTCGCCGATCTCGATGAAGGTCGTGCGCAGACTCGCCTGGCGTTCGGTCAGGGCGCTCAGGCTGCGCTGCAGCGCCTCGACTTGCAACGGCCCGCGCAGGCGCAGCGCCGCCGGAATGTTGTAGGCACACCCCTGTGGCTCCAGCTGCCAGAGGAACCACTGGCGCTGCTGGGCGAAAGACACCGGCGCCGGCCCGCTGTCGCTGGCGGCAACGATCGGCAGCCGGGCGACACTGATGCCCATCTGCTGCAGGCGGGTGAACAGTTGCTGGCGCTTGTCGCTGTCCAGGCCCTTGATGCGGGCGAGCAGTTCCTCGGTGCGTGCGGGGCTGTGCTTAAGCATTGTTTTCCTCCAGTTCGTCGAGCGCGCCGAAAATCAGGTCGAGCTCCGCCCCCAGGCCGTCATCGGACGTGGTGCTGTGTAAGTAGGTAGCCAGGTCTTCGAAGCGGCGAAGGCCCTGGAAATCCTTGAGTTGCATATCCGTAGCGAAGGCCGAGCGCAGCCGTGACTGCAGCATCACCAACTGCAGCGAATGCCCGCCCAGTTCGAAGAAGTCGTCGTCCAGGCCAACGCGCTGCACCTGCAGCACTTCCTCCCAGATCGCTGCCAGTTGCTGTTCCAGTGCGCTTTGCGGTGCGCGGTAGGCGGCCGGGTCGCGGCCACTGCCAGGCTGCGGCAGGGCTTTGCGGTCGAGTTTGCCGTTGGGGGTCAGCGGCAGCTGCGCCAGGCGCAGCAGTTGTGCGGGCACCATGTATTCGGGCAGGCGTTGACGCAGCGCGGCCTTGAGCGCATCGAGCGACAGTGCTTGATCGTCGCTGACCACATAGCCGAGCAGCTGCTGTTCGACTGCCAGCACCACCGCCTCGCGCACGCCGGGCTGGGCCAGCAGGCAGGTTTCGATCTCACCCAGTTCGATACGGAAGCCGCGCAGCTTGACCTGATGGTCGATGCGCCCGACGTACTCCAGCACGCCATCCTCGCGATAGCGGGTCAGGTCGCCACTGCGGTACATCCGCTCGCCGTCAGTGGCGAACGGGTTGGGCACGAAGCGCTCGGCAGTCAGCCCCGGGCGCAGCAGGTAGCCGCGAGTGATGCCGGCGCCGGCCAGGTACAGCTCCCCCGCCAGGCCCTGGGGCAGCGGTTGCAGCTGAGCGTCGAGTACGTACCCCGCGGTATTCGCCAGCGGCCGGCCGATCGCCGCGCGACCGCCCGCCTCGCGCCGGGTCCAGGTCGAGTAGGTGGTGTCTTCCGACGGCCCGTACAGGTCGTAGACGTGACGGATCGACGGCAGCTGGTACAGGGTGTCCACCAGCGTCTGCTTCAGCGGTTCGCCGGCCAGGTTGATGATGCGCACGCCGTCCGGAATCTGTCCGGCGCGCGCCAGGGCATTGATCGCCGACGGCACAGTATTGATCAGCCGCACCAGATGGCGTGCCGGCAGCTCCGGCAGCGCCAGGGCGTTGCGCGCCATCACCAGCGAACCACCGCAGGCCAGGGTCACGAACAACTCCCACACCGACAGGTCGAAGCACACCGAGGTCGAGGCCAGCACCCCTTGCAGCGCGTCCTGGCTGTAGACCTCCTGGGTCCACTGGATCAGCGCCAGGACGTTGCGGTGGGCGATGGCCACGCCCTTGGGCTTGCCGGTGGAACCGGAGGTGTAGATCACGTACGCCAGGTTCTGCGCGCACACCCGGGTCTCGGGGTTGTGCTGCGGGTAGTCCTCGAACTGGTCGGCATACACGGTCTGCACACCCGCCTGGACCTCAAGCACCTGCGCCAGGGTCAGCAATACCTTGGCCTGGCTGTCTTCGAGCATGTAGGCCACACGCTCGGCCGGGTAGTCCGGGTCCAGCGGCACATAGGTGCCCCCGGCCTTGAGCACCGCCAGCAGCGCGGTCAACAGCTGCACCGAGCGCGGCAAGGCGACACCGACGCGCACCTCCGGCCCGACACCCAGTTCGATCAGGCGATGGGCCAACTGGTTGGCGCGGGCATTGATCTGCTGGTAGCTGAAGTGCTGCTCGCCATCGATCAGCGCCAGGGCGTCAGGGTTGGCCGCCGCGCGCCGTTCGATCTGCTGGTGGATGCAGCGCTCCAGCGGGTAGTCGAGGGCCGTGCGATTCCACTCGAGCAACTGTTGCTGGCGCGCCGCCGCACCAATCAGGTCGAGTTCGCCCACCGGCATTTCCGGGTTGGCGGACATCTGTTCCAGCAAGCCCAGCAACTGCTCGCCGAGCTGCTCGACGCTGCGCGCGTCGAAGGCATTGCGTGCATAACTGAACTGCAGGTTGAGGGTGCTGCCGAGGGTGATCAGCACAGTCAGCGGGAAATGTGTCTGCTCGCTGTTGCGCACCTGACCGAACACCAGCCCCTCGGGCGCGCCTTGGTCCAAGGCGTCGGACAGCGGGTAGTTCTCGAACACCAGAATGCTGTCGAACAACGCCTCGCCGGCATGCCCGGCCCAGCGCTGGATATCCGCCAACGGCGTGTGCTCGTGCTCGCGCAAGGCCAGGTTCTCGGCCTGTACGGCCTGCAGCCACTGGCGCACCGGCAGCAGCGGCGCAGCGCCGGCAATCACCGGCAGGGTATTGATGAACAGGCCGATCTGCTGTTCGACCCCGGGCAGGTCGGCCGGGCGTCCGGCCACGGTGGCACCGAAACAGACCTGCTGCTGGCCGCTATAGCGCTGCAGCAACAGCAACCAGGCTGCCTGCACCAGGGTGTTGAGAGTGACCTTCTGCTCGCGGGCGAAGCTGTTCAGGCGCTGGGTGGCGGCTGCGTCCAGGCTACGGTAATGATCACCGTGGCCACTGCCTTGAACCCGGGTGGCGATAGTCGGTGCCAGCAAGGTCGGGGCATCGAGCCGCGCCAGGCGCTCACGCCAGAACGCCTGGTCGCGGCTCGCGTCCTGGCGTTGCAGCCAGCCGATGTAGTCGCGGTAGCGCCCTGGCTGGGCGGTCGGCGTCTGACCGCTATAGCGCTGCAGCACTTCACCGAGCAACTGCGAGTTGCTCCAGCCATCCATCAGCACATGGTGATGGGTGTAGATCAGCTGATAGCGCGCGTCACCGGTACGCACCAGCAGCACCCGCAGCAACGGTGCGCGCAGCAGCTCGAAACCACGACCGCGCTCCTCTTCGGCCAACGCCTGCAGCGCCGTTTCCTCGGCTGCGTGTGCGCGCCAGTCATGACAGGCGAACGGCAGTTCGGCGTGTTTGTAGACCACCTGCACCGGCTGATCGAGCGCACCCTGCCAGATGAAACCGCTGCGCAGGATGTCGTGCGCGTCCAGGGTGGCTTGCCAGGCGGCGCGGAAACGTTGCGGATCGAGCCCGTCGATCTGCACCTGCAGCTGGTTGATGTAGCTGCCCGCGCCCTGCTCGACCAGGCCATGGAACAACAGGCCCTGCTGCATTGGCGATAGGCCGTAGAGATCGTCCAGTTCGGCCAGCGCTACCGGCAAGGCATCCAGGCCGGCCTGGTCGATCCGCGCCAGGGGGAAATCCGACGGCGTCGCCTGCACTGTGGTCTGGCTGCAGCAGTGCTCGACCAGCGCCCGTAGTTCCTGTTCATAGGCGCTGGCCAGCGCGGCGATGGTCGAGTGCTGGAACATCTGCTCGCTGAAGCCCCAGCGCAGCGCCAGTTCACCGGCATATACCTGCCCTTCCAGGGTCAGCCAGTTGCCCAGCGGCGCCTGCTCGTGCTGGGCCTTGCCGCTGCTTTCGGGCGCTGGCGCCCACAGCGCCTGCTCATCGAATTCGCGATCGAACTGGCCGAGGTAGTTGAAGGTGATACGCGGCGCAGCCAGGCTCGCCAGACGTTCGCGCACCGACGGCGCGCCGAGGTGGCGCAACAGGCCGAAGCCCAGGCCGCGTGCCGGCACCGCGCGCAGTTGTTCCTTGATGGCCTTGAGCGAATCGCCCAGCCCTTCGCACGGCGTCAGGCGTAGTGGGAACAGGGTGGTGAACCAGCCCACGGTGCGCGACAGGTCGATGTCGTCGAACACCTCTTCGCGACCATGCCCCTCCAGCTCGATCAGCGCCGCGTGTTGTCCGCTCCAGCGCGCGATCACCCGCGCCAGCGCGGTCAGCAGCAGGTCATTGACCTGGGTACGGTAGGCGGCCGGGGCCACCTGCAGCAGTTGGCGGGTCAGGTCGGCGTCAAAACGGCTCTCCAGGGTACGCCCGCAACGGTTGCTCAGATCGCCCTGGCGATTGTCCACTGGCAGCGTGTCGGCCAGGGTCTGGGCCTGCCAGAAGTCCAGCTCGGCTTCATGCGCATCCGCCAGTGCCGGCAAACGTGCGGCCCAGGTCTGCCAGGCGCTGGTCTTGGCCGGCAGGACTTGCTGACGGTAAGCCTGTTGCAGGTCTTCCAGGAGGATGCGCCAGGACACGCCATCGACCACCAGGTGATGGATAACCAGCAACAGGCGCTGGCTGCCATCGTCCAGGTTCACCAATACGGCGCGCAGCAACGGGCCACGGCTCAGGTCGAGACTGCGCTGAACCTCGTCGCACAGGGCTGCCAAGGCGTCGCTATCACGGACGTTCCGAACGTCAAAGCAGGCCGCATCGACGCCATCGGCATGGTATTGCTGCCAGCCCTCGGCGCCGTGTTCGAAACGCAGGCGCAGGGCGTCGTGCTGGCGCACCAGCTTGAGCACGGCTTCACGCAGCATGGCCGCATCAAGCGGCTGGCGTGGTGTCAGCAGCAACGACTGGTTCCAGTGACCGCGCACGGCCATGGTCTGCTCGAAGAAGGCCTGCTGGATCGGCGTCAACAACACCGCACCACTGACCTGCCCCTGCTCGGCTTTAACCTGAGCACCCTGCCCGACCACCGTGGCCAGGCTGCGCACGCTCTGGTACTGGAACAGGTCTCGCGGATTGAACTGCAAACCGGCCTGCCGCGCCCGGCTGACCACCTGGATGGCGATGATCGAATCACCACCCAACTCGAAGAAGTTGTCATCCACACCGACCTGCTCGACACCCAGCACCGCCTGCCAGATCGCCGCCAGTTGCTGTTGCACGCCGGTCTGCGGCGCCACATAGGCCGCCTGCGCGACGGCATCCGGCTGCGGCAGGGCCTTGCGGTCGAGCTTGCCGTTGGGGGTCAGCGGCAGCCGTTCCAGCGCCAGCAAATGGGTCGGCAACATGAACTCGGGCAAGGCCAGCAGCAACCAGTCTTTGAGCTGCTGTTGCCAGTCTGCCGGGGCTTGATTGAGCACCAGGTAGCTGACCAGCTGCTTGCCGTTGTGGGCCAGCACCACCGCCTCGCGCACCAGCGCGTGCTGGGCCAGGCGCGCTTCGATCTCACCGAGTTCGATGCGCAGACCACGAATTTTCACCTGGTGGTCGAAGCGCCCCAGGTACTCGATCACCCCGTCTTCACGCTGACGCACGCGGTCGCCGGTACGGTACAGGCGCTCGCCACTGCCTAGCGGGTCCACCACAAAGCGCTCGGCGGTCAACGCCGGACGCCGGTGATAACCGCGCGCCAGGCCCTGCCCGCCGAGGTACAGCTCCCCAGAAACCCCTGGCGGCACCGGCATCAGGCTGGCATCGAGGACATAGGTGCGCAGGTTGGCGATCGGCAGGCCGATTGGCACGCTGTCGCGGTCTTCGTCGACACAGGTCCAGTGGCTGACGTCGATGGCCGCTTCGGTCGGCCCGTACAAATTGTAGAGCCGCGCTTGCGGCAGCTTGGTGAACACCTGTTGCTGGGCATCGAGCGGCAGCGCCTCGCCACTGCAGACGATACGTTGCAAGCCACGGCAGGCCTCGACGCCCGCTTCATGAATGAAGGCCTGGAGCATCGACGGCACAAAATGCAGGGTGCTGACGTTGAAGCGCTGAATGGTCGCGATCAGGCGGGCCGGTTCACGGTGCTCACCCGGCGCCGCCAGGGCCAGGCGCGCGCCGGTCAACAGCGGCCAGAAGAACTCCCACACCGAGACGTCGAAGCTGAACGGGGTCTTCTGCAAGACCGTGTCGCTGACATCGAGGGCATAGGCCTGCTGCATCCACAGCAGGCGATTGACCAGCGCCGCATGGCTGTTGCCCGCGCCCTTGGGACGGCCGGTGGAACCGGAGGTGTAGATGACATAGGCCAGTTGCTGCGGGTCGACCGTCACGGCCGGGTTGCTGTCGGCAAAGCCCTGCCCGTCCAGGCAGTCGAGCGACAGAACGCGCACCGCCTGCAGCGGCAGGCGCTCAAGCAGTGCCGACTGCGTCAGTACCAGCGCCACGCCACTGTCTTCGACCATATAAGCCAGGCGCTCGGCCGGATAATCCGGATCGAACGGCACATAGGCGGCGCCGGCCTTGAGGATTGCCAGCAATCCCACGACCATCTCCAGCGAACGCTCCATGGCGATACCGACCAGGCTGTCCGGCCCGACGCCCTCGGCCAGCAACTGGTGGGCCAGGCGGTTGGCGCGCAGGTTCAGTTCGCGGTAGCTCAGCTGCTGCTCGGCAAACAACAGCGCCGTGGCTTCGGGCGTGCGCTCGACCTGGGCTTCGATCAGCTGGTGCAAGGGCTGCTGCAGCGGGTAGTCGACGCCGGTGTTGTTCCAGTCGACAACCCACTGCTGGTGCTCGGCCGCCGACAGCATCGGCAACTGCTCCAGGCGCTGTTGCGGATCAGCGAGCATGCCGCGCAGCAGCGCCAGCCAATGGCGGCCCATGCGCTCGATGGTGCCGGCGTCGAACAGGTCAGTGGCATAGGTCAGTGCCGCACGTAACTGACCGCCCTGCTCGTAGGTGTCCAGGCTCAGGTCGAACTGGGTGGTGCGGCTCTGCCAGTCCAGCGGGCTCAGTTGCAAGCCGTCAGCCAGGGTCAGGCCGGTGATGTCGGCGACCTGCGGCTGGTGGTTGTACATCACCTGGAACAGCGGGCTATGGTTGAGGCTGCGCTCGATAGCGAAGGCTTCGACCAGTTGTTCGAACGGCAGGTCCTGATGCGACTGGGCGCCCAGGGCGGCGTCCTTGACCTGGTCCAATAGCTGGCTGACGCTCATCTGCGGGTCGAGCTGGCAACGCAATACCTGGGTGTTGACGAAAAAGCCGATCAGGCCTTCCACCTCGCGGCGGTTGCGGTTGGCGATCGGCACGCCGATGCGCAGGTCGCCCTGGCCACTGTAGCGCAGCAGCAGCACCTGGAACCCCGCCAGCAGGAGCATGAACAGGGTCACGCCCTGGGCCCGTGCCAAAGCATTGAGCTCGGCGGCCAAGGCAGTATCGACGGTGAACGCATGGCGCCGCCCGCGATAGCTGGGCAGCGCCGGGCGTGGGTGATCCAGCGGCAGTTCCAGCGGCGGATGCTCCTCGCCCAGTTGCGCGCGCCAGTAGTCCAGTTGCCGCTGCTTTTCCCCGGCCTCCAGCCAGCAGCGCTGCCACAGGGCATAGTCGCTGTACTGGATCGGCAGCGCACCCAGCTGCGCCTCACGCCCCTGTTGATGGGCAATGTACAGGCGGCTGAATTCCTCGATCAGCACATTCATCGACCAGCCATCAGAGACGATGTGGTGCAAGGTCAGCAGCAACACATGCTCGTCGTCGGCCAGGCGCAGCAGATGAATGCGCAACAGCGGCCCGGCCGCCAGATCGAACGCCTGCAACGACTGCTGTTCGGCCAACGCGCGCACGCGCTGCTCGCGTTCGGCAACCGCCAAGGCGCTCAGGTCGTGGTGCTCGACCTGCGGCCAGTGCGGCGCCGGCGCCTGCCCAAGGCGATCGTCGGCGTGCTGAACGAACACCGTACGCAAGGTTTCATGACGCTGCACCAGGCTGGCAAAGGCCCGCTCCAGCGCCCGGACATCCAGCGCGCCCTGCAGGCGTACGGCGCTGGGCAGGTTGTAGGCACCACTGTGCGGCTCAAGCTGCCACAACACCCACATGCGCTGCTGGGCATAGGACAGCCCCGCGCGCTCGGGCACATCGACCTGATCGGGAATCGGGAACTGGGCGAAGTCGACCCCTTCACGGGCCAGGCCCTGGAGAAAGATGCGGCGCTTTTCCAACGGCAACTCTATGAATCGGCGGGCAAGCTTGCGGGCATCTTCGGCATTCATCGACTTTCATCCATCCAGGGGAACAACGAGCCTGCAGGCCCGGTAGTCAAAGAAAAACGGATGAACGCAAATGAAAATTAACGACGACAGGCATATCGCTCAGCATCTCTGAAACATTTACTTTCAACTAAGGCTGCGGGTTTTACGATTCTCATTCGTCCTATCTAGTGCAGTCCCAAGGCTGAGCATCGCCTCGACCTCAATTTCCCTGAAAAGACCCCTGCAATGTCCCAAAAACCGAAAAAGTCCAAATCCAGACTGTGGTTCCTGGTCCATAGCTGGCTCGCCCTGCCGATCTGGTTCTTCGTCCTGATTGTCTGCGTCACCGGCACCCTGGCGGTGGTCAGCCAGGAAATCGTCTGGCTGGCGAACCCCGATGTGCGCGCCAGCAAGCCCGGCGATGACGCCGAACGCCTGAGTTTCCAGCAAGTGCTCGATGCCCTGCACAAGGCCGAACCGGACATGGCGGTGAACTCCATTAGCCAGCCGGACGGCTCGCACTTCGCCCTCACAGCGTCCGTCACCTACCCCGATGGCAGCGCCCCGACCCTGTACGTCAACCCTTACACCGGGGCAATCCAGGGCAAGAGCCCGGCGTTCAGCTTCGAGGCGTTTACCCGCGCCCTGCACGGCTGGTGGCTGGTGCCCTTCACCAACGGCTACAGCTGGGGCTGGTACCTGGTGTCGCTGCTCGGCCTGCCGATGCTGGCGTCGCTGGTCACAGGGCTAGTGGTCTATAAACGGTTCTGGAAGGGTTTCTTTAAACCGACCCTGCGCTTTAACCATGGCGCGCGGATCTTCTGGGGCGATTTCCATCGCCTGAGCGGGATCTGGTCGATCTGGTTCATTGCGGTGATCTCCATCACCGGCACCTGGTTCCTGATCCAGGCAATCCTGGCCGACAACCACGTGACTATTTCCACCGAGCCGATCGTGCCGGTGATTGCCCGCGAAGACGTGCCGCTCACCGCCGCCGGCGAGCCCGCGCCACGCATCAGCCTGGATGACGCCACGCGCATCGCCAAAGAACAGATTGCCGGCCTCGACGTGAGTTTCGTGTCGCTGCCCGGAAACGCCTACGCCCACGTCTACCTGGGTGGGCGCGGCTGGTATCCGTTGATGTTCCAGACCGTCAACGTCAACCCGTACAACAGCAAGATCGAAGCGCAATTTCTGGTCAGCGACCGCTCGGCCCTGGAGTTCGTCACCGAATCCATGCGCCCGCTGCACACCGGTGACTTCGGCGGCCTGACCATCAAACTGATCTGGGCCTTCTTCGGCCTGGTGCTGTCGATGATGGTCCTCAGCGGCCTGCTGATCTGGACCAAGCGCACCGCCCAGGCCACCGCTGCGGCACTCAAACGCAGCGAACGCGCACCGCGCAAAGCCAGCAACGCCGACGCCGACACCGCTACGGAGGCCAGCCTATGAGCAAGGCAGCAGTTGCGCCACAAAGCCCGCTGAGCCGCTTCTGGCACAAATGGCGCTTTCACCTGAACATTCTGTTGTTGCTGATTCCGCTGGGTTTCATGCCCAAGTACTTTGCCGACCAGGCGCTGTTCCGCGGCGAAAACGGACTCGGCGAACGGGAGCTGGGGGAGATCCCGGTCGGCCCCTGGAGCGTACAACTGGCCGAACTGCGCAACGAGGCGCCGGTGGCCGACGGCCCGGCCGGCTACTTCAAGGTGTTCAACGCCAGCATCTGCAAGACCTGCATTGACCAGGTCAAGGCGGTCTACCTGCGCATCGGCAAGCCGCGCAGCCTGCGCGCCGCCGGCACGATCTTCTTCGGCCCGCCGTACCGCATGGGCACCAGCCTGCCGATTCCGCTCAAGACCCGTCCGGACGCTGAAATCTGGATCACCCTCGAAGGCTGGGACGGCAGCATGCACCAGGCTTCCGTACCGCTGGCCAAGGCATCGCCGGCCACCGTCGCCTGGCTGACCAAACAAGGAGGCAAATGATGAAGTCCACCGTCCACAAGGTGCTCCTGCCCCTGCTGTTGCTCGGTGCCGCCAGCCCGGCGCTGGCCCATAACCCGATGTGCGAGTGCAAGCCGATCGACGGCGAGCAGATCGAGTGCACCGGCGGCTTTTCCGATGGCAGCGGCGCGCCGGGGGTGACCCTCGACGTGATCGGCTACAACGAGGAAATCCTCGTGCCCGGCAAGCTCGGGGAAAACTCCAAGCTGACCTTCAAGCGCCCTGCAGGCGAGTTCTATGTGCTGTTCGACGCCGGCCCCGGTCACGTGGTGGAAATCGACTACGCAGATATCGAGCAATGAGCCGGGTCCAGGTGGTGCGCCCAGCCGGTGCCGGACATGAAACCCTGTATGTGTTGCTGGTCAGCCTGCTGATCCTCGCCGTGGCTGCGGGCATCGTCGCCCTGCGCGGCGAGCGCCATGACGAAGTCAGCATCGAGGCCCATCAACTCGATGCCCGGCGCGACCTCAGCGCCGCCGAGCAAGGGGTGTACGCCGACCTGCGGGTGGCCTTCGAAGAAATCCAGCTGCGCCGCGAAGAAGACCCGCCCCTGGTCGAGGTTGCAGTGTTGGTCGAAGAAGGCTTCCCGCCGTTTGTTAAAGATGCCAGCAGCGCCAGCCGTGGCGAGCATCAATGGCAGTTGCTCGCTGACCAGGCCTACCTCGGCCTGAGCCAGTCACCTAGCGTGGCCGGCAGTTTCCTCATGCTGGTGCCAGCGCAGCACGACGGCGCCGCCGATGTCTGGCTGCAGCGCAAGGCTGATGCCCGTGCGCCTGCCGAGCTGACCCCCGCCGCTCTGATCGCCGCCGGCTGGCAGCAGATCGCCGCCCACTACGACGCTGGTGTCACCCGCCAGCATCGCCACTGACACAAGGACGCCCCATGCTTCGCTCCGCCCTCGCCCGTCGTCTGTTGACTGTGTTCATTGCTGTGGCTCTGCCCGGCCTGGCCCAGGCCGCCGTCGATGGCAAACCGCTGCGTATCGGCATCACCCTGCACCCGTACTACAGCTATGTGACCAACATCGTTGGCGACAAGGCCGAAGTGGTGCCGCTGATTCCGGCCGGTTTCAACCCTCACGCCTATGAGCCACGGGCCGAAGACATCAAGCGCATCGGCAGCCTCGATGTGGTGGTGCTCAACGGCATCGGCCACGATGACTTTGCCGACCGCATGATCGCCGCCAGCGAAAAGCCGCAGATCACCGTGATCGAATCCAACACCAACGTACCGCTGCTGGCCGCCACCGGTGTGGCGGCGCGCGGTGCCGGCAAGGTGGTCAACCCGCACACCTTCCTGTCGATCAGCGCCAGCATCGCCCAGGTCAACAACATCGCCCGCGAGCTGGGCAAGCTCGATCCGGACAACGCCAAGTACTACAGCCAGAACGCCCGCGCCTATGCCAAACGCCTGCGCAAACTGCGCGCCGACGCCCTGGCCCAGGTCACGCAAGCGCCGGGCGCGGAGTTCCGCGTTGCCACCATCCACGCCGCCTACGACTACCTGGTGCGTGAATTCGGCCTGGAAGTCACCGCCGTGGTGGAACCGGCTCACGGCATCGAGCCGAGCCCCAGCCAGCTGAAGAAAACCATCGATCAGCTCAAGGCCCTGGATGTGAAAGTGATCTTCTCGGAGATGGACTTCCCCTCGGCCTATGTCGAAACCATCCAGCGCGAGTCCGGGGTGAAGATCTACCCGCTGACGCACATCTCCTACGGCGACTACAGCAAGGAGAAGTACGAAGTGGAGATGAAGCGCAACCTCGACACCGTGGTCCGCGCGATCAAGGAGTCGCAGGCATGACCGTCGCCGAAACCGTCATCACCCAGCCATGCGGGCCGGACATCGAGTTCGCCGCCATCGACCTGACCCTGGGGCGCACGCGGATTCTCGACCAGGTCAGCTTCAAGGTCGCCGCCGGTAGCGTTCACGCCCTGGTCGGGCCCAACGGCGGCGGCAAGAGTTCGCTGATCAAGACCCTGCTCGGGCAGATGCCGCACCAGGGCCAGCTGACCCTGACCTGGCCGACGGATGCCCAGGTGATCGGCTATGTGCCGCAGGCGCTGGAGTTCGACCGTGGCCTGCCGATGACCGTCGACGATTTCATGGCTGCCATGTGCCAGCGCCGCCCGGCTTTTCTTGGTTTGTCGCGCAAGGTTGCCCCGGCCATCGACGCAGCGCTGCAGCGGGTCGGCATGCTCGACAAGCGCAAGCGCCGTATGGGCGCCCTCTCCGGTGGTGAACGTCAGCGCGTGCTGCTGGCTCAGGGCCTGATTCCGGCCCCGCAACTGCTGGTGCTGGATGAGCCGATGTCGGCGCTGGACGAAGCCGGCATCCAGGTGTTCGAACGCCTGCTGCTGGACTGGCGCGCCGCTGGCACCACGGTGCTGTGGATCGAACACGACCTGCAAGCGGTGGCGCGCCTGGCCGACAAGGTCACCGGGCTCAGCCGCCGGGTGCTGTTCGATGCCCCGCCGAAACAGGCCCTGACGCCGGATCGCCTGCTCAGCCTGTTCTCCATCCACCCGCGCAGCGAGAGCGTCGCCTGATGAACTACGAAGAATTTCGCCTGCTGATCCAGGGTTGGGCCAGTTCCGGTTATCTGCCTGAGGCCCTGGCCTATGGCTTTGTGGTCAACGCCCTGCTCGCCGGCCTGATGATCGGCCCGGTACTCGGCGGGCTTGGCACCCTGGTGGTGGTCAAACGCTTTGCCTTCTTCTCCGAAGCGGTCGGCCACGCAGCGCTGACCGGGGTGGCCATCGGCATCCTCCTCGGTGAACCCTACACCGGCCCGTATGGCAGTCTGTTCGGCTACTGCCTGCTGTTCGGCATCCTGCTGAACTTTTTGCGCAACCGCACCGGGTTGTCGCCAGACACTTTGATCGGCGTGTTCCTCTCGGTGTCCCTGGCCCTGGGTGCGAGCCTGCTGCTGATGCTGGCCGGCAAGATCAACGTGCACATCCTCGAAAACGTCCTGTTCGGCTCGGTGCTCACCGTCAGCGGCCAGGACCTGCTGGTGCTCGGCATCGTCGGTACGCTGGTGCTGGCGCTGGCCCTGCCGCTGTACAACCGCATCATGCTCGCCAGCTTCAACCCGCAGCTGGCGGCGGTGCGTGGTGTGGCGGTGAAGAGCCTGGACTACCTGTTCGTGGTGCTGGTGACGCTGGTCACGGTGGCGGCGGTGAAGGTCATCGGCGCGATCCTGGTGGGTGCTCTGCTGGTGATTCCGGCCGCTGCCGCACGCCTGATCAGCCAGTCGCTCAAGGGCTTCTTCTGGGCCTCGGTGCTGATCGCCACCCTGAGCACCCTGGTCGGCATCCTGCTGCCGATCGTCTTCGACCTGCCGGTGCCTTCGGGCGCGGCGATCATCCTCGTCGCCGGCTGCTGCTTCGCCCTCGCCGCCCTGGCCCGCGGCCTTGTCCCACGCCTGCAAGGAAATCCGGCATGACCTTCGATCTCAAGCACCTGTGCCTGGCGCTGGCCCTGGCCGGCCTGCCCACCTTGGGCCTGGCGCAGAACGCCCCGGCTGCGGCCCAGCAAGCGGCGGGCATCACCGTACTCGCCTCGCTGCCGGTCACCCACGCCCTGGCCAGCGCCCTGCTCGACGGCACCGCGGTCAAGCTGCAGCGCGCCGCGCCGGCGAACATTCCGGCGTCGCGCCAGCCGTCCTACTTCAGTGGCCGGGGTGGCGCGAGCCTGCAGAAAGCGGCGAGCCAGGCCGATGCGGTGATCGCCCTGCGTTCGATCTGGAGCGACGACCCGCTGTATCCGGTGGCGCGGCGCAGCAATATCCGCATCGTCGAAATCGACGCCGCCCGCCCGGTGGACGGCGCGCTGCCGGGGATCGCCGTGCAAGGCAGCAATGCCTTTGCCGCCTACCCGTGGCTCAACCCCAGCAACTTCGGGCGCATGGCCGATGTGCTGGCCAACGACCTGGGCCGCCTGAGCCCGGGCGAGCAGCCGAAGATCCAGGCCAACCTGGCCAGCCTCAAGCGTCAGTTGCTGGAACTCAGCGCAGGGAGCGAAGCGCGCCTGGCCGAGGCTGACAACCTTAGTGTGGTGAATCTTTCGGACCGTCTGGACTACCTGATCAGCGGGCTGAACCTGGACCTGATCGACCACCCGCGGGTGGCGGACGACCAGTGGGATGCGGCGGCACTCAAGCGCCTGGGTGATGAGCTCAAGGGGCAGGATGTGGCGCTGGTGCTGCATCACAAGCAGCCGAGCAAGGAAGTGGCGCAGGTGATTGCCGCTTCAGGTGCCAAGCTGCTGGTGGTGGATACTGATCCACAAGATACGCTGGTGGGGTTGAAGTCCAGTGTTGAGCAAATAGTGAATGCCTTGATCGCCGGCTGACCCGGCGGGAGCTGTGAACCCGGTGGGAGCGGGCTTGCCCCGCGATGCGATGTGACTGAAAAACTGCTATCGCGGGGCAAGCCCGCTCCCACCGCAAGCAAGCCCCCTGTTTCTGATTAAGCTCAGCGTTTCATGCACCGCTGATAGCGCTCATCCACGCGGTTGGCAAACCAGGCTGTGGTCAATTTGCGGGTGATCTTCGGGCTCTTCAGTTCAATCCCCGGCAACTGCGCCCGCGGCAACGGCTTACCGGATTTGCCTTCCGCCAGGGCATAGACCCCGCTATACAACCGGGTCTGTTCAAACGCCAGGCTGTCGCCCTTCTCCAGCTGATCGCGAATGCTCGGGTTACGCAAGCCAAGCTGCTCACCCAAACGCCGCGCAGCCTTCTCGGTGGTACCCGGCAGGATCGCCCCCGGCGCGATCAGGTCGCCATCCAGCGCCAGCTTCACTCCGCTGGCACGACTCAAGGCACTCTGGAACGCCGCATTGCGACTGGCATACCAACCGGCGTTGAAGTCGGCAAAACGGTACACCTGGCGCTCATAGTGGCTGGGGTAGCCAAGCAGGTGAGCGATGCCGAAATACATGCCGCCACGGCGGCTGAAGACTTCCTGGCGGATCGTCCCGGTATGGCTGTAAGGATAGTCGCGGGCATTGCGTTCGGCGAAGGCAATGCTGACCTGCATCGGCCCACCGGTACGCACCGGATTCAGGTCGCCCAACAATGTGCGGCCCAGGGGGACAGTGCCGATAAGGTCATCGAAAATCGCACTGAGCTGCTTTTCGCTGCGCACGGCGTCGAGCCGTTCGCTGTAGCTCTTGCCGTTGGGTGAGCGGGTCTGCAATGCAGCGTTGACCAGCATTTGCGGGATATGCAGGCTGGCCGCGCGGCGGTCGATTTCCTGGCGGGCGATACGGCCCAGGCCCGGCACCTGCGGGTCGGACTGGAAGGTCGACTCCTGCTCGGTCACCGCCAGCACCGCGCACAGGTTGGAGCGGCTGGGGCTGATCTTCTGCGTGGTGAAGGCGGTCTGGATGTCGCGCGCCCAGCCTTCACGGTCCTTGGTTGCGGCAGGCAGCAAGCGCACGATCTGCGCCCGCACCTTGGCCGGCTCCGCCTCAGGCTCTTCGCGCTGAGTAACGCAGCCCTGCACCGTCAACAACACGGCAACGGCCAGAACTAGACCTCGAACTTGCATGCAGCACCCTCGCCTCTTGCGGTAACACCAGCACAGTAGCGAGGGCCATGCCCGACTGCAATCAGGCTGCTGCTCAGCAACCTGGCTTGCTCAGCTGGGTACCGATGGTCACGGCAGTGATCGCCACCGGCTTGAAGCTCTGCAGCGCAATCGGATCGAAGCTGCGCTCGCAGTTGTACTTGTTGTCGATGACGAAATCCTCGCCCTTGTGTTTTTTCATCTCCGTGCTCCACTTGCCCGCGGCGTCGATGGCGGCGTCATCGGTGAGCATGGCCTCGACCAGAACCTGGGTAAAACCGATCGCCCGCGGACCTTCCCACAGTGCATACACCGAAGGGTCGTAGGCGTTGCCGCACATCTCCAGGCAATCGGCATAGAACTCCAGCGGGCCGCCAGTGGACTGGTGCAGCGCAGCGAAGGTCAGCGGCTGGTTGGCGGGCGGCGCGAAGTCGCCGATGAAAGAACTCAAGTCAGCCTTGCAGGCAGGCGACAGGGCGAGGCGCAGTTGATGGACAGTGCCACCTGTAGCGTCGGCGGTGATCTCGCAGCCTTGCACCTTGTAGGTATGCGTGTCACCAAAACTGGTACGGGCAACACCGGCAACCGACTCGAAGTACTTGAGGTTGGTACCGAGCATTTCGCCGTTGAACACCTGGGCCAGGCTGGCCTGGGCCTGGGCAACCACAGGCATGGCGGCAACCACCAGAGTGGAAACGAGGGGCAGCAAGGCACGGGCTTTCATGGGAACATCCTGTCGTTATGAATTTGCCGCGCACTCTAATGCACTTGCCGACCCCGAGCCACCTGCCCGTGCATGCTTCAGGGCTGTTCGCCAACCATGTAGGTCTTGCTGATGTGGCGGAACTGTTCATGGCCCGAGCTTTCCAGCAGTTCGAACAGCACCATCTCGCGGGTGACGATCTGCGCTCCGGCATCACGCATACGGGCAATGCCCGCCGCCTGGTTGTGGGCGCCACGGCAGTCACAGGCATCCTCGACCACGAACACCTGCTTGCCCAGCGCGCGCAGACCGAGCACGGTTTGCAGCACGCAGATATGGGTTTCCATGCCGCAGACAATCACCTGTTCACGGGCCAGCAAGGACGCCGGCAGGCATTGAGCGGCAACGCAGGAAAAGTGCAGTTTCTCCACCACTTGTGCCTCCGGCGACGCCTGCTTGAGGGCCGCGACGGTCGGCCCGAGGCCCTTGGGGTACTGCTCGGAAATCACCGTCGGCAGCCCCAGCTCGGCAGTGGCGGCCATCAGCCAGCGCGTGCGCGCCAGGGTACCGGCCGGGTCACTGACGGCACCAATGAGTTTTTCCTGCACGTCGATGACCAGCAAGCTGGCCTGATTCGGCTTGATCAACATTCCTTGCACCTGCGTCGTGGTTGAACCGCCAAGGCTCGCCCAGCGCTGGCCGCTGCGTCAATGCTTCAGTATCAGGCCGACAAGCGATGGGGCTCCAGCGCAGCGCCGAGCACACCCAGCACCCGGTCTTCATGCTCATGAATGAAGAAGTGGCCGCCGGGGAAGGTCTCCAGGGAAAAATCACCCAAGGTTTCGCGACGCCAGGCCAGCAGCTGTTCTTCAGTGGCGCGGTCATCTTCGCCACCCAGCACATGCAGCGGGCAATGCAGCGCCGGGCGCTGACGGTAGCTGTAACGGCCACACAGGAGAAAATCGGCGCGCAGCACCGGCAAGGTCAGGCTCATCAGCTCCTGATTGGCCAGTACCTCTTCCGGCGTGCCCTTGAGCTTGCGCAGCTCCTCGATCAACGCGGCATCGCTTTTCGGCTCGCGCCAGTTGCCGTCGTTGTAATCTTCGCGGCGGGTCGGCGCCGCCGTGCCGCAGGCAAACAGCGCCACCGGCGACGAACAGCCCAGGGCCTGCAGCTCGTGGGCCAGCTCGAAGGCCACCAGGGCCCCGAGGCTGTGGCCCAGCAAGGCATAGGGCTGACTGGCGGCCAGGCGCTGCTCACTGGCCAGCTGCCGTGCCAGGAACTGCATATCGGTTTGCAGCGGCTCGCCCATGCGCGCGCCGCGCCCGGGCAACTCCACCGGGCGCAGGTTCAGCCAGGCCGGCAACTTGCGCCGCCAGCGGCTGTAGACCATGGCGCTGGCCCCGGAATACGGCAGGCACAACAGGGTCAGTGACGACACAAGCCGGCCCTCAGTGCGACGCTGCGGTTTCGGCCATTTTCTGGCGCAGGCTCAGCGGGCGCATGTCGGTCCAGACTTCATCGATGTAGGCCAGGCATTCCTTTTTCAGGCCGCTCTTGCCAACGGTACGCCAACCGGCGGGCACAGCCTTGTAGTCGGGCCAGATGGAATACTGCTCTTCGTGGTTGACCACTACCTGGAACACGATGTCGTCGCGGTCGAATACGGATGTCATTGCCTGTCTCCTGGATTGAATGGGCCCGCCGCACAGCTGGCGTACGGTGGCTACCAAGAGAACGAAATGCCTGCGCTGGAATTTAGTGTGGTGAGCGGACTCAACCAAGCCGCGCCCGGGCGATGGCGGCCTGAATCGCCGCACGCGCCTGCGGGCTGTTTTTCCAGCAACTGGAGCCCACCAGGGATGCGGCTTGGGTGACGATCTCCAGGGCATCGGCCTGGCTCAGCTGGGCCAGGGAGTGATAGCCCAGTTGTTCGAGGCGCTCGACCACGGTGGGGCCAACGCCCTTGAGCGCCAGCAGGGCTGCGCGCTCGTTCGCAGGGAATGACATGATGACGTCCTTGTTCTGTCAAAAGAGCGCCCAGCAGGCCACAGTTACCGGGCAAAGACCAGTGTCGGAGGGCTTGGGCACGGCTTATAGTGTTGTCCAGACTGGAAAAATTCGTCGCGAAGGTCCATCCTCCCCGCTTTTTTTCACGCTCACCTCGCCAAGGATCCTTTTTATGCAAGCCCAACCTCTCAGCCCCAGCGAGTTCGAGTTCATCGAAGACATCCTGCTCAAGTACGGCGACGACCATTCGGTGCTCAACCCGTCCGAGCTGGACGGCTACTTCACTGCGCTGGTGTCGAGCCCGGTGCAGGTGGACATTGCCGAGTGGTTCCCGGCGATCTGGGGCGGGCAGACGCCGGAATGGCAAAAGCCTGAAGAGTGCCGGCGTTTTATCGACCTCTGTGTGCGTCATCTCAATACGCTGGCGGTCCAGCTGGCGAGCGAGCCACAGGCGTTCAAGGCGCGCTTCGAACAGACCGAGCATCGCGGTCAGCCGCTGACGCTGGCGGAGGAATGGTGCTTTGGCTATGTGCGTGGGGTTGCTGTCGGCAACTGGCCGGAGCTGCCCGAGGGGCTGGCGGGTCGGTTGCAGGTGATCACTGATTGCGCCGAGCAGGATAACTATGAGTTGCCGGTGGATCTGGATGTGGTGCTGCATCGTCAGCGGGTGGCGGCGATTGAGCCGGCTGCGCGGGCTTTGCATGATTATTGGGTAGGTCAGCGCTGATATACCCACCCCGGTGGGAGCGGGGTTGCCCCGCGATGCGGCCCTCTGATTTGTGGGCATATCCATTGGCGAAGGTGGCGCTCAGTCACCTTTCCGCCCTTACGGCGGGTCCCTTTGGCAAACGCCGGTGTGCCGGCCCAGCCCGAAGGAACACAAAGGGCTCGCCCCACCAGGGGCCCTACGCTACGCTTCGGGTCCCTTCGCTCCGGTGCCGCTACGGGGCATTGCGAGCTACGAGTTGCAAGCAACTCTACGCTTCGCAACTTCGGCTACGCCGAAGGCGCTGCGCGCTAGCCCCTCCACGACACCTCCTCTCAGCCCTACTGGTTAACGGGGCCGGTGGATCAAAGTCAAAAGCAGATCAAGATCAAAAGCACAATTCGCTTCGCTCTTGCTTTATGCGTTGCCCCTCTTCATTCGTAATTCCTGGCACAAACTTCGTCGGCTTAGGTGTGGATTGCACCTAGGTAGCTATATTCATTGGCTGACCCTTATGGCCAGCCTGAGCGCCACAAAGACTTGGTGCCCCCACAAACACCACAGTACCTGTAGGAGCTGGCGAAGCCGGCGATCGACCGCAAAGCGGTCGCAACCCGGCCCCCCAAATAAACAGCCCGCACTACCGCTCAACATCTTCATTTTTCAACGCTGGACACCAATAATGGCCAATTAGTAGCATCGCACTCTCGAAACCGCCTTACCCCAACAAAAACAACCAGCCAGGGAGGCTGAATGAGCAGCATTGTCCACCGCCCGATCCACCTCGCACTGCGCCCTGCCCTCACCTGGATCGACACCTGGCAAGGCCCGGACAACGGCCTGATCCGCTGCTGGGAAATCGGCCGCGAACGCGCCGTCAAGCACCCCGACATCGCCCGACGCTGCCTCGCCGGAGAACTGCCGGTACTGGGCTGGAAAGGCGGCGTGGAACGCACCCTGAAAAAACGCGAAAAGTACGGCTCGCTCAAATACCTCGCCCAATGGCAAGGCCTGCGCGGCGAAGACCTGCAGATCGACACCAACGCGGAACTGACCCTCAGTTGCAGCCGCACCGGCATGGTGGTGACCTTTACCCCGGATCAGAGCAAGTACTACAACCCGCAGGTTGAAATCGAAGATTGAGGAGCGTTGCGTCATGGTCGATTTGCATGAGGAATTCCAGAACAGCCGTTTCTATCATCAGGCCCGGATCGACCGGCGTTCTGCCGATGCGTTGCTCGGCATCGCTGCAGGTATGACGGCAGATAGCAGCATCAATCAGCAGGAAGCCGAGTTCCTCAAAAGCTGGATTGAACAGCACCTGGCCCACCTCGATGATCCGGTCATCAACCTGCTCTACCGACGCCTGGCCGACATGCTCAGCGACGGGGTTCTGGATGCCGACGAGTCGACGGAACTACTGGATGTACTCCAACAGTTCACTGGCGTCCCCAACAGCAGCGTCAGGCCCTTTGCTGCGCCAACCACCCTGCCTCTGAACAATCCCGCCCCCGTATTGGATTGGTCGGAACGGGTATATCTGTTTACCGGGGCCATGGCCTTTGGACCACGCAAAGAGTGCGAAGCGCTGGTGCTTGAGCGAGGTGGATTGATTGGCGGTTCAGTGAGCAAGAAGGTGCACTATCTGGTGGTGGGTAGTGTCGGCAATGAGCAGTGGTTGCACAGTAGTTATGGGACGAAGATCAAGAAGGCGGTGGAAATCAGGGAGGCTGGTGGGGGGATTGCAATTGTTAGTGAGGAGCACTGGCAGAGGGCGGTGTTTGGATGAGGTAGAGTGCCAGCCCCACTCACGGGACTAACACGAGCCCAAGTGGTCACATATACGCGGAAACGCTCGCCCAAGAGGTATGATTGCCTCCTTGCCGATAAGGAGATCGTCATGTCACCCAACAAGGCCTGCCCCGTCATCCTCCGCCGTTCGCCTGACCCTTGCATTCTATTGTTCCAGCATCCACTGGCTGGAGTGCAACTGGTCAAAGGCACCATCGAGACTGGTGAATCACCTGCCCAGGCCGCGCTTCGCGAATTGAAAGAGGAATCCGGGATCGACTCGGCCACGGTTGTCAGCGATTTGGGCTGCTGGGATGCCGGGCATCTGGATCAGATATGGTCGTTTCAACTGTGTGAGCCGCAAGTAGTGTTGCCAGATCAATGGGCTCACAACACGCTAGACGACCACGGCCACACTTTCAGGTTTTTCTGGGCTCCACTTGATGACTTGCCATTTGCCCTTTGTCATCCGGTCTTTTGCCGGGCATTGGTGCACCTGACTGACACGTTGGTGGAGCCCCAAAGCAGCCGCCCGCAGATCCCCGGGCCGTTCATGCTCACCCCTGATCCATAACCTCGGCCACCCCCCGATCCTCCCCCAGAAACCCGCCACTCTGGTGGTGCCACAGTTGCGCATAAATGCCGTTCTTTGCGAGCAACTCGGTGTGGGTACCCTGCTCGATGATGCGTCCTTCATCCATGACAATAAGCCGATCCATGGCCGCAATCGTGGACAGCCGATGGGCGATGGCGATCACGGTTTTGCCTTCCATCATTTCATCGAGGCTTTCCTGAATGGCCACTTCGACTTCGGAGTCCAGCGCGCTGGTAGCCTCGTCAAGCAGCAGGATCGGGGCGTTCTTGAGCATCACTCGGGCAATCGCGACGCGCTGGCGCTGGCCGCCCGAAAGCTTGATGCCGCGCTCGCCCACCAGGGTGTCGTAACCGGTATGGCCTTGCCGGTCGCTCAGTTGGCTGATGAATTCATCGGCCTGGGCACTGGCTGCGGCGCTACGGACTTGTGCGTCGCTCGCATCGGGTCGGCCGTAGGCGATGTTGTCACGAATGGAACGGTGCAACAGTGACGTATCCTGGGTGACCATGCCGATGGCGCTGCGCAGGCTGTCTTGCGTCACCTGTGCAATGTCTTGTCCGTCAATGCGAATCTGTCCGCTGTCGACGTCATAGAAGCGCAGCAGCAAGTTGATGAGCGTGGATTTGCCTGCGCCGGAGCGGCCTACCAGGCCGATTTTTTCACCCGGGCGAATGTGCAGGCTCAGGCCATCGAGCACCTGGCGCTCGCCACTGTAGTTGAAGCTGACATTGTCGAAGGTTACTGCCCCGCCGGTGGTCACCAGCGCACCCGCATCCGGCGCATCCTTCACCTTGGGGCCGCGGGTAAGGGTTGCCATGCCATCCTGTACGGTGCCGATGCTCTCGAACAGCGACGTCATCTGCCACATGATCCAGTGCGACATGCCATTGATCCGCAACGCCATGGCAGTGATTGCCGCCACGGCACCGGCGCCGACTTCACCCTGGTGCCAAAGCCACAGAGCATAGCCACCGGCCGCCATGATCAACGCCACCACCAATGCCTGGTTGACGATCTCGAACTGGCTGACCAGGCGCATCTGGCGAAAGCCGGTTTGCTTGAAGTCCTCCATCGCGGCACGTGCGAAGTGCGCTTCACGATTGGAGTGGGAGAACAGCTTTACTGTGGTGATGTTGGTGTAGGCATCAGAGATACGTCCGGTCATCATCGACCGCGCATTGGCCTGTTCCTGCCCGACCTTCCCCAGACGCGGCACGAAGTACAGCATGGCCAGGCCGAACAACACCACCCAGGCAACGAAAGGCAGCATCAGTTTCAGCGCGAAACCGCCTGCCAGGGCGATGATCGCAATGAAATACACCCCAATCCCGGGGGCGATCTCAATCAGGGTGAACAGCAGGTCGCGCACGGCCAACGCAGTCTGCATGACCTTGGTGGTGACCCGGCCGGAAAACTCATCGGAAAAGAACGACAGGCTTTGGCGCAGCATCAAACGGTGGAAGTCCCAACGCAGTCGCAATGGCAGGTTGATCGCCAATATCTGGTGCTGCACCATGGTGCGCAAGGCTACCAGCCCGATGCTACACACCATGACGATCCCCATGCCCCACAACACCCGGCTTTCCTGCGCCGCCGCCTCACCCCCTGCCTGCCAGGTGGCGAGCAGATCCACGACCTGACCGAGGAAAGAAAACAGCCAGGCTTCGTAGATCGACACGCTGGCACTGAGCAGCGCAAACGCAAGAATATAGCCGCGGGCGCCGCGTGTGCAGGCCCACAGGAACCGAGCCAGACCCTCGGGTGGTGGCGGTACCTCGTCAGGAGGAAAGGGGTCGAGCTTCCGCTCAAATGCACCAAGCATGGTGGTCTCCAAAACGATCAAATTCAGCAGATTCTGCCATCGAACTGTTGCTTTGAGGGATTTGCGAAGTTGAGGTATGGCGCTGTTAACTGCAGGCTCTGAGTGTTGGGTTGCCGGATGCGGGGCTCTCATACCTTGCCAGAGACACGATTGGCAGGGCTAAAAAGGGCCGTTGTCGGGAAGGGTTATGGCCGATTGCTGCCTGTCGCGAAGGGCGGAAACGACCAGAAGCAACCGCGCGGGCACGCTTTGAGCCAACAGCTATCCCGCTCACCGATATCCAAATCTAGCGGTTCGGAATTCTGTTCCGAGGGAAGAAATGTTGGCCACGAAAGTCATCCTTTCTTCCCAGGGCGCACTCGGTTCTGCTGAAAAGCCTCACCCACCGAAAAATCACCGCAGATTAAAAATCAATTTGCCTGCCACCGATTTGAGTTTCCGTATCATTCTGACCGGCAACCATAGCCGATGCGCTAATTGCATTTTGATTCGCCCAATCACGTAGTTTTATAAACTCGTCTCTACGCATTTTGCTCATTGGTACTAAACGCGAAATGGTAGTTTCAAAATCAGCCATATTCAGGTCGCTTACCTCACCAGAGCCATTCATCCGCCGTGAGAACGCTTCAATCAGCGAGTCGCCAACCCACGCTTCGATTTCGGCACCAGAGAGCACAATATCTTTACCAAAATTCGGCTCACCTCCTAGAGCAGCCAATCGATCCAAATCAAATTTTTCTGGGTCACGCTTCAACTTCTTGAGATGTATTTCAAGAATCTTCTTTCTTTCTAATGTCGACGGGAAGTCAACGAAAAATATTTCGTCGAATCGCCCCTTTCTTAACAACTCCGGAGGTAAGCTGTTGATGTTGTTTGCGGTAGCAAACACAAAAACAGGCGCCGTTTTTTCCTGCATCCAAGTCAACAATGTGCCGAATACGCGTGAGGCCGTGCCACCATCAGATGCGCCTCCGGAAGAGCCGGAAAGTCCTTTTTCAATTTCATCGATCCATAGGATGCAGGGCGAAATAGCTTCGGCCGTACGTAGTGCGGAACGAATATTGGATTCTGAAGAGCCAACCACCCCTTGGAAAATTTTTCCCATGTCCAAACGCAATAATGGCATGTTCCATGACGACGATACACATTTCGCCGTTAGAGACTTACCGCAACCAGGAACGCCAGTTAAGAGCAAACCCTTCGGGGTTCCGACACCGAACTCCTGAGCCATCTGCCCAAAACACTGGCTACGCAAATTAAGCCACTTCTTAAGCGTTGCCAGCCCACCAACATCCTCAAGATTTAACGTTGAGTCGATGTATTCCAAAATACCTGTTTTCCGTATGATTTGTCTTTTTTCGGAAAGAAGGTCTTTTACGGTATTTTCATTTACACTCAGGCTGGATACCAATGAACGAGACAAGCTATTATCAATCTCTAACCCCGTGAGACCCAAAGCGGCATCAATGAGTTTATCTTTGGTTTCGCTGGAAAGATCAATATTGACGCTACTGTTGCCTTGCCATGAATTAACAAAATTATTTATCTGACATTTAACTTCATCTCTTGATGGCAAAGGAAAATCAATCAACGTGATTTCCTTTTGAAGATCATTGGCAATTTCAAAGCTGGGCGCCACGATAATGCAATTGCTTCGATAGCCTCGTGAGCGGATATTTATGGCTAAATCTCGAAGTCGACGACGATAGACGGGATTTGATCTTGTGGTAAGGTAGTTATGAGCATCACAAAAAACAAATATATTTTTGCTGCCTTCATCCTTCGCCTTTTCTTCGCAAAAGTCCAAGGCCACTTTCAAATCAAAGGTTTTATCCCCGGCCACGACGCCATTTATCTGGACGCCTAGCGTCGAGTTCCAAACAAACAAACGATGGCTAAGTGCCTTGGCGATTTCAGAAATTTCATTGAGCGCACGCTCTTCCTCGAACGTTTCAATGACCAAAATAGCATAGCGCGCTTTGAGGTAATCTGTTATCTGCTTGGTACGGTTCATGCTTGTTATCCCTGCGCTTGAACTGAGTTATACACTCATCGGAAGACCGGTTTTAGTAACGCCAGAATTTGAAACTACAAACTCGACAACTCTTCTAGTGCGAAAAAAGTCAATGTCGACTCTGTCGCTGGTTTTGATAATCTGTTTGTGCTGATAGGGATGGCTCGCGTTATGCCGATACCGCCCAGCCAGCGTCAAGTCTACGGCTTTAACAACACGAATCATGGCTTCGTTCTGGAATATCTCTTTTGGCGTATAGCCTGTGTAAAGTATCCAGTTTTTCTCGCCATTGACTGCATTTATTAATTGCTCCAAGGCTGACGCCTGGTCGAGAGGCTCCCCTCCAGAGAGGGTAACGCCAGCGATGTCCAGTGCATTTATCTTTTGTGCCAATTCATCAATAGACATCAGCGTACTCGCTTCGCGAGCGTGGGTGCTCTGATTGAAGCACCCCTTACAATTCAGCGCACAACCCTGCACCCATAATGTCAAGCGCAACCCGGGGCCGTTAACGCTGCTCAACTCCATATGGTGTACATTGATGTCCATTTAGAAGTTCGCACTGAGAACTTGAAGGGTTTGCTCTTCATGGACTACGGTATATTCCGGCTTCCATTCAGTCACAAGTTCCGCAGTAGGGCTAGAAAGTAGAGACTCAAGCTCTTCAGTAAGCTTTGTGCAAATGTTGCCTTTCACGCCATGCACTTCCTCCGTAATTTCATCGCCCGTAAAGGTGACATGAATGCCGTATTCGTAGTTAGGTCCGAATTCAATCTCAAACCCTTGTGAAGTTTCTTTGACTCTTGCGGGAACACCTGTTGCGTCTATGCGCTTAATAGTTTCATCGATGGCGACACTGACGTACGCCCTCTGAAAGCTTAAAGCCAAATCAGCCATTATTGCTTCATCGCCGGCCGAAATAGTTTCTCGTTCGATGAGGAGCTTGTAGGAGCCCTCCTCAACCTGGCAAACAAATAGATTGAATTTATCAGGCGTTTGGCCACAAACAGCTCTAAATTGCTGCTTGCCCATATAGCCTATTTTGCTCAACACCTTTTTACTGAAGTCGCTGGCAAATATGGAAACCAGACCCGTCGTTGGGCTAAGGTCCAATTTACTGAAGGCTTTGGCAATGGCTTCTTCATTAACATAAGAAAATTCAAACTTTGTACAATGAGACACTGTTAAAGCTCCAGCTTGCGACCGGGAACAACTTCTTCTGCGTCGTGGATAGCATTTAATACGCCAGGGTCAACCTCAATGTTGCGCACAGGCGCCATGGATGCAGGCGCAACGTTTTTCGAACTCTCGGCTGGAGTTCCAGAGTTGACAACTACCCGACGTCTTTGGGTTGTCTGTGATGCACCACTACCACTCAGGAGACTTGCATCAATCGTTTCCAACAACATTCTTATTACCAGGATGGGACTTGACGTGAGCTTTTCATAAAGTCCAATTCGCAACAACACATCGGCCCCATCATTGAACTGCAATTTAACGAAGTAATTTTGATTTTCATCGCCAATGATACCAATGTGCGAGATCTGATTCAGATCCCGTGACAGTTTCCTCCAAAGATGCCCATCAAACGACGCTACAATTAATTTGGTCGCTGATGCGGCAAAAGCGTTGCTACCAACATCAACTTCATCAGCATCAAAATTCTGGTAGCTAACCTGAATTTTCTCCCCTACAGGAAATCCCAGCTCGGTTGCCAAATATTCATTTGTCGAATAATCGATATCGGCGTGAAATTTTAAGCTTTTTGATAGTACATAAAGGCCAAAGATGCCTGCCACCCCATAGCCTATTGCGCTTAGTGCGTTTTTCGGTGCAAAAGCCACAAAAACTGCGGAAATAAAAACAATGATTCCGTAACCGTAATTAATGGCCGTCTGCGAACTGAGTTTTTTATTTCTATAGCCCTGAAATGTTTTGCCGGGAATATATTTTTTTGAAGGTGCAAAGAGCAGGGTGCACGCACCAAAAAAAACCACACAGAAAAGCCCCATTGCAGCCTGGCGATTTTGCCCATTTTGCAACCCTTCAAGAAACATCCACGCGCCACCAACGATGAAAACAGGTACGAATGCCAGTACTACAAGTGCCGTTACCTTACCTTTGGTGGCCATTGCCATTTTCCACATCGGGATAGTCTTTATCATTCACAAACCTTCTAGAGTTGGTGCAGAAGCGCGTAGTGAGGGGATGGCTGTAGAACTACTCATGGGTCTATGCTACATGACGATTTTTGGTTTATCACGCGCCAAGGTTCGTCTGCAGTAGCCAGGCAGAAAAGTCCCAGGCGGTGAAAAAACGCGGACACATTCTTGAGGGCTGCGTTGCTATGTAAACTCTGTCAGCGTTGGTTGATCACCAGAGCAAAAAATTGCGTAGAAACGCGATTTTCCGGGATCAAGAACACGCCAAGTGTGGCGTAGATGCCAACGATCATCATCGGGTACACGCTACTCTCCCCGGTCGCTGCCAATTCAGCGATCGGGTGTGCAAGCCCGACAGATATGGAGCAAAGTGTCCCGTCCTGAACGACTCGGTTCAGCGTATTGGCGCTCAAGCGAACCACAGACTGGGTAAGCTCCAGCTTCCCACCCATAGCCCGCCATAGGCTTTCCTGAAGGTTTCCAACACGCCAGCTAACGTGCCGGCATTGAGTAAAACACTCGAGTTGATGCGCTTTATCCGGGCGTCCGCCACGAGAAAATTGACCCGCTTCGATTTCAAAATTTCTTCAGCCACTACAGCGTTTCAATGACTTGAGTATCAGTCCAAATATCAAGGCGCCGAGCCTACTGTTGCGCGGTCCAGACCGCCAGCTCATAGCCATCCGGGTCAATGAAATGAAACCTGCGCCCTCCGGGAAACGCAAAGGTGTCGCGACTGATCACTGCGCCCAGGCCTTCAAGACGCTGCTGCACTGCCTCAAGATCATCCGCATACAGGATGATCAATGGCCCACCCGGCCGAACGGCCTCGCCTGTGGTGAAACCTCCGTTAAGCCGGCCATCACTGAACTCGGTATAACTCGGGCCGTAATCGACGAATGCCCAGCCGAACGCAGCGCCATAGAAGGCTTTGCTGCGAGCGATGTCGCTGACGTTGAACTCAATGTTGTCGATCTGACGATCATTCCCTCGAACACTCATGCCTGGCTCCTTGCTGATTGGTGTTTGACTGCCATGTGTTCATACCCCATGGCTGGCGGTGACTACAACCCGCAGAGTGAAATCGACGAATAACCAGGCAAGCAGTGACAGCACCCTGATTTCAATCACCGGCATTTCCGACATCTTCAGACTTCGTTAAGGATTGCCGCAAATACTCCTCCCCAGACCTTTCCTGGGAGGCATCACGTCATGCCCGATTTCGACTGGAACATTCCCCTGCCCTTGCGCTTCGGTGCAACGCCGGACGCTCCACTGACCCTGGCCAGAGCCATTCCCGGCGAACACCAGCGCAACACCTACGAAGCGTTCATCCAGGAGCGCTTTCGAAAGGCGCACGGCGCGCGCATCCAGCAATTCATGCCCGAACTGTTCGGGGTCAGCGATGCCCGCGGGACGCTCTGCGCGGTGGCCGGCGTGCGTCTGGCCAGCGCCGGGCCGTTGTTTCTCGAACGTTACCTGGATGAACCGATCGAGCCGCTGCTCAGCGGTGCAAGCGGCGAACCGGTGGCGCGCACGGCAATCGTCGAAGTCGGCAACCTCGCAGCTGCCGATACCGGCAGCGCACGCCTTAGCATCATTGCCATCACCTACCTGCTGGCCATGGGCGGGCTGGAGTGGGTCGCGTTCACCGGCAGCATCGGTCTGGTGAACAGCTTCCATCGCCTGGGGCTGAAACCGCAGACCCTCTGCGCAGCGGACCCGCTACGGCTCGGTGAAGATCGCCACGACTGGGGCAGCTATTACCAGAGTCAGCCAAAGGTGCATGCCGGCAACATCCGCGCCGGCTTCATCCACTTGCGAAATGCCGGCCTGTTGAACCGCCTCGGCCTGCCGACCTGCACAGCGGAGGCCAGCAATGTCGCCTGAGTTGAGGCATTTCCGGCAAACACTGCACCAGCACGCCGAACGTAAGCCGCACGCCATTGCCTTGTGGGGCGACAAGCTGAAGGTCGACTACGCCACCCTCTGCGCCGAGGTTGCGGCTCGGCAACAGCGGTTACGCGATGAACAGGCGAAGGTGGTCGCCCTGGCGCTGGACAACGGTGTGGACGCGCTGCTCTGGGATCTGGCGCTGTTGTTCGAGGGGCTGACCTGCGTAACGTTGCCCGCTTTTTTCAGCCCGTCGCAACGCAAGCACTGCCTTGAACGCAGCGGCGCCAGCCTGGTGATTGCCGAACCGGCAATGGCATCGGAGCTGCAGGCAGCCGGGTACCTGCAACGGGGCGATGTCTGGTATTGCCAGGAGCTGGCCGACACCGGCATGCCCGAAGGTACGGCCAAACTGACCTTCACCTCCGGCACCACCGGCACGCCCAAGGGGGTGTGCCTGAGTGCCGCGAGCATCCTGAGTGTCGCCCGCGCGTTGCACCAGGCCAGCAAAGCCACGGATCCACAGCATCACCTGGCGCTGCTGCCGCTGGCGATACTGCTGGAAAACCTGGGCTGCTATGCCGCGTTACTGGCGGGCGCCACCCTGAGCCTACCTGGCCCGCAGACCCTGGGTATCCAGGGTGCCACAGGTATCGATACACCACGGTTGCTGGGCTTTCTGGCCGAACGTGCGCCGCACAGTGTGATTCTGGTGCCGCAGTTGCTGTTGCTGCTGGTCAGCGCCGCCGAACAACACGCCTTCAATCCGCGCGCCTTGCGCTTTGCCGCGGTGGGCGGCGCCAGGGTCAGCACAGCGCTGCTCGCCCGTGCCCAGCAGGTTGGCATGCCGGTTTACGAAGGCTACGGGTTATCGGAATGTGCTTCGGTGGTGTGCCTGAACCAACCCCAGGCTTGCCGTCCCGGCAGTGTCGGGCGGTCGCTGCCCCACCTGCAGGTACGCCTGGCCGAAGATGGCGAAGTGCTGGTCAAGGGCCCGACCCTGCTCGGCTATCTGGGCGAGCCTGCGCAGACCTGCGAATGGTGGGCCAGCGGCGACCTGGGGGAATTCGATGCCGACGGCTACCTGTACCTCAAGGGGCGCAAGAAGCACCAGTTCGTCACCAGCTTCGGCCGCAACGTGAACCCGGAATGGGTCGAGGCCGAACTCACCCAACGCGGCGTGATCGCACAGGCCTTCGTCTACGGCGAAGCCATGCCCTGTAACCATGCGCTGCTCTGGCCGCAGCGTTCTGACTGCACCGATGAGCAACTGGCGGCCGCCGTGGCGCAAGCCAACCAGTCGCTACCCGACTACGCCCGGGCCCATCGCTGGACCCGACTCGAGCAGCCCTTCACCCCCGACAATGGCCTGCTGACCGTCAACGGCCGCCCGCGCCGGGATGCCATCGTTGAACGCTACCGCATGCTCCTGAGCACAGGCGAATTCTCCGAGGACACCGCACGATGAGCTTTTTCGACACCTTGCAACACTCGACCGCCGATGAACGCCAGGCATTGTTCAGCCTGCCGATCATCCGCGATGCCCTTGAAGGCAAAGTCAGCCTGGACAGCTACCGGGAATTTTTGACCCAGGCTTACTATCACGTGCGCCATACCGTACCGCTGATGATGGCCTGTGGTGCACGTTTGCCGTCGCGCCTGGAATGGCTGCGCCAGGCCGTCTGCGACTATATCGAGGACGAGTACGGGCACGAGGCCTGGGTACTCGACGACATCGAGGCCTGTGGTGGCGATAAGGAGGCCGTGCGCAACGGTCGCCCGGCACTGCCGATCGAGCTGATGGTCAGCTTCCTCTACGACCTGATCGCTCGCGACAACCCGGTCGGCCTGTTCGGTATGGTCAATGTGCTGGAGGGCACCAGTATTGCCCTGGCGACGCATGCTGCCGGCAGCATTCAGGCCGGTCTGAAACTGCCGGACACTGCCTTCAGCTACCTCAACTCCCACGGTGCGCTGGATATCGGGCACATGCAGACCTACCGCCGCTTGATGGACCAGCTCGACGACCCGCACGACCAGGCCGCTGTAATCCATGCCTCACGGGTGGTTTACCGGCTGTACACCGATATGTTCCGTGGTTTGCCACGGGACGGGGAGCAGACGCATGCGCCTGTCTGATGCTCGTGTGGTGTTGACCGGTGCCAGCGGTGGTATCGGCCTGGCAATCGCCCAGGGGCTGTGTGCCGAGGGGGCGCGAGTGATTGCCGTGTCCCGCCACCGGGACATGCTGGAATCGCTGTTGTTGAGCTACCCGGAGAGCATTTCCTGGATCGCTGCAGACCTGACCACCGCCAGCGACCGGAGCAGGGTGCTGCTGGCTGCCCAGGCCATCGGTGGCATCAACCTGCTGATCAACGCAGCGGGCATCAACCGTTTTGCGATGATCGAACAGCTGGACGACAGCGAGATCAACGCCATGCTGGCAGTCAATGTCGGCGCCCCACTGTGCCTGACAAAAAGCCTGCTGCCATTACTGCGCAAGGCCAAAAGTGCCATGGTGGTGAATGTGGGCTCGACCTATGGCTCGCTCGCCTATCCCGGCTACGCCACCTACAGTGCCAGCAAATTCGCCTTGCGCGGATTCTCCGAGGCGTTGCGCCGTGAACTGGCCGACACCAGCGTCAATGTGCTGTACGTGGCCCCTCGTGCGACCCGCACGAGCATGAACAGCGTGGCGGCACAGGCGCTCAACGACGCGCTCAAGTCCGGGGTCGATGAGCCACAGCAAGTGGCGGCGGCAGTGCTGCGCGCCATCGCCAACGATCATCGCGACCTGTACCTGGGCTGGCCGGAGCGCTTCTTCGTACGCCTGAATACTCTGCTCCCCAATCTTGTCGACCGTGGCTTGCGCAAGCACTTGCCACTGATCCGTCGTCTGAGCCAGAAACCCACGAAGGAAGACCTCAAGCCATGAACAAACCAGCCATCTGCATGCTCATCGGTCTGCTCAGCCAGGGCGCCTGGGCGGCGCTGGATACCGACGATCAGCAACGCCTTGCCGAGATCCAGCAACGCTGGGCAACCATTCAGTATCAGTTGCCAGCCGCACAACGTCCCGCGGCGTTCGAACAACTCGCCGGACAGACGGCGGCGCTTACCCATGATCAGCCGGCGGCGGCGGAAGCGTGGATCTGGTCAGGCATCGTCACCAGCAGTTGGGCCGGCGCCCAAGGCGGGCTGGGCGCGTTGAGCAAGGTCAAGGCGGCCAAAGCCGACCTTGAGAAAGCCTTGAGCCTGGACTCCAAGGCATTGCAAGGCTCGGCCTACACCAGCCTGGCAGCGCTGTATGACCGGGTACCGGGCTGGCCGATCGGCTTCGGCGATGCCGACAAGGCTGAGCAGTTGCTCCAGCAGGCGTTGCAGGTCAACCCCGACGGCATCGACAGCCTGTACTTCTGGGGCGATCACCTCTACCGTCAGAAGAAATACAGCGAAGCCCGGACAGCCTTGCAGAAGGCCCTGCAAGCAGCACCACGACCGGGTCGGGAAAGCGCGGACGCAGGTCGTCGTGACGAAATCAAAGCGTTGCTGGTCGACATCCACAAGAAAGTTGACTGACAGGAGTTCCGGTGCGGCTATTACTGATCGAAGACGACGTAGCCCTCGGTGAGGGCATTCATCAGGCCTTGGGGCGCGAGGGCTACACGGTCGACTGGCTGCAGGACGGCAGCAGCGCCTTGCATTCGCTGCTCAGCGAAACCTTCGACCTGGCCGTGCTCGACCTTGGCCTGCCGCGCCTGGACGGGCTGGAAGTGCTGCGCCGCCTGCGCCAAAGCGGCTCGGCGTTGCCGGTGTTGATCCTGACGGCCAGAGATGCAACCGAAGACCGCATTGCCGGGCTGGACGCCGGTGCAGACGACTACCTGGTCAAACCCTTTGACCTGAATGAACTCAAGGCCCGGCTACGCGCGCTGCTGCGACGTTGCGCCGGACGCGCCAGTGCGCTGATCCAGCATGCTGGCATCACGCTGGACCCCGGCAACCAGCAGGTCACCTACAACGGTCGGCCCGTGTCCTTGACCCCCAAGGAATATCAGTTGCTGCACGAACTGCTGTCGCCCCCCGGCCGGGTGATGACGCGCGAGCGCCTGACCCAGTTGTTGTACGGCTGGAATGAAGAAGCCGAGAGCAACACCCTGGAAGTCCACATCCACCACTTGCGCAAAAAATTCTCCACCGACCTGATCCGCACGATCCGTGGTGTCGGTTACCGGGTAGAACAGGGCTCATGACTTCGATCCGGCGGCGCACCCTGACCTTGATCATCGGCCTGATGCTGTCCGGCCTGCTGGTGATCAGTCTGCTCAACCTGCACGACAGCAATCACGAAATCGCCGAGGTTTACGACGCCCAACTGGCGCAGAACGCACGGCTGCTTCAGGGCGTCATGCGCATGCCTGTGGCGACACGCGAACATAACGAGCTTTATCAAGCCTTCAACAAAGCCCTGGGCGAAGCCATGCCCAGGGTCGATGGCCATCCCTATGAAAGCAAGATCGCTTTCCAGGTGTGGAACCCGCAAGGCGATGTGCTGGTACAGACCGCCAGCGCCCCGTCCTTCGAGCGAGCGCCGACGAGCGCAGGCTTCAGCGATGTGACCGACCTCAAACAGCGCACCTGGCGTGGGTTTCTGCTCGAAGACAAGGAAAACCATCTGCGCATATGGGTCGGCGAACGCGACGATGTCCGCTCGGACCTGGTAGGCCGCATCGTGCGCCATACCCTCTGGCCCAATGTGCTCGGCAGCCTGATCCTCGTTGCATTGGTGTGGCTGGCGATTGGCTGGGGGCTCAAGCCGCTGGCTGACATGGCGGCGACCTTGCGCGCACGGCATGCAGGCTCGCTTGAACCGCTGAAGATGATGCCGTTGCCCACGGAGCTTGAGCCCATGCAGTCGGCACTCAACCGGATGCTGGCGCAGATCGAGGATGTATTGGGCCGTGAGCGCCGCTTCATCGCCGATGCCGCGCATGAAATGCGCACACCCCTGGCGGTGCTGCGGGTACACGCACAGAACCTGCTGGAAGCCGGAACACCGGAGCAGCGTCGCGAGTCGTTGAACTACTTGATCAGTGGCGTGGACCGCACCACCCGGCTGGTCAATCAACTGCTGACCATGGCCCGCCTGGAGCCCCAGGCCAACACCCGCAAAGCGTTGCAGACTGACCTTCAAAGCACCGTTCGCGACAGCCTTGCGCAAGTCACCGCCTGGCTGCTGGACAAAGGCCTGGAGCTGGAGTTCGACGTTGAGCCAGGCGATTATCGGGCGCAGGTAGACAATGCGGCGATCACTATCGCATTGCACAACCTGCTCACCAATGCGGCGAACTTTTCACCGGCCAAGGGCCTGATCACCGTGCGCCTGGCCTGCCGGGCCAAGCATTTCGAACTGTCGGTCGAAGATGACGGACCGGGCATCGACGAGACAGAGCGTGAGCGGCTTTTCGAACGCTTCTACAGCCGTGGCAATGACCAGGGCGCAGGCTTGGGCTTGACCATCGTGCAGACTATTGCCATGCGACTCGGTGGCCAGGTCAGGCTGGAAAACCGCGCGGTAGGCGGGCTGAAGGCTACGCTGGAAATCCGCCGGACTTAGGCTTGCAAAGGGCCAGACTGCAGAGGAGTTTTCGGTAAATTTCTAGCGTTTCGCGAAAACTGTAATACAAAACCAGCTTCCACAGCACTTTTCGCCAGATATGACTGCCTATACAGTCAAAACAACTACCCCACTCTTCCTATACTGCGCCTGGCGTCGGCATGCCTGCACGATCCAGCGAGCCAGGGTGCTTGTTGTGCTGCCATGCAGATCGTCGCTATGCGGAATGGCGCGGACAGGAGTTACCGCGCTATTCCATGCAACTAATAAGTCTAAGAACGAGATTAAGTGTAATGAATAAACAATCTATCCAGATTGCGCTTGCTTACATGTCCGTGGTGATCGGCGGCGGCTTTGCCTCCGGGCAGGAGGTACTGCAGTTCTTCACCGGCTATGGGCTTATAGGCATCGTCGGCACTCTGGTGAGCGGTGTGCTGTTTGCCTTCCTCGGCATGCAGATCGCCCGGATGAGTTCGCAGATGCAAGCGAACTCGCACAAGGAAGTTCTCTACAGATTGTTCGGTAGCCGAATCGGGCTGCTGGTCGATGTTGTGCTGTCGTTCTTCCTGTACGGTGTCGGCGTCGTGATGCTGGCGGGCAGCGGTTCGATCTTCACCCAGGAGTACAACCTGCCACCGCTGTTCGGCGGGGTACTGATGACCGTGCTGGTGATTGCCACCCTGTGCCTGAACGTCAAGCGCATTATCAACCTGATCAGCGCGGTCATGCCTTTCCTGCTGGCCATGGTACTGCTCATCACCACTTACTCGATCTTCAGCTACAACGCTTCGGTCGAGGCCCTCGACGCAGCTGCCCGCGAGAACAACGAGACGGTCACAGGCAACTGGTTCGTCGGCGCCTTGCTGTACGCATCGTTCAATATCGCCGTGGGCTTTCCGATGCTGGCAGTCATCGGCGGCATGACCAAACAGCCCAGGGCTGCAGCAGTCGGCGGTGTACTCGGAGGTCTGGGTCTGGGTGCACTGATCCTGCTGCTGAACATCGGCCTGTTCGCCAACATCAACCAACTGCAGGGCATCGAAATGCCGGCCCTGGCACTTTCCGGGCGCATCTCGCCAATCCTGTCGGTGGTGATGTCGATCGCACTGGTTTGCATGATCTACAGCACTGCGGTGGGTATGTTCTTTGCCTTCAGCGCCCGCTTTGCCAAGCCTGATACGCGCCGCTTCAAACTGGTCAGCGCAGCGACTGTGTGCGTAGGTCTGGTCTTGAGCCTGGGCGGCTTCAGCAAGCTGGTCGGCACCGTCTATCCGCTGCTGGGCTACGTCGGTTTCGCACTGATACTCGCCATTGCTTTCAGCTGGTTGCGCAGCCGCTCCGCAGCCAAGGCACAACAGGCCGGACTGAACGCCATCTCCTGACGGATAACGCCAACCCTGGAAAAAGCCATGGGGTATACACCCCATGGCTGGCATGGCCGCTCAGAAGATCAGCGCGAAGCCCAGGCGTTGAAGCGCTGCTCCAGGTGTTCACCATGGTCCGCCCAGAACAACGCATCTACCGGCACCTGCTGCGCGAGGTTCTCTGGCGCGGTGGGCAGTTCGGCGATGCGTGCCTTGTCGAGCAGGTCCATCGCCTGCAGGTTGGCGGCGCCGTAGTCGATGTGCTCGGCAAAGCTTTTCTGTTGCACAGGCTCCAGCGAGAAGGCGATGAATTCGCGGGTTTTCTCCTGGCGTGAAGCACCGCGCGGGATGGCCCAGGAGTCGAACTCGTAGAGCCCGCCCGACCAGACGATCTTCAGGTCATAGGTTTTGCGTTGCTCGGCCGAAAGGCGGCCGTTGTACACCGAACTCATCACCACATCCCCGGCCGCGAGGTACTGCGGCGGCTGTGCGCCGGCTTCCCACCACTGAATGTGCGGCTTGATCTGGTCGAGCTTGGCAAAGGCGCGATCCTGACCCGCCTCGGTCGCCAGCAAGGTGTAGACCTCCCCAGGCGCTACACCGTCGGCGATCAGGGCGAATTCCAGGGTCGACTTGGCCAGTTTGCGCAGGCCGCGCTTGCCCGGGAAGCGCTCGACATCCCAGAAGTCTTGCCAGCCGGTGGGCGCTTCTTTCAACTTGCTGGCGTTGTAGGCCAGCACCGTCGAGTACACCAGGAAACCGATGCCGCATGGCTGGATGGCACCGGGTACGAAGTCTTTGCTGTCGAGGCCGATCTGCGCCGGGTCGAGGGTTTCGAACATGCCTTCGTCACAACCGCGGGCAAGCTCGGCCGATTCGACTTCCACTGCATCCCAGGAGACGCTGCGGGTGTCGACCATGGCTTTGACCTTGGCCATTTCGCCGTTGTATTCACCGGAAATGATCTTGCTGTCGCTGGCTTGCTGCCAGGGTTTGTAGAAGGCCTTTACCTGGGCCTCTTTGTTGGCGCCACCGAAGGAAACGATGGTGAGATCGGCCGCAAGGCCGTGACTGGCAGTCAATAACCCGGTTGCCAGCGCTGCGAATTTCAGAGTCCTGATCATTATTGTTATCTCCTACTGTTCATGGGTGATTGCAAATCACTCAAGACACCGGGATTAACTAAGCCTTCCCAGGCGAGACATCCGGGTCTCGTTCCATTCGCTGCCGGACTGGCCACTCGGGCAGCCCCCGCAACGAACAATAATGTTTTCCTGTGGTCAGTTTTTCTTGCCGTGTAAGGTGGCACGGAAGTTAAGGTAGTTAGACTCTGCTTTTCTAACGCTCAGGTTGCTTATTACTAAACTAACGGGAGGTACTACCTGCTACGCCCTCTTCTGCACCATCAGCAGTTCCCTCTCGTGCAGGCAACGCACATTTGATCGGCTGCTCTCGCCAGCGCTGCCAGGCCTGGTTCCATCCAGTCTCATGGCCGACACCCGGTATCACGAGGGTTTCCAGGCATGCGGCCGGCCCTAATTGTCGGCGGTAAAACCCTTCAATCGCGCTCGGAATCACCCGGTCTTCACTGCCGAACAAGTGCCGTTGCGGGATCGAAGCCAGACGTTGGCGGTACTGCAAGGGCTCAAGGGAACCGCGCAGAGGTGTGAGCTGGTGTATCCGGACCCACTCTGTCGGACTGAGGTTACCCGCCAGCGTTTGTAGCTGGGCAATGTCGTCACGCCTGGCAGCCAGCAGCAGTGCCACTGCGGCGCCACCGGAGTAGCCGACCAGTTCGAAGTCCTGGTTGCGATAACGCGCCTTGAGCAGATCCAGCGCCTGGTCAAGGCTGGCAATGACCTCTTCGGAGAAGCGCCGGTTCGTCCACATTTCAGGCGTACAGGTCGAGACGCTGAGGAACTGACAGGGACGGCCAAGATAGAGTGCCGGTGTGGGGTCATCCAGCGCCAATTGCGCCACCAGCAGTTGCCGGGGACTGGGGTCGATACTCGGTTGCGTCGGCGTGGCCCAGGCGTGGCCATCACCTTCCAGATAGATGCGTAATCGCGCGGCATTTTGCTGCTTGTGCGACGCGATCATCGCCAGGGGAAAGGGGGTAGTGGCCAACACTTCGAGGTGCTGGCCATGGGAGGATGCCAACGCTTGCAGTGCCTGCCGAGGCGACTGGCAACCGCTCAGCGCGGCACTGAACAACAGTGCCGCGCCTTGCAGGCAAACCCCGGCCCACCGTAGCGGGCTGAGACTTGCAGCGGTCATCAGAAGTCGTAACGCACTTTGGCTGTGACCGTATCGGCATCAAAGTCGGACTTGCCGACATAGTCGTAGCTCAAGCCAACCGTCACAGCGCCCAGGTGGTAGTCAGCGCCTACACCCGCTTCATAGCTGTTTCGTACGGCACTGGCACCGCTGGTCACGAACGGCGTGTTGCCCGAAATGAAGGTGGAGGTGCTGCTGACTTCATCACCGATAAAGTCGTGGTACGCCATGACTTTGGCCTGCGGCTCAAGCGTGCCACTGCCCAGCGGGAAATTGCCGGCAACGCGCAGACCTGCACCCAGTTCAGCCACTTCGAAGCGCTGATCTTCGACTTTCAGGGCGGCAGAGCTACCTTTTTCACGGTAACCGTCGATATCAACCCTGCTGTAGCGCGCGGCTACGCGAGGCTCGACCAGCACCGATGGCGAGACATGGTAGGTGTAGCCACCGACCAGGTTCACACCAAACAGGTTGCTGTCGTAATCGCCTTTGGCGGTTGTGCCGGCAATGCTGCGCTTGCTTTCGTTGTTGTTCAGACCATAGGTCAGGCTGCCATCAACAAAGTAGTTACCTTGCTCAAAACCGCCGTACAGCGTGAACGCATGACCATCGACCTTGGTTTTGTCACCGCTCTTGCCGTTGACGTCGGTGTTCAGGTAGCTGTACGCCACACCCAAGGTCACCTGATCGTTGAGCTTACCGTCGGCACCCACCGCGATGCCGCGGCTGTAGGCGTTGTAACCCGCGACATTGTCACGCAGGTCCTGGCTGGCATCGCTGTACAGGGTTTGCACCCAGACACCCGCCTCCTTGAAGCCCTCGCCCGAAGACATGCCGCGCGCCCCGGAGGTGCGGCCACTGGTGACGTTGCTGATCAGCGTCTGGCCGGTGGTCGCGGCCTGAGTCGCACCGCCATTGACCTCTGGAGTCAACTGCTCAGCCAGCGCGCGCAGCGCTTGAGCGTCCTGCGATGCATTGACATAGGCCTGGAAGACTTTGTCCTGCGGGTTCAAGCTGGCCAGTTGCGTGGCAACACTGCTGAATGCCGAAGCGGCGCGCTGGGCGTTGCCCGAACCGCCGATGTCCTTGATCACCTCACCGACTTGCGACGACGACTTCCCGGTAACGGTCGCAACGACCTGATTACCTTCGACGACATAGGTATCGACGTTCAACAGCGAGGAGCGGCTGCTGACCAGCTTGCCGGACTCGGTCTGGTTATCCAGCGAATCAGCCTTGACCAGGGTGTAAGTGCTGCCAGCGGCGGTAAAATCGTTGCCCTGGGCGGCCAGGGTGATTTGCGAACCCTTCTTGAAGGTTGCATTGCCGTCGACGCTCAAGACTGCCTTGCTGGCATCGGTCGCGCTGCTCAGGTTCAGATCCAGCGATGAGCCATTGGCTACCACCAGGTCACCCTGCAACGAGGTGTGGGCATTAGCCAGCTGCAGATGCCCTGCGCTGCTCTCAGTACCGACATTCAACGGGCCGTTGTCGTACATGCGGATGTTGTAGCCATCGACATCGGCGCTGGTGCCCTTGAACACTGCATCACCGGTAACAGTAATGCGATCCAGATCGATCAGGTTGCCGGTGATCGCGCCGCCTTGCCAGTCCAGAACTACCACACCGGATGCGTCGGAGGCATCGATGGCTTCGTCTTCAGAAACCAGGGTGCCACGGTTGACCAGCGTGAGCGGGCCATCTTCGCCCTCACCATCGATGTCAAAGCCACCGATTTCAATTGCGGCGTCGGTAGCCTGAATCAGGCCATTGTTGACGAACTGGGCAGACGAAGTGGCAAAGCTGACGCCGTCCAGCTCCACGCCAACCGCATCGTCACCCGTTGCGATGATGCGGCCATTGTTTTCAATGCCGCCAATGTCAACACGATCGGTGTAGCCGAAGTATTCATTGGAAGTGGCATCCAGAGCAGTGGCGCCCTCGCCGCTGACCTGAATCAAGCCATTGTTGATCAGCTTACCGTCAATCTCACCGCCTTCGAGCAAGATCCCCTTGGCGTTCTTGCCGTTCGCCAGAATCCGGCCAGTGCTGGCGTTGATCAGATTGCCGTGCAATTCCGACTCACCGGAGAATTCCAGGGCACGGATACCGTCACCTTCGAACTCATCGCCGTTGACACTCAAAGTGCCTTCGTTGACCAGGTTGCCGTGGATGATAGCCGGGTCAACCAGCATCGCCGACACACCACCGCCACTCACCGCAATGCTGCCCTTGTTCACCAGGTTACCGAAGATTTCGGTCGCCGGGCCGAACGACGATGGGTCTTCGTCCTCACCCGCCATCGACAGGTCCAGACCATCAGCGTTAGTGCCATTGGCATTAACGTTGGCATTGATGATCAGGTCCTTGTTGAAGGTAACGCTGTTGAACTCGATGGCGTCCAGGTCACTGTTGGTCGTAGCGAACGCGCCATTGACTTCAACATGGTCGGCATAAGAGACGTTTTCGATCTGCACGCCCGCGTTGGTCAGCGCCAGGGTTTCAGCGTAAACGGGATGTGCTGCTGCGGTGATAGCAAGCGCGATAAGGGTTTTTTGTAGGTTAACGACAGCCACTTTTTCTTCCTTTGAAATCGAGGTGAGAACGCGTCCTTGCGTGGCTTCGTCTAGAGGTGATGTCAAATTGCCACGCTGGAGGCGCGGCGAGTATAGATACTCTTGTTTATCGTGGGTATTTATTTCTGGCGCCAGTGCAATGGCAGCTAGCGCCTATCGTGCTTTGGCTAGCGCCGTTAACTGGACAACGCCGCCACTTTGGCCCGCGCTGCATGCAGTTTCTTTCATCGCCTCGGTTACTACCAGCCACGCCCTCCTTCACCTCTGCCAAATAAAAATGGCTCTTCACGGAATCCCGAGGGCTATGATTCTTGGGTTGGGTTGGGTTGGGTTGGGGCTGGTTGCTGAGGCTGCGAGTTTATCCATTCGCTGTGGCGCCGCTTCTGGCCCCTTCCGCCCTTACGGCGGCCTACTTTTTTCTTGGAAAAAGTAGGCAAAACCGCTCGCTCCTGCATCCGGCCC
>NZ_JBWKNR010000019.1:0-61985 GCF_059415665.1 Pseudomonas sp. GW821-FHT10B02 | reverse complement strand
TTGCCTACTTTCCCCAAGAGGAAAGTAGGCCGCCGTAAAGGCGGAAGGGGCCGGCAGCATCGCCACACAAAATGGATAAGCTCGTAGCTATTTTGTATCGGTGCCCACCTGGCCTTTCGCCTTACCCGTGCTTGACCCTTGAGCGGCGTGCTGCCCAGCTGCAGTAGACGAGCAACAGCGCACCGGCCCCCAGCAGCACCGCAGGCGCTCCGAGGTGCGCGGCAAGCAGGCCGGCGAGCAGGCCGCCGATGGCATCGAAACCGAAGCGCGTCGAGGTATACAGGGCCACGACCCGGCCGCGCAGGGCCTCGGGTGCCTCGCTCTGCAGCAAGATGTTGGTGCCGACGTTGCACAGGGTGATCGCGAACCCGAGCACCGCCATGGCCAACAGTGACAGCCATAGCTGGGTGCTGGCGGCGAACACCAGCATGGCCAGCGCACTGCCCGCGGCACTGGCGAGAATGAACCGGCCCAGTGGCGCGGTGTTGCGATTGCCGGCCAGGACCACACTGGCAATCAGTGAACCCAGCCCGGCCGCACCCCACAGCCAGCCAAGGGTGCGGGCGTCGCCGGCGAAGATGTCGCGGGCGAATACCGGCAGCAGTACCACGTAGCTGGACGCGGTGAGGTTGATCACCATCACGCTGAGCATCAGCTGTTTCACCTGCGTGTTGTCCAGCGCGTAGCGCATGCCTTCGCGGAACACATTGCGAAATGATCCGCTGGCTCGTTGTGAAGGTAGCTGGCGCACACAGGCCAGGCCGATCACCAGGGCCAGGTACGACGCCGCGTTGAGGCTGAAACAGACCGCCTCGCTGACCACCGCCAGCAGCAGCCCGGCCAGTGGCGGGCCGATGAAACGCGACAGGGTGAACAGCAGCGCGTTGAGGGCCAGGGCGTTGGGCAGGTCCTGGCGGTCGTCGACGAACTGGCTGAGCAGGGACTGGCGCAACGGCGTGTCCACGGCATTGAGAACGCCGAGCAGGGCGGCCATGGCCACGATCAGCCCCGGTCCTATCAGCTCGCTGGCGGTCAGCCCCGCGAGGATCAGCGCCTGCAGGGCGAGCGCCGCTTCGACCATGATCAGTAGCCGACGTTTGTCATGCCGGTCGATCCAGGCGCCGGCAAACGGCCCGACCAGCAATTGCGGAATCAGCGCGGCAAAAGTGGTCAGGCCGAGCAGGGCGACCGAGTCGGTCAGCCGGTAGATCAGCCAGGACAACGCCACCTGCTGGATCCAGGTACCCAGGGTGGAAATCGCATGGCCAATGAAATACAGGCGGAAATTGCGGTGGCGCAGGGCGCGCAGGGAGCTGGGCCAGTGACGCATGACGGAGTACAGCTCCGGTGCTGGATGGGGGCGTTATGGTACTGGTTTCGTTGTCTTGTTAACAATTTTTTAAGCACGCAAAAGCCATTTCTGCCTTGGGCGCAATCAAGACCATGAAAAGTGCAATGCAGAGTGCGGAATGTCCATTTTTGCCGTTGCCCGGGCTGCGCATAATCCATTTCAGCGTCTGCCTGCACACCGCTCCAGCCAGCCAGGCGAATTTCTAACAATAAGGTCGCTAACAATGAAAAAGCCAACCCCGCTCCTTGAAGCACTCAAGGAGATTCTCCCTGTCATCGCCGTCAACGCCGCCCAGGCCGAAAAGGACCGGATGGTCCCGGCCGAGAACATCGCGATGCTCAAGGGCATCGGACTGCACCGCGCGTTCCTGCCCAAAGCCTATGGCGGCATGGAAATGTCCCTGCCGGATTTCTGCGATTGCATCGCCTTGCTCGCCGGTGCCTGCGCCAGCACCGCCTGGGCCATGAGCCTGCTGTGCACTCACAGTCATCAACTGGCGATGTTCTCCAGACAATTGCAGGATGAAATCTGGGGTGCCAACCCGGACGCCACGGCCAGCAGCTCGATTGCGCCATTCGGCAAAGTCGAGGAGGTCGAGGGCGGCGTGATGTTCAGCGGCCAGATGGGTTGGAGCAGCGGCAGCGATCATGCCGAGTGGGCGATTGTCGGCTGCCGCCGCCTGAATGCCGAAGGCGCGCAGGATTACTGTTTCGCGGTGCTGCCACGCAGCGACTACACAATCCTGGATGACTGGTATGCCATGGGCATGAAAGGCAGCGGCACCAAAACCCTGTCCATCGACAATGTCTTCGTCCCCGAGCACCGCATTCAGAAAGCCAAGGACATGATGGAGGGCAAGTCCGCCGGCTTCGGTCTGTACCCGGACAGCAAGATCTTCTACAGCCCGTATCGTCCGTACTTCGCCAGCGGCTTCGCGACCATCGGCCTGGGCATTGCCGAGCGCATGCTCGAGGCCTTCAAGGAAAAAACCCGCAACCGCGTGCGGGCCTACACCGGCGTCAATGTCGGTGCGGCGACGCCGGCCCTGATGCGCCTGGCCGAGTCGACGCACCAGGTGGCGGCTGCCCGTGCCTTCCTGGAGAAAACCTGGCGCGACCACGCCGAACATGGCGAGCGTCATGAATACCCCAGCCGTGAAACCCTGGCGTTCTGGCGTACCAATCAGGGCTATGCGGTGAAGATGTGCGTCCAGGCGGTTGATCGTCTGTTCGAGGCCGCTGGCGGCACGGCCTGGATGGAGAGCAACGAGCTGCAGCGCTTGTGGCGCGACTCGCACATGACCGCTGCCCATGCCTACACCGACTATGACGTCTGCACCCAGATTCTCGGACGTGAGCTGATGGGCCTTGAGCCTGATCCAAGCATGGTCTGAAGACCTCACTCTTTTTCCCGAATCGACCTGCCGGGTTCGCCCGGCACTGAGGACATCATGACCGACCAACAAGATGCGGGCTTCGATCCGCGCGCTTTTCGCCGTGCCTTGGGTAATTTCGCCACCGGTGTGACGATCATGACCGCCGCCGTGGGCGGCCGTAAAGTCGGCGTCACCGCCAACAGTTTCAACTCGGTTTCACTGGAGCCGGCGCTGATTCTCTGGAGCATCGACAAGCGCTCTACCAGCTATGAGGTGTTCAACGACGCCAGCCACTTTGCCGTGAACATTCTGGCGGCTGACCAGATCGACCTGTCCAACCAGTTCGCCCGGCCCAAGGACGACAAGTTTGCCGGGATCGAATGCGAGGAGGGTGCCGGTGGTGCGCCGCTGTTCAGCGACTGTGCAGCGCGCTTTCAATGTGAAATGCACCAGCAGGTCGACGGTGGCGATCACTGGATTCTGATCGGCAAGGTAGTTGCCTTCGACGACTTCGGCCGTTCACCGCTGCTCTATCACCAGGGTGCCTACTCCTCGGTGCTGCCTCATCCGCGGTTGGCATCGCGTCCTGAAGGCACAGGCAAGAGCGCCTTCCAGGGCCGCCTGAGCCATAACCTCTATTACCTGATGACCCAGGCTGTACGCAGTTACCAGGCCGACTATCAGCCACGTCAGCTGGCCAGCGGCCTGCGTACCAGTGAAGCGCGCATGCTCATGGTCCTGGAGAATGATTGCGGCCTGGACATGAACGGTTTGCAGCGTGAGGTGGCGATGCCCATGCGCGAGATTGAACAATCGGTGGACATCCTTAAACGCAAGGGCCTGGTCGAGGATCGAGACACGGGCTGCTTTGGCCTGACCGCTGAAGGCATCGAGCAAACCGAAGCGCTGTGGACGATTGCCTCCGAGCAGCAGGGCAGGGTCTTTGCAGACTTTTCGCCGGAACAGATCGAAACCTTCAAACGCATGCTCAAGCAGGTGATTGGTAGCGCTTAAGGCGAACGGCAACGGTGCTCAGAGGTCGTAGAGCAGTTCTTCTGTGGCCCTGGAAAAGGCCGCCTGGAAAACGCGAATGGCCTCATCGGCTTTCGTGTCCGATCCGGGCGTGTGCTGATCAATCGTCGTGATGTATTCCTTCAGGTCAGGGTTGCCGTTCACAAACACTTCTTTTTGCGAAAGGTGAGTGAGGATGTTGGCGCACAGATTTTTACCCTGAACAGTGAGTCCTTTGTATATCGAGATGTTGTGATTATTGGACTGCAGGCGAATGAATTTGATGTGTTCGTTGTAATTGTGAAAGCGTGGGTGGTAAAGGTCGTCAAATGATTCTGGGACGGGATAGTCTTCCTCGTCGATATAGTCGGCTTCCTTGATTGACCATATGTGGTTTCTTTTTTTCAGGTTGCAGTCAACGCAACATATCACCAGGTTGAACAGGTTGAAGGTGTGCTGAACGCATTTTGATTTTGGCAAAACATGCTCTATCTGTTTGGCGTGGCCACTGTTGAACAAGGGGCGCCGGCAATAGCAACATTGGTAGTTTTGCTCTTTTTCAAGGCGTTTGCGCAGTTGCTCTCTTATCCGCTCTCCGGAAAGCTTTGGGTTTGTCGGGGAGGAGAAGCTGTAAAGCTCATTCCATAAATCTATTTCTTTTATGAATACGCCGTTCAGCCGCCTTCTGAACTGCCGCAGCGCTTTTCTTGACATACTTTTCAAGTAGTTCTGCGTGGCTGCAACGTGTGCGGGCTCGGCATGACACTGGTTGAGGTAGTCCTCAAGCATGGCTTCAAGCGCGGCGTCGGTTGGCACGCTAATCATTACTGACTACCTCTTCCTTGGCCGAGGTGATGGCCGAGTGCGCTGTCTTGATAAGTTCCATATCGCGCAGGAAACGACTGTCCTGTTTGTCCATGTCGGAATTGTTCATCGTGTTTTTCAGTGCCGCCAGTTGTTCAATGGCACTTTCAAAGCTGAATTCTGCCGGTGGGGCTTGTTTGTTTTTCAGCTTTATAACTGCAGCGACCAGCTGCGCGCAACGCTCGTACACTTCACGGTTATGGGGGGTGTAGGTGTTGAAACCCGCCACCAGAATGGTTTCGACCGAGTGGCGCCGTGCAGGGGGTATCGGTGTTAATTTCCCGGCGTCAAGCACGTAGCAGGGCGTGTCTGTTACGGGTGCATTGGTAATCAATACGGGCGCGTGCGTTGCCGTGATAAAGCTTACCGATAACCGCTCTGCGAGGGTGTTGAGGATTTTCGGTAATGTTTGCTGCCAGCTCACGTGCAAACTGACCTCAGGCTCATCCAGCAGAACGATGGTGTGCGTATCCACTTGCGCTGTCTCGATGATGTGCGCGAGCAGCAGCAAGATGTTCTGCTCGCCAGAACTCAGGTCGGTGAACAGCAGGTAGCGATTGTCCTTGCTGAGATGGCTTTCGTTGTCCTTGCTCAATGCCAGGGTGTAAATTTCCAGATGGAGCTGCTCGAGTTCAGCGATGTTTTCTGCCGCGTCTGTGCTCAAGGCGATCATTGCGTCGCTTTCATGCGCCATTCGTTCGCTTTTGGAATGTGAGCGTGGAGCCAGGTACATCTGTGCCTTGAATTTCAGGAGTCCCATGCATTCGATCAATGTGTCTATCTTCAGCTGGTCTCGGAAGATGGTATCCAGCGCGGCGAGGATGATTTCAGATTTTCTGAATTTGGAACGTGCGCTCAGATAACTGCTGCCACAGGTCTGGTAGTAATCCTGATTTTCTTGCGTAACCTTGGGAAATCGATTGGATTGCGACAGGGTAATGCCGACGGTGCGAATTTCATTATTCAGCAGTTTGCTGGCGATATCACCCAGTAGCAGGCTTTTCCCGGCGCCGTTATTGCCGATCACGTAGATGCTGCGGGGGTTCTCTTTGGCGATCAGGGCCACTATTTCATCGCCGTTGACATCAATGCGCTTGTGCTCCGCAGCGCCAAAGTCGACATGTTGATTGACGCGGAATGTGTTTCGTGCGGTGAGTTCATCCCGCGCGACCTGTTTGCACAAACCGTCGACGTCACGGTAACCATTTTTGAACTGGCTATTGAGGATGGTTGCGATGCGTGGTGTGTATTTTTCAGGAGAGATGGGCTGGCCCAGCCACATCAGGTAAATACTCGCCGCCAGCATGGAGCGTTCAATGGCGTCGAGAGAGGCGAGTGCAGGGTTCTCTGTGACGTTGATGTATACGGTTTTGTCGGCGGCGGCCCGGGTATTGTCAATGACAATGATGACGAATTTCCTGGGTTTACCTTGGTAGTAACTATCGAAGGCAACGACGCTTTCTATCTTTTCATGGTCGTTAAGTTGTTGCCATTTTTCATTGGCTTGGGCCGAGATCACGCCGGTGTAGGTGCGGGTGAGAATGAATTTGCCTTGTTTGCCATGAACCTGAGAAAGTGCGAAATAGATGTCTTCGGAGGTAGCGCCGCTGAGTATGTCCAGATGGGTTGTTGCCGAGGACGCTTGCGACGGAGAGTCAATAAGACAGGCTGCCCGTGAGCCGTGAATTCGAAAATCTGCAAGGTCATGAACAAAATTAGGCTGAATGTTGTTTGTCTGCAGCTTCAGCTCAACCAGGGCCCTGTGCTGCTGGGCGATGTCCGCAGACATCGGGAATGACCTGCGGGGGGCGCGGCCCAGCACGCCAAGAGAAAGCTCAGCGGTGTTGGGAAATAGGTCGACGACGTCACTGCGCAGGTGTGAAAAAAGCTGACCTGCAAAACCGGCAACTATTTTGCAGTGACGGTAGTCGATATTTTCTTGCTCGCTCAGGAGGAGATCCAGAACATAGTTAGCGAAGTAGCGGATATCTTCGGTCGGTAAATTATCTAGAACGCGTATTACAGGAGAGTAAATAGCATCCAGGACTCTCGGGGTGACCTTGAGCTGGAAACTGTTGGCGAACTCGATAATGTGCCCAATCTGCTGGTTGATATCATCGTCAGAGCGAGCAGGCGTTTCTTCATTGACCAGAAAGAACGAAACGATTGTCGCGCAACTCATGTTGAATACATGATCTGCAAGTTTGGGTACAGTGACGTGCTTGCGAATTTTTTTCAGCGTTGCGGCGGCGGCCAGATCCCGGTAGTCATAATACATATGCAGAATCCGAATATTGTCGGTGGCTGCGAACCTGATCCATGGCAAATCTCCTGTTGGGATCGCTCTGGATAGCGGTCCTTGGGCCAAACGGTGGGGGCTATATTGCCGCAGTGGCGCACTGACATCAATCGCGCCAGTGTTAAGTTCTTGAAACACTGCAGGGGATGGGAGATTAAAAGTACAGGTGATCTTGAAATATAAATAAGCATGAACTTTAGTGAGGAGTGGATCCAGAGGGAATGATTGTGAAGCCGACTGACGCGCCGCCACTCATCAAGTTGCCTCTCCAGCATTGCGCCGATGCCGCCGCCATGCCGCCGCAGACAATGGCCGCATCGACCAGTCGTAGCGCCAGCGGCGGCCCGGCCAGCACCCTGGATAACGTGCGGGTGCTGAAAACCTGGCAACTGGCGCCGGCTGCGCGTGCCAGTGATGCCCCTCACACCGAAACCCTGCACGATCCCCATGCACTGCTGGCACTGGATGCCAATGACGGTTCGACCATTTTCATTCGCGCCGACACCCTCGCCGAGCAGTTGCGCCGGACCCGCCCGGATGTGGTGGATAGAGACGGCTCAGTCGACTTTGCCCGCTTCATTGATATTCAGGGCAAGAACCGTGGCGCCTCGGATTGGGTCTGGCGGCAGGTCAGGCAACTGGTGCTCGAAGACGACGGCATCACTGATCTGGCCAAGGAATTGTTCAAGAAGAAAGCCACTGACATGGCGGTAGACTGGGCTGCGCAGAAAGGCGCAACGGCACTGATGACTGCCATTGAGAGTCAGTTGGCCGGGCCTCCCGGACTTTACCGCTGGAACGGTGGGGTATTGACTCCGCAGGATCTGATTGCCAGCGATGCAGTGCTGGATGATCAGGCGCCCATTTTGCTGTTCATCCATGGCACCGGTTCGCACACCATGGGCAGCTTCGGCGAGTTGCCGGGTACCGCCGCCTGGAAAGACCTGCAACTGAAATTTGGCGCGCAGATCGTCGGTCTGGAACATCGCACTTTTTCGGAAAGCCCGATCGACAATGCCTTGCAGGCTGTCGATCGGCTGCCAAAGGGGGCCAGGCTACACGTGGTCAGTCATTCGCGGGGCGGGCTGGTGGCCGACTTGCTGTGCCTGGACCCAAACGATCCAAACCTGCCGCAATGGATCAAGAACTATCGCCGCGCGCCCAGGCCCGACGAGGTCGAGCGGGAAAAACACAACCCGGCGTTAGCCGGGGAGCGTGAGGCCTTTGCAAGGTCTGAACGCGAGAAGCTCGACAAGCTGGTAAAGCTGCTCCAGGACAAAAGCCTGCAAGTCACCCACTATGTCCGTGTCGCCGCTCCGGCCCGCGGCACTGCGCTGCTGTCTGACAACCTCGATGTATTTCTGTCCTGCCTGCTGAGCCTGGTGCGCAAGTTCGCCAGCTGGAGTATTGGCACCGCGGTGGGGGCGCTCGCTACCCCGGCAGCTGGAAGCGCCGCCGCGCAGGTTGCGGCCCGTAGCCTGAAACTGCTCGAGCGCGTGGTGCTGGAAATCGCCGACAAGCGTATGCAGCCGCAGGTGGTGCCGGGCATTGAGGCGATGCTGCCCGAGGCGCCAATGGGCATGCTGCTGGCACGGGCCAGGCCGCAGCCGAACCTGAAGATGGCCATCGTTGCTGGCGATACCGACGAATCGGCCAGCAGTATTCTGCAGCGAATCGGTTACATGTTCGTCAACTGGGCATTGTTCGACCGCGCCCGTAATGACCTGGTAGTCAACACCGACTCCATGTACGGCGGCTTGTTCGATCACGCCCAGGAAGCGCACGCCATGGCGGTCGAAGGGCCGCAGGTCAATCACTTTCACTATTTTCGCGATACCGTCAGGTACCGCAATCGTCCGTTGCCCAGCAGTCTGAGCGACTGGTTGCTGGACAGGGCGTTGGTGGCCAGAGGCGCTGTGCTGCCGGCGAAACGAGGCGAAGGCGATGTGCTGCTGGTCAAGCGGCAGCTGGAGAGCAGGCCGCTGGTGTTCTTGCTGCCCGGGATCATGGGCAGCAGCTTGACGGTTGGCGGTGAAACGTTCTGGCTCAACCCGCTGAAACTTGCCCTGGATGGCCTGGACAGTATCGCCATGCGTGCGCCGAAGGTCAGCAGCAGTGGCCTGATCGAATCTGCCTATAAGCAGTTGCATGACTACCTTGACGAAACCCATGAGGTCATTGCGTATCCCTACGATTGGCGCAAGTCGCTGCCGGATCTGGGTACGCAACTGGCTGCGGATTTGCGCAAACAGCTTGGCAAAAGGCCCAAACGCAGCATCCGCCTGCTCGCGCACAGCATGGGTGGGCTGGTGATTCGCGCAGCGTTCAAGCAAGACCCGACACTCTGGAAAGCGCTGGTCGAGCAAGCCGACGGCCTGGTGGTGATGTTGGGCACCCCGAACCATGGCGCTTACTCCATGGTCGAAACCCTGCTCGGACAGTCCGACACTATCCGCATGCTGGCGCGCGTGGATCTGCAGAACAATCTGAAGAAGATTCTGCAGATCGTCGCCGAGTTTCCGGGCGCACTGCATTTGCTGCCGGCTCCCGGCTTCGAAGATGTCGGCGGCCACGGCCCGGTCGATTTCTATGGCGCTGCCAGTTGGAGCCAGCTTGCGCTCAAGAACGATGACTTCTGGTTCGGCGACGAACTCGGGGCACGTCCTGATTTCGCGTTGCTGCAAAAGGTCCAGCAATCCTGGCAGGCCCTTGCCGACAACAGCTGGGTCGATCTGGCGCCCGATCGGATCAGTTATGTCTACGGTCAAGGCAAGAACACCCCCTGCGGCCTGGACATCAGCAGCGAACAGTTGATGCTGCGCGGCACTGCCCAGGGCGACGGTACAGTGACCTGGCGCTCGGGCAAACTCGGCAACCTGCCTGACAACCGCTGTTGGTACATGCCGGTGGTCCACGGTGAGCTGGCCTCTACCAGCCACTATTTCCCCGAGATCGAAAGCTTGTTGCTCAAGCGTACGCCAGCGCTGCTCAAGCGCCTGCCCGTTAGCCGGGCGGGTGAACGCTCGAGTGCATTGGTGAGTTTTCGCGGTGGTCCGCCAGCCTATCCGGCCGATGCCCAGTTGCTCAGCCAGGTACTCGGGCGTACCAGCAGCCTGGAGCCGAAGCCACAACTGACCACGCTGCAGATCAATGTCCTGGCCATGAACCTGAGTTGCATCCAGGTGCCGCTTATTTGCGGACATTATCGCGGCGACCCGATCTCCGGCGCCGAAGCCGCCATCGATCAGAACCTGGTCAACGGTGCGCTGTCCCAGCGTCAGCGCCTGGGTTTGTACTCGGGCGAGCTGGGCAATGCCACTGTGGTACTGGTACCACGCACGGCTGCCGAGGTAAGTCGTGGCACGGGGCGTGGTGCACTGGTTGTCGGTCTTGGGGAAATGGGCGAGCTGACCCCTGAAGTCGTCACCCAGGCGGTGCGCAACGGTGTATTGCGTTACCTGCTGAACGCAGTGGACCAGTACGCGCAGGTGACCCGTATGGAGGATCCTGACGAGCCTGAAGCGCTATTGCCGCTACACATCGCCAGTTTGTTACTGGGAACCAACTCCAGTGCACAGTTGACCGTGGAAGAATCGATTCGCGCCGTGACACTCGGCGTCCTCCAGGCCAACCGCGAGTATGCGGCCGTTTGCGCCGGGCCCAAGGGGCGCCCGGCGGCGGTAACACGCCTGGACATTGTCGAAATGTTTGTCGATGCGGCGATCTGCGCCGGTTATACGGTAGCGACGCTGGATCACGAACTGGCCGGCGAACTCCAGCGCTTGAACAGCCGCCTGGAGGTGGCCCAGGCGGTGCAGTTCGGTGAGGGTGCCAGGCCGCGCCTGAGCGTCATCCCGCCCGGCAACTACTGGCCGCGCCTGCAGGTCAGCAGTGCCGATCATGTCGGCCACGGCAGGGATTCCGGGAGCAGGGGGGAGGCCAGATTCGAGCGCCCGCCGCAACGCTTGAACTACCTGTACATGGGACAGCGCGCCAGGGTCGAGGCGGTGGTCGATCAACGTCAGCCGGGGTTGCTGGAACGCATGGTCGATAGTGCCCTGCGCGGGCCGAACCCTACCCGCTACGACGCGGCGGCGTTCTTCGGCAACAGCCTGTTCCAGCTGATGCTGCCGCTCGGCTTCAAAAGCGCCGTGCGCAAATCGGATAACCTGATTCTGGTGCTCGATGACAGCAGTGCCAACCTGCCGTGGGAGATGCTGGAGACCGACGGTGTACCGATGATCAAGCGTACCCGCCTGGTGCGCCAGTTCATTACCCAGCGCTACCGCCGAGAGGTGGTGCGCACGGACCTGATGAATGCCTGCGTTATTGGCGATCCGGATACCCAGGGCTATTTCAAACAGTTCCGGCCCAAGGGCGATGGACCCTGGCCGGAGCGGCTGGTGGGGTTGCCCGGTGCGCTGCGCGAAAGCCAGGCGGTCAGCCGCGTGCTGGATGGCGCGGGCTATACCACCTGGAGTCTGGGCAGCGGCGCCAGTGCCGTGGAGGTGTTCGACCAACTGTTCGCCCGGCCTTACCGGGTCCTGGTGATCTGTGCCCATGGTGTATTTCGCAGCAAAGACAGCAACGGTCAGTTGCGCAGCGGCGTGGTGCTGTCGGATGGTTTGCTGCTGACGGCCGCCGAGATCGACCGCATGGAAACCGTGCCGGATCTGGTGTTCCTCAGCTGTTGTCACCTGGGTAAAGTCTCGGGCGCTGAGCCGGGAGGCAATCGCTTGGCGGCGAGCCTGGCGCAAGAGCTGATCAACATGGGCGTGCGTTGCGTGGTGGCGGCCGGTTGGGAGGTCGATGACAGTGCGGCGTGCTGCTTCTCGGAAACCTTTTTCAACCGCTTGGCCATTTACGGTGATCATTTCGCCGAAGCCATTGCCTGTGCGCGTCTGGATACCCTCGAACAGTTTCCCGCCTGCAATACCTGGGGTGCCTACCAGGCCTATGGCGACCCGTTGTTTCAGCTGCGCCTGCTGCCGTCCGGCGATGGCAGCAACAGCTGTTTGCGCGGTTCTCCGGAACTGCTCGACTGGCTCGAAGAGCAGCGGCTGGCGGCCGCCACCCCGAGTTCGACAGCAGCGGCGTCAGGCTTTGCGCAACTGCAGAGGCAGGTGCAAAAGCGCTTTGAGGGCTTGCCGGAGAGCTGGATCAACCAGGCTGAAGTCCAGTACGGGTTGGGGTTGTTGTATAGCGAGTGGGATGAAGCCCAGGCATTGGCTGACGCCCGGACTGCATTGCTGCAGGCCATGGCGCGCTTCAGCGGTCGGGGCTGCGTGCCCATGACGGCGGTGGAGAAGCTCATCGATGTGGAGATTCGCCAGGCCTACCTGGCGGCAGACCCGGAGCCAGGTTTCGGCACTGCCGATTTCAAGCAAGCCAGCACGTTGATCAAGGCTGCCATCGCGCGTGCGGATCACTTGAGCGAGATGTGTGAGGGCACGCCGGGCGTATTGCTTGCGCGTCGTCAGGTGATGCGCGGGCGGGGCCTCAAGCGGCAAGCCCATATCGCGTTACTGCAGAGCCTCACCCAGTCCAGGTCCAAGGCACTGGACAAGCTCATCAGCCAGAGTCTTGACGCAGCAAGGCAGGCCTATGCTGCGGGCGAAGACAAGGATGCACCGGACTGGAACCCTTATGCCATGCTGAACCGGATTCAACTGGAGGTGATGTGCATGACTGGCACACCATCGCTCGACGACCTCAAGCGCTGCGAAGCCGAAGCACAGGTTCGCTACAAACAATCTTTCGGTGTATTCGATGCGGTCATGACGGCCGACGTACTGCTGACCCGCTGGCTGATTGACGTCACCCGCGGTAGCGGCTCGGCAGGCTCGCAGACCTGCAACGAACGCACACTCAACGATAGCTACGATGATGCGCTGGCTGGCCAGCGCATTTCGCAGCGCCAGTTCGAGTCGGTCGTGCGTCAGTTGCAGATGATCACCAAGTGGCTGGAGTGGTCTGGCAAAACCGGCGATGCACAAGTGCTGGATAACATCGCCAGGGTCCTGAAGACACGCCGTGGATAGTTTGACCTGGCTGGCGTATACCCGCTACACCTTGAACGTCGCCATCAGCCCCTGCTGATGATTGGCCAGGCGGTTCAGCGCCTGGCTGATCTGTGCCGACTCCTCAGCCTGCCCGGACAGCGACTCGGTCACGTCACGAATGCTGGCGACGTTGCGGTTCACTTCTTCAGCCACGGCGCTCTGCTCTTCGGCCGCCGAGGCGATCTGCAGGTTCATGTCGGTGATCACCGCCACCGCATCGCCGATCCGCTGCAGGGCCGGCACCGCCTGTTCGGCCTGGGCGACGCTGCCCTGAGCCTGGCGATGGCTGCTGTGCATCGAACCGACCACTTCGCGCGTGCCTTGTTGCAGGCCTTCGATGACCACGCGGATCTCATCGACCGAGTCCTGGGTGCGCCGGGCCAGGTTGCGCACTTCATCGGCGACCACGGCAAAACCGCGCCCGGCTTCCCCGGCACGCGCCGCTTCGATGGCGGCGTTCAGGGCCAGCAGGTTGGTCTGCTCGGCAATCGAGCGGATCACCTCAAGCACCGAGCCGATCTGTTCGCTACGGCTGGCGAGCTGTTGCACTTCTTCCATGCCGGCGGTCATTTCGCACGCCAGCTGTTCGATTGCGCGGGTCGTGGTGCGGATCAGTTCCAGACCTTCGCGGGTGGCAAGGTCGGCACCGCGTGCCGCTTCGGCGGCTTGCGCGGCGTTGCGCGCTACATCCTGGGCGGTGGCGCTCATTTCCTGCGAGGCGGTGGCGACCTGGTCGACTTCGCGGTATTGCTGCTGCATGCCGGCGCTGGTCTGGCTGGCAATCGCCGCCGACTGGTCGGCGGTGCTGCGGGCATCCTGGACCGAGGCTTTGACGTTGGCGATCACCGGTTGCAGTTTGTCGAGAAAGCGGTTGAACCAGCCCACCAGCTCACCCAGTTCGTCTTTGCGGGCATAGTCCAGGCGACGGGTCAGGTCGCCTTCACCGCTGGCGATGTCTTTGAGCATTGCCGCAACCTTGAGGATCGGCCGGGTCACGCCGCGAGCGGTCATCCAGATCACCAGCAGGCCCAGCACGACGGCACCAAGGGCCATCAGCAGGCTGGTGAGGTTGGCGTTGTTGTTGTGGGCGTCCAGGCGGGCATTGAGCTCGATGGCCGGCGCCTGCAGGACCTGTTCGGGCACTTCCAGCAACACGCTCCACGGCTGCGCGCCGGGCACCGGGGCAAACGACTGGCTAACCTGGAGCATGCCGTTGGCGCTGAATTCAGCCGCCTTGCCCGCGCGCATCTGCGCCGCCAGGGCGCCGGCCTGCTGGCCGAGCACGTCTTCGATTTTCTTGCTCAGCTGGCTGCCGTCGCGGCTGTGCCCGGCGAGCAGGCCGGAGGGGCTGACGATGCTGACCTGGCCGTTGCCGTCGAACAGTTCCCGACGGCCGTCGAGACTCAGTTGCTGCAGGTTGTCGAGGCTGATGTCCAGGCCCATTACGCCAATCACCTTGCCGTCCTGCTTGAGCGGGATGGCGATGCTGGTCATCAGTGGCGTGCGGTCGCCGACGGTATCGAAGTAGGGATCGATCACGCAGGTTTCGCCGGTTTCCAGCGGGCAGGTCAGCCAGCGGTTGTAGGCAAAGCCGTTGGCGCCGAGGCTGGTGTCGGCGAGCATCGATTCGGGCATCGCCTCGGACTCCAGTTGGCCGGGTTGCGGTTGTGACCAATAGAGCGAGTAGCGTCCGCTTTCATTGCTGCCCACCTCGGCTTGATCGATGAACGCGGCGTCCTTGCCATCGAGGGCATCGGGCAGGAACACCAGGTACAGGCCAAGCAACTCAGGGTTGTCGCCCAGTGCCGTCCTGGCTTGTTGGGTGAGTGTCTGGCGCAGGTTGTCGACGCCCTGGGCGCGGAGCACCATCATCAGCTGCGAGACGCCATTACCGTACAGGTAGGCGTCCTTGAAATAGCGTTGAATGCGCACCGCCTGCAACTGGGCATAGGTTTGCAGGCGCAGGCGGGCGTTCTGGTCGAGCATCTGGGTATTGGCCGTGTTGACCAGTGCTGCGCTGCGGCTCGATTGAAACAGCGCCGCGGTCATCAGTAGCACCACGATGACCAGCAGGCAGAGGCCGGCGAGCAGGGTGATCTTCCATTGGATGAGCAGGCGGCGCAGCAGCATGGTGACGTCCTTGTAGGTTCAGGGGTGTGAACAGCAAAAGCCCGTCGATAGCGACGGGCGATTTTTTCTATAGCGCTTTACTCGGCAATGAAACTGGGTGGTGCAACCTTGAAGGCCTTGGTCAGGTACGCCAGGTACAGCACACCCAGCGCCGCCCAGACACCGCCGAACAGCAGCGAGTGTTCATCAAGGTCCAGCCACAAAATGGCGGTGATACAAAAGCCTATCGTCGGCACGACCAGATACTTGAGCTTGTCGGCCAGGGTCTTGCTGCGCCCTTCACGCAGGTAGCAGTGCACGATCACCGAGAGGTTGACGAAGCTGAAGGCGACCAGGGCGCCGAAGTTGATCACCGAGGTGGCCGTCACCAGGTCGAAGAAAATCGCCGACAGTGAAATGAAACCGACGATGACGATATTGATCGCCGGGGTTTTCCACTTGTCATGCAGGCGGCCGAAGTAGCGTTTCGGGATCACATTGTCGCGGCCCATCACGTACAGCAGGCGCGACACGCTGGCTTGCGAAGCCAGGCCGGACGCCAGGGTGTTGATGAAGGTGCAGCAGATGAAGATCGACTGGAACAGCTTGCCGCCGACATACAGGGCGATTTCCGGCAGGGCGGCTTCGTGGTCCTGGAAGCGGTCCATGGTCGGGAAGAACGACTGGATGTAGAACGACACAACGATGAACACCAGGCCGCCGATCAGCGCAATCAGGAAGATCGCCCGCGGGATGACCTTTTCGGCGTTCTCGGTTTCTTCCGACAGGGTGGTGACCGCATCGAAGCCCAGGAACGAGAAGCACAGGATGGTGGCGCCAGCGACCAGAGCGTTGAGGTGGGTATCCTCACCGGCAAATGGCAGCAGGCTCCAGGTCGTGCCCAGACCTTCGCCGCTGTGCAGGCCGCGGATGGTCAGGTAGATGAACACGCCGATGATGATCGCCTGGATAGCCACGAACAGGGTGTTGAAGTTGGCCACCAGGTTGATGCTGCGGATGTTGATCAGGCTCATGATGGTGACAAAGCCGACCACCCAGGCCCAGGCCGGGACTTCCGGGAACATCACCGACAGGTAGAGCTTGGCCAGCAGGGCGTTGACCATCGGCAGCAGCAGGTAGTCGAGCAGCGACGACCAGCCGACCAGAAAGCCGACATGCGGGTTGATCGCCCGGCGCGTGTAGGTGTAGGCCGAGCCGGATTCGGGGAAGCGCCGAACCAGCGTGCCGTAGCTGACGGCCGTGAAGAGGATGCCGAGCAGGGCCAGCACGTAGGCGCTGGGCACATGCCCGTCGGTAATGCCGGAGACGATGCCGAAGGTGTCGAAGACGGTCATCGGCGCGATGTAGGCCAGGCCGATGATGACCACCTGCCAGAGTTTCAGGGTCTTCTTGAATTGCGGGCTGGAGGCTGCGGGGCTGTTACTGTGCATGCGCGGTGCGCTCCTGAATCAGTGAGGAGCGGCGGCGGGGTGAAGCGGTGAGAACGGGTCCTTTGTTCTGCTTTTCAGGTGCGCGTGAAGAGACTGGCATCATGGATGGCACTTGCCCGTATTTGTTTGGAATTATTCTTTTTGGTGTGGTGAGGCAGGGGGAAAATAAGAAGAGTTGGAGTGGTGTGTCAATTAAATTCTGACAAATTGTTACCGTTATGCGACTTCTTCTCGCCATATATTACGGTTCAAGTGCTCTATTGCGCGCCTTGTAACGTTTTTTCGATTGATTCGGGTGTCTATAAAAATAGACACGATTGTCGACTTTTATCGATGACTGTGGGAGGGCCTAGAGGGTCGCTTGCAGCGCCTCAATGAACACCGACTCCGCCCGGCTCATGCGCTGTTCCCGGTTCCACAGCAGATGAATATCGACATCGGCGATCCCCTCAAGCGGCGGCAACGGCCAGAGCAACCCCGCTTCGACATCCGCGGCCACCACATGCGCCGGCAGACAGCCGACACCAAACCCGGCAATCACCAGGCGCCGCACTTCCTCCAGGCTCGGTGACGAGGCGACGATGCGCCCGCTGAAGCCTTGCTGATCGCGAAAGATGGTCAGCGGCGAGAGCATGCCGCCAATCTGGTCGCTGGCGAAGCTGACGAAGTTCTCACGTTGCAGGTCGCCCTCGGCGACGTCTTTTTTGCCGTAGAGCCCATGGTGCTTGCCACAGAAGAACCCATAACGCTGGCTCAGGAACAGGCGCTGCTCCAGGCGTGGCTGCGGCCGGCGGTTGAGGCTCAGGCCCAGGGTCGCGGTCTTTTCCTGCAGGGCGCTGACGATGTCGGAACTGCGCATTACGTCGATTTCCAGGTCGACCCGCGGGTGCTGGCGATGAAAGTCAGCGAGGAAGCTGTCGAAGCGCTCGCAGACGATGCGGCTGATCATCAGCAGGCGCACTTTGCCAATCACCTCGTCGGCCGGTTGCTCGAGCACGCTGCTGACCTGGGACATCTGCCCGTAGATTTCACCGGCCAGGTGGAAGATCTGTTCGCCCACCTCGGTGAGGGCAAAGCGCGGGCCGCGGCGGGCGATGAGCTGGCGCCCGAGCTGTTCCTCCAGACGCTTTAGGGCCTGGCTCACCGCTGGCTGGGTCAGGTGCAGGCGCGCGGCGGCGCGGCTGATGCTGAGCTCCTGGCCGATCACCCGGAAGGTGCGCAGCAGGTTCCAGTCCAGGCGGTCGTTGAGCAGGCGATCAGGCATGGCAGGGCCCTCTGGCAACAATATAAGGGTGGCTAATAATCCGAATAATAAATAGAAAATTGACTAATCATAGCCCCGGGACGAAAAATCGTTGTCACACAGGCGACACCAGAGCGCCGCGAACGCACCGTTCCCTCCTGCCAGAAAAATAATCAAAGGAGCCTGACCCATGAAGCCTTCCGCTTCGCCCCAGCCACGCCGGGCTGCGGCCGCCGCCTTTATCGGCACGATGATCGAGTGGTACGACTTTTACATCTACGCCACGGCTGCGGCGCTGGTGTTCGGGGCCTTGTTCTTTCCCTCGGACGACAAGCTGTTCAGCACCATGGCCGCCTTCGGCACCTTTGCCGTGGGCTTTTTCGCCCGGCCGCTGGGCGGCATTGTCTTTGGTCATATTGGCGACCGTATCGGGCGCAAGAAATCGCTGGTGATCACCCTGGTGATGATGGGGGTGGTGACGGTGTGCATCGGCTTGTTGCCCACCTATGCGCAGATCGGCGCCATGGCGCCGGTGTTGCTGATTCTGCTGCGCATCGTCCAGGGCATTGCCGTGGGCGGGGAGTGGGGCGGTGCGGTACTGATGGCTGGCGAGCATGCGCCCAAGGGACGACGGAACTTCTTTGCCTCGTTCGCCCAGTTGGGCAGCCCGGCCGGTTTGATCCTGTCGCTGCTGGCCTTCAGCGCCGTCACCCGTTTGCCGGAAGAAGACCTGATGAGCTGGGGCTGGCGCCTGCCGTTCCTGGCCAGTGCCCTGTTGCTGCTGGTCGGCCTGGCGATTCGCCTGGGGGTCAACGAGTCGCCGGAATTTCTCGCCAGCCGCGAGCAGGCCAGCAAGGCCAAGCGCAAGGAGCAGGCACCGGTAATGGAGGTGCTGCGCACGGCCTGGCGCCCGCTGCTGTTGTGCATTGGCGCCAATACCCTGGGCATCGCCGGGGTGTATTTCACCAACACCTTCATGATCGCCTACAGCACCCAGCAACTGGCGCTGCCGCGCTCGCTGATCCTCGAATGCCTGTTCGTGGTGGCGATCATCCAGTTCTGCATCCAGCCCATCGCCGCCTGGGTCGCCGAGAAGATCGGCGCCACGCGTTTCCTTTGCCTGGTGTCGCTGCTGGCCATGGCCTCGCCGTACCCGATGTTCGTGCTGGTCAGCTCCGGCCAGGCGCCGCTGATCATTGTCGGTATTGCCCTGGCAGTAGTGTGCATGGCGTCGTTCTACGCGGTGATCGCCGGCTATGTCAGCGGCATGTTCGAGACCCGCGTGCGCTACACGGCGATCTCCATGGCCTACCAGGTGTGCGGCGCAATCGCCGGTGGCCTGACGCCGCTGGTGGGCACCTGGCTTGCGCATGAATTTGTCGGTCAGTGGTGGCCGATGGCGCTGTTCTACAGCGTGATTGCGGCGATCTCGCTGCTCTGTGTACTGGCCCTGGCACGCCGGCATGCCGCGGCCCATTCTCTGGAAATGGCCTGATTTGTTAACGAATACTGGAGTGGTTGCGATGTTGAAAAGCAACGGCGAACGCCTGTGGGCGAGCCTGATGGCCATGGCTGAAATCGGTGCGACGGCCCGTGGCGGCAGTTGCCGTCTGGCCCTGAGCGAAGAAGACAAGGCCGGCCGCGAACTGTTCGCCCACTGGTGCCGCGAAGCGGGCATGGCCCTGAGCGTTGATCCGATCGGCAACCTGTTTGCCCGTCGCCCCGGCACCGACCCTGAGGCGGCCCCGGTGATGATTGGCAGCCATCTCGATACCCAGCCGGAAGGCGGGCGTTTCGATGGTGTGTACGGCGTGCTGGCCGGGCTTGAGGTGGTGCGTTGTCTCAACGACCTGCAGATCCAGACCCGCAAGCCGCTGGAAGTGGCAGTGTGGACCAACGAAGAGGGCGCACGCTTCACTCCAGCCATGTTCGGCTCGGCGGTGTTCACCGGCAGCATGCAGCTTGAGGATGCCCTGGCGGTGCGCGATACCGAGGGTGTCAGCGTCGCCGAAGCGCTGCAGCGCACCGGGTTTGCCGGTAAACGCCCGTTGGGTGGTGCGGTGGATGCCTATTTCGAAGCGCATATCGAGCAGGGCCCGATCCTTGAGGACAACGCCAAGAGCATCGGTGTGGTCAGTGGCGGTCAGGCCATTCGCTGGCTCGACGTGCGGGTCGAAGGCATGGCCGCACATGCCGGTACCACGCCGATGCCGTTGCGCAAGGATGCCCTCTATGCCGCCGCGCCGATGATCCAGGCGATTGAGCAGCTGGCCTGCGACTTCGCCCCGCAAGGCCTGACCACGGTCGGCGAGTTGAGCATCAGCAAGTCCTCGCGCAACACCATTCCGGGATTGGTGCAGTTCACCGTCGACCTGCGTCATCACCTCGACAGCGCGATTGACGAGATGGAGCAACAGGTCGGTAAACGCCTGCAAGCCATCGCCGCGCAACGTGGCCTGAAAGTCAGCATCAGCCGCCACTGGGTCAGCCCGGCAACGCCGTTTGACGCTGACTGTGTGGCCGCCGTGCAGGCTGCCGTGGACGGTCTGGGCTATGCCCAGCAGTCGATTGTCAGCGGCGCCGGTCACGATGCGATCCTGCTGGCGCGCTATTGTCCGACCGCTATGGTATTCATTCCCTGTGTCGGCGGCCTGAGCCACAACGAGGCAGAAGACGTACTGCCCGAGGATGTGCGCCGGGGCGCCGATGTGTTGCTCAATGCCGTGCTGGCCCGTGCTGGCCGGGCCGAATAAGGAGAAGCTCATGCGTTGCTACTTTCACCCCGAACAGCTTCTGCACCATCCGCGCAGTTACTACTCCCGTGGGCAGCTGCGCACGCCGCAGGAAGTGCCCGAACGTGCCCGCAATCTGTTGCAGGCGGCGCAGAATCTCGGCTTCGACATCGCACAGCCGGACGATGCCGGCTTGCAGCCGTTGCTGGCGGTTCACGGTGAGGGCTACCTGAACTTTCTTCAGGATGCTCACCCGCGCTGGAAGGACATCCCCGAAGACTGGGGCGATGAGGTGATGTCGAACATCTTCGTGCGTGAGTCCAATGCCATGCGCGGCATTCTCGCCCAGGCGGCCTGTTACCTGGCGGACGGCAGTTGCCCGGTGGGTGAGCTGACCTGGCGTTCGGCCTACTGGTCGGCGCAAAGCGCAGTGGCCGGGGCCAGAGCGTTACTCGACGGCGAGCCTGCGGCTTACGCCTTGTGCCGCCCACCGGGGCACCACGCCCGCGCCGAAGCGGCGGGTGGCTTCTGCTACCTGAACAACGCCGCGATTGCCGCCCAGGTGTTGCGCGAGCGCTTCAGCCGCGTGGCGGTGCTCGACACCGACATGCACCACGGCCAGGGCATCCAGGAAATCTTCTACGAGCGTGACGATGTGTTGTACGTCTCGGTGCACGGTGACCCGACCAACTTCTACCCGGCGGTCGCCGGTTTTGCCGACGAGTGCGGCAGCGGTGCGGGGCTGGGCTACAACCTCAACCTGCCGATGGCCCATGGCGCCAGTGAGGCGGACTTCCTCGGCCAGCTGGAGGTCGCCCTGGCAGCGGTGAAGGACTTTGCTGCCGAGGTGCTGGTGTTGTCGTTGGGCTTCGATATCTACGAGCTCGACCCGCAGAGCAAGGTGGCGGTCACTCGCGAAGGTTTTGCTGCCTTGGGGGAACGTATCCGCAGCCTGGGCGTGCCGTGCCTGATTGTGCAAGAAGGCGGTTATCACCTGGAAAGCCTTGAGGACAATGCGCGGGCGTTTTTTGCCAATCAGCAGGACTGGCGCGTGCGGTAGGTGCCAGGTGCGCAGTCGAACCAGCGCAGACAAGCCCGGTGAAAGCTTTGCACGTCGCTGTAGCCAAGCTGGTCGGCGATCTGCACCAGCTCCAGCGCACTGCCTTGCAGCAGGTCTTCGGCGCGGTAGCGGCGGTACTCGTCGAGTAACTCGGAAAAGCTCCAGCCCAGTGCCTTCAAGCGCCGGGCTGCGGTGCGTTCGAGCAAGTGCTGGCGGCTGCAGAACATCGGCCAGCGCTCACTGTCGGCCAGGTGCACGGCCAGGTGATCACTGGCCAGCTCCAGCAAGGTCGCTTGGCTGTTGTGCCGGGTCTGTTGCAATAGGTCCACCAGCATTTGTTCCAGCGCCTGGTTGCCGGGGGTGAGCGTTTGTTTGAACAGTTGCGGGTCAAGGTGGATGCCATGTTCGCCATGGCCCCAGCTGACCGGCGCGCGCCAGGCCTGCCGGTGTGCGCCGCTATCGGCCGGTGCCGGGTGGGCCAGCTCGATGGCAATGATCGGGTCCTGCTCCAGGCCGCTGGCCAGCAACTTGCGCCGCAGCAGGCTGCAGATACTGGTAAGCATGTAGTCGGTGATCGGCGCGCTGGCCTTGAGGCTGCCGCAATCTTCCAGTCGCAGGGTCACCTGCCGCTCGCTATGCTCGATGCGCGCGCGAAAATGGCCGTTGAAAAACGGAAAGTACTCGACGAAAAAAGCGCAGGCGCTGTCCAGTGAAGCCGCCACATCGAAGAGGTAGGTCAGGCCATTGGTGGCGGTGGAGACGAAACGCCGGCCGGCGGCCAGACCGATCAGCGGGTCACCGGTTTGCGCCAGGGCCAGGCTCCAGAAGCGTCGCGACAGCACCAGCGGTACGCGCAGGAAGGGTGTGCGCAATTCGAACAGGCTGCGGCGAAACACGCCTTCAATCAGTGCCTGGTCGACACCTCGGGCCTGCAGTTCTTCGATGGCCGGCAGCAGGGTCGGGGCGTAGAAAGCATTGGCCGGCGCTGGGTTCATGAGCGCCCCGCCAACAACTGTTGGTCCACCTTGAGGATGGCGTCGATCATCGCCTGTGCGGCGGGCGTCAGGCTGCCGCCGACACGGCTGACAATGCCGTACTGCAGTTGCAGGTCGGGGTCGTTGGCATCCAGGTCGACGAAACTGAGCAGACGCAGCTCACCAACATCGACACGCTCGCTCAGGGCTTCGGCAGTGGCCAGGCCGATGGCATCCGAACGCATCACCACCCGGCAGATCGCATCGAACTGGGCGCACTCGACGCTGGTGACAAAGTCTTCCGTGCCCTGGGCGCGGGCGAGGATCTTGCGGATCATGGGCGGGATTCGCGTGCCGGCAATCGGATAGTCGAGCAGGGCGCTGAGCTTGAGCGCAGCGCAGTCGGCCAGCGGGTGCCCGGCGCGGCAGAAAAAGCGCCCGCGCCGAGGCCGCAGGACCTGTACCTGATAGCGCGGATCGTCCTTGAAATAGCGCGAGTCGGCGACCAGAAACTCGATCTGCTGCTCCTTCAGCCAGTTCCCCAGCTGCTCCCAGTCACCCAGATGAAAGCGCGCGCGCACCAACGGGTGGTCGTGGATGAACTGCGCCAGCGCCTCGGGCACGAGCAATTGGGCCGGATAGGGGCCGCTGCCGAAGTTGAGTTCGCCACCTTCCAGGCCGTTGTACTGCAACAGCTCGTTGTGCAGGTTCTGGCTGCCGGCCAGCAGGCGCCGGGCATGCTGCAGCACGAGCTGGCCCTGGCCGGTCAGGCGGAAGTCGCGGCTGCCTCGCTCGACCAGAACGCAGTCCAGGTCGCGTTCCAGGGTCTGGATACTGCGGCTGAAGGCCGGCTGGCTGAGATTGACAGCGTCGGCGGCGCGGACAAATCCACGGAAATCGGCTAAGGCTACAAAGTGACGCAGTTGGCGTAGATCCACCATGCACCTCTTGCATGTTGCAGATGTTTTTTATGCATTTGATCGATAGTGTAGCGGCTGGCATAAGTCTAGTCCTGTCCTTTTTCTGTGACTTGTCATGCTTGCCGCGCCCTTTGTTTCCAGTGCTTTCACCCGTACCTTGGTGGCTCATGCCCAGGGCTGTGGCCTGCCGGTCGAGCTGCTGTTGCAGCGGGCCGGCATTGCACCGGCCTGGCTCGAAGGGCACGGCAGGGTCCCGGCACTGCTGGTCGAGCAGTTTCTCGCAGAATGTGAGGCAGCCGGTGCCGGGCGCGACTTTGGTTGTGAGCTGGTGCCGGGCATGGCTACTCACTCTTTGCAGGGGCTTAACATCCTCCTCGACTCAGCCGCCACGGTACGTGCCAGCCTTGAGTGTTTTATCTGTTACCTGCCGCTGGTGACCAACTGCATACGGGTCAGCCTGGAAGAGGACGCAGGCCAGGCACAGCTACAGGTGCGCCGTTATCAGCACCAGCCGCATTACTACATGCTCGATGCTGCGGCACTGAGCCTGGTGCGCAACATTGCCCGACGTGCCGGCAAGCCGCCCGCCCGCCTGTTCAGCCACGTGAGCCTGTTGGCCGGGCAAGCGGCGGCGCCCTGGTTGCACGGCTGGGGCGTGGCGGCTTCCGAGGGCCAATGGCTGAACCTGCAACTGACGCCGCAGGCGTTGGACCTGGCGTTACCTGGGGCCAATGCCTTCCTGCACCAGAGCATGCTGCGCCAGTGGCAGGGGGCGACCGATGACGGTGGGCGCAAGGACAGCCTGCAACTGGCGCGGCACTGGTTGAGTGCGGGCGACCAGCCGATCGAACGCATTGCCGAGCGCCTCGGTTACCGCCAGCCGAGCAACTTCATCCGCGCCTTTCGCAAGCAGTTTGGCGTCACGCCCAAACAGTTTCGCCTGAACGCCCTGCAGGTGATGTAACGCCAGCACCGGTGTTTGCGCATGATCATTTTTTGTCGTGCACCGCTTGTGTCTGGCGGTGGCGGCTTGGGCATTTTGATCGAGCTGCGTAATCCAACTGGAGCTCGATAATGACAACAATAAGCTCAACCCGAACAGGCAGCGGTGGCCGCTCACCGCTGATCCTGGCCGTCCTGGCGTCTGTCGCCGCGCCTGCCCAGGCGACCACGTTCGACCTCAATGAAGACTGGAGCTTTACCACCCGAAGCACCCTGAGCCTGGGCAGCAGCTGGTCGACCCAGAGCCCCGACCGGCATCTGATGACCCGCGCCAACGCCTTGCAGGCCCAGGGCGTCAGCGCTGATGGCAGCAGTGTCAGCGCCGACGACAACCGCCTCAACTTCAAAAAGGGCGACCCGATCTCACAGACCTTCAAGGGCCTCACCGACTTCAGTGTCGATGGCCAGGGACAGGGTGCGTTCCTGCGCCTCAAATACTGGTACGACCACGCCTATGAAACCCGCAACGGGCGCTTCAAGGACTTCGATGACAGTGGCTGGGACGACCTGGCCAGGTTCCAGGGTTTCGAAGCGCTGGATGCCTACCTGTGGAAGGACCTGGAGCTGGCCGGTCATCCACTCAACGTCAAGCTTGGCAAGCAAGTGCTGTCATGGGGCGAGGCCTTGCTGATCCAGAACGGCATCAACGTCATCAACCCGCTGGATATCACTGCCTTCAACCGCCCTGGTGTCGAGATCAAGGAAGGCCAGTTGCCGGTGGAGATGCTGTCGTTCAGTTTCGGCATATCCGACACCCTCAACCTTGAAGGCTTCTACCAGTACAACTGGCGGCCCAGTGTGCTCGACGGCTGTGGAACCTTCTTCGCCAGCAGCGATGTGATCCAGCCTGGCTGCGGTCCTTTGTACCTGAGCCAGGTGCTGACTGATCAGCAGATGCAGGCCAGCGGCCTGTTTGCCAGTTCACGGGGCAACGAATCGCCTGCGGACAGTGGTCAGTTCGGCTTCGCCCTGCGCCAGATGCTGCCGGCGCTCAACGATGCCGAGGCGGCGCTGTACTTCATCAACTACCACTCGCGCCTGCCGTACCTGACCCTTGACGCACGCAACACCCGCCTGCCGGGCAACTTTCCCGGGGGCGGGCAGGGGCCGACGTACGCCGCCGCGTTCCCCGAGAACATCCGCCTGTATGGGCTGAGCCTGACCGCAGTGGAACCCTACAGCGGCATCTCTCTGGCCACGGAACTGAGTTACCGGCCAAACATGCCGCTGGCCTACAACGCACCTGATCTCACCTCAGCGGTGGTCGCCGGCGCTGCGGGCAGCTCCTGGGTCGAGTTGCCCGCCGGTTTTGACAATCGTGCAGGTGATCGTCTCGATGGCTGGCTGCGCAAGGGCGTGTGGCAATGGACCGGCTCGGCCACCCAGGCCATCGACAACGTGCTCGGCGCGACGCGCCTGAGCCTGTTTGGCGAAGTCGGCGTGGTGCATATCGACGGTCTGGGCGATGAGCGCCTGGGGCGCAACGCCGCCTTCGGCCGCAGTGCCCCGCGCAATGGCAGCACCTGCAACACCGTGGCCTCTGGAGTGACCAATCGCTACTGCACCGACCAGGGATTTGCCACGGACTGGTCCTGGGGTTACCGCCTGCGGGCAAGCCTTGAGTACAGCGATGTGCTGCCAGGGATCAACCTGATTCCGGCGGTCAACTGGCGACATGACCTCGAGGGCTATTCCTATGACCCGCTCGGGCCGTTCCAGGAGGGGCAGCAGGCCCTGGGTTTGAGCCTGACCGCCAACTACCTCAACGACTACAGCGTGGAGCTGGCCTACAACGCCTTCTTCGGCTCCAACGACTACAGCACCCTCGATGACCGCGACTTCGCCTCGGTCAGTTTCAAGGTTGATTTCTAAGGAGAACAATAAAAATGCGTATTCATCCCCTGTTGCTGGCGCTGACTTGTGTCAGTACCTGCGTCCTGGCCAAGAGCGATGACCTCGGAGCACTGGACAAGACCCTCACCCCCATGGGCTCGGAGCGCGCCGGCAATGCCGACGGCAGCATTCCGGCCTGGACCGGCGGCCTCGACAAACGCGCTGGCAGCGTCGATGGCAACGGCGGCTACAGCGATCCGTTCGCCAGCGAAAAGCCGCTGTTCACCATCACGGCGCAGAACCTTGCGCAGTACCAGGCCGCGCTCAGCCCTGGCCAGGTGGCGATGTTCAAGCGCTACCCGAACAGCTTCCAGATGCCGGTATACCCAAGCCATCGTAGTGCGCGCCTGCCGGCGGCGGTGCTTGCCGACAGCCGCAGTAACGCCAGCAAGACTACCCTGGCCGATGGCGGCAACGGCCTCCATGACTACAGCCGTGGCATCCCGTTCCCGCTGCCGACCGAGGGCATGGAGGTGATGTGGAACCACATGAGTCGCTGGCGCGGTGGCAGCTACGAGCGCTTGAGCAGCATTGCCCTGGTGCGCGAGAACGGCGCGGTCAGCTATATCCGTGCGCAGTCACTGGTCAGCTTCGCCGAAGCGATCAGCGGCCTTGAGCCCAAGGCCAACGTGCTGTTCATGTTCAAGAGCCGGGTGCTGGAACCGGCGCGTCTGGCGGGCGAGACCGTGCTGGTGCATGAGCCGGTCGACCAGGTGGCCGAGCCGCGTTCAGCCTGGCAGTACCTGCCTGCCCAGCGTCGGGTACGCCGCGCGCCGATGTTGGCCTATGACAACAGTGCCCGCTACAGCAACGGCCTGATCACCGCCGATAACATCGATGGCTTCAATGGCGCGCCGGACCGCTTCGACTGGAAGCTGATCGGCAAGCAGGAACTGTATATCCCCTACAACAGCTATCGCCTTGGTAGCCGGGCGCTGAAGCTCGACGAACTGGTCAAGCCCAACCACATCAATCCAGCCTACACCCGCTACGAAAAGCATCGGGTCTGGGTGGTTGAAGCCACGCTCAAGCCTGGTGCCCGGCATATCTACAACAAGCGGCGTTTCTATGTGGATGAAGACAGCTGGCAAATTGCACAGGTCGATCAGTACGACAGCCGTGGTGAGTTGTGGCGCAGCTCGGAACTCCACGCGATCCAGCACTACGATCATGATTTCACTTACAACGTGCTGGAAACTTCTTACGACCTGATCTCGGGTCGCTATTACGCCGGTGGTTTGAGCAACGAAGAGAAGACCCCGATGCGGGTAGGCTTCACGGCGAAAACCGATGATTACACGCCTTCGGAGCTGCGGCGCTGGGCCAAGTGACACAAGCCCTGCGGACTTTGCTGGCGCTGAGGCCGGCAAAGCCCGCAGGCGGCTCAAGGCGTCACGATATTGAACTGCGGACTGAAGGTGTCGAGAGTCGCCAGCAACTCGGCGATTTTCTTGCCGTTGCCTTCGACCTTGATCAAGCCTTTTTGCATCGCCGTGGGGAAATCCAGCTGTTTCAGGCTGACCTGCTCGAGAGTCGCCTTGCTCATGCTCAGGCCTGCATCAGCCTTGGGGTTGAGGCCTTCGCGGTGGGTCAGCACGCCGTTGCGCAGGGTCAGGTTGAAGGTCTGGTCGGGGTTGGTGAAGTGCCAGTTGAGGTTCAGGTCATGGCCGATCGCCTTGTCGACATCCACACGCACCGCCATGAAGTCGAAGAACATCTGCGGGGTCAGGGCGCGCACCATGTCGACCGACACCGAACTGCCGACCTGGCTCGGTACGCCGTTGCGCAGTTCCATGGCGCCGGTCAGGTAGATATTGCGCCAGTTGGCATTCTCGCTCTGATAACCCAGCTGTTCCAGAACATCAGCCTGGGCAGTCCGCGCCTTGGCATTGTCCGGCTCGGCGAACAGCAGCTGGTTGCCCAGTTGCGCGGCCCAGCGGTACTCACCCTTGTCCATGGCGGCGTGAACCTTGGCCAGCACGGCCTCGCTACCGCCCATGGCCTCAACGCTCAGCCGGGCACTCTCCACCGGCGGTAGCGGGTTGAGGTTGGCCGGGTTGCCGTCGTAAAAGCCCATGTAACGCTGGTACACAGCACGCGAGTTGTGGCTCAGCGAGCCGTAATAGCCCTGGGTGTACCACTTGTTCTGCAGCTCACCCGGCAGTTTCTGCATGTTCTGGGCGATTTCCATCGGCGTCAGGCCCTGGTTGAGCAGGTGCAGGGTGCGGTCGTTGAGAAAGGCATACATGTCGCGTTGATCGGCGAGCAAGGTACGCACCGATTCCGCGCCCCAGGTCGGCCAGTTGTGCTGGCCGAACAGCACTTCGGTCTTGTCGCCGTAACGGCTCAGGCTGGCATCAAGGTACTGTGACCAGGCCTTGGCATCGCGCACCTGGGCACCGCGCGGGGTGAGAATGTTGTGCATGGTCTGCGAGGCGTTTTCGGCAATGCCCAGAGCCTTGAACTGCGGCAGGTAGAAGTTCATTTCCGAGGGGGCTTCGGTGCCAGGGGTGAGCTGGAACTCGACATCAATACCGGCGATGCGGCGGGTCTCGATCGGCTTGTCGATCAGGTCGGTGGGCGCAATCAGGGTAATGCTGCCACCGATGGCCACGGCCTTGCCGATCGCGGCGTCGACCTGGCCCTGGTCACCGCGCGGCAGGTACAGGCCGAACTGGTATTGGGCGCGGCGGCTCATGGCGTTGCCGGCATAAACGTTCTCGCTCATCACGTGTTCCATGAACCCGCTGGGGGCGAACACCTTGACCTTGCCGGCGTTGACGTCGGCCTCGTCGATCACGCCGCGCACGCCGCCGAAGTGGTCGGTATGGGTATGGCTGTAGATCACCGCCACCACCGGTTTGCGCGCACGGTTCTGGTAGTACAGATCGAGCGCGGCACGGGCGGTTTCGGCGGTGGTCAGCGGGTCGATGATGATCAGCCCGTCGTCGCCTTCGATGATGGTCATGTTGGCCAGGTCCAGGCCGCGTACCTGGTACAGCCCGGGTACCACTTCGAACAGCCCGGCATGGTTGTTCAGTTGAGCCATGCGCCAGAGGCTGGGGTTGACCGTGGCGGGGCTGTCCTTCTGCTTGAGAAAGTCATAGCTGGCCAGGTTCCAGATCGGCTTGCCGTTGGCATCCACGACTTGCCCCTTGAACGGTGCGATCAGCCCGCGGCTGACGGCGGCGAAATCGGCATCATTGCTGAACGGCCGCTGCTCGAGCATGGCGGCGTTGTTGGCGCGGGTTTGTTCGCTGGCGGGTTCGGCGTACACAGCCTGGCTTAGACAGGCGAGGGCGATCAGGCTCGCCAGATGCTTGCGGCGCAACTGCATGGGAAGGGGCATGGTGTCTCCGTTTTCTTGTGGTTATGGCACACCCCCCCGAGCTTAAGGTCCGGCTTTTGCTGGCCGACAAGCCGTCAACGACAAAATCCATGCACCGGCGCTACTCAGTCGCTGCTGACCACCCGGTTGCGGCCAGCCTTTTTCGCCGCATACAAACGCCGGTCAGCAGTGGCCACCAGGTCTTCCAGGCCCAGGCAGCCATCGACGCGCAGTTCCGCCACGCCGATCGATACCGTCAGGCGGATTTCCAGCGACGGTGCGCCGGCCAGCAGGGTGCCGGCTTCGGGTACGCACACCGATTGCGCGGTGGCGGCGCGCAGCTGTTCGGCCATCTGGGTGGCCTGGGCCAGTGAAGTGTCAGGCAGCAGCACGCAGAACTCTTCACCGCCATAACGCACCACCAGATCCTGCGGCCGCACCAGCGCCCGGCACAGGGTGGCCAGGTGCTTGATCACCTCGTCGCCGGCGCTGTGGCCCCAGTTGTCGTTGATGTGTTTGAAGCGGTCGATGTCGAGCATCCACAAGGCCAGCGGCTGATCCTCGCGCAGGCGTTGGAGCAAGCCGCCGAAGTCCGATTGCAGGCGTCGGCGGTTGGCCAGTTGGGTCAGGCCGTCGACCAGGCCCATCTCGCGCAGTTGCCGGTTCAGGCGCAACTGGCCTTTGAACAGGCGATCGACGATGTACAGGGTCAGGGCCATCAACATGCCCAGCACTGCCCAGACGCCAAGGAACAGAATATCGATCTGCGCATTCACCGCCGCCCGCAGGTCGGCGGCGCTGATGTAATTGGTCAGCATCAGGTCGATGCCTTGCAGCTCACGGAATTGCAGGTAGCCCTGGTCAAGTTTCAGCGTGCCGTGGTCACGCTGGAACAGCATCGGGATCGACAGGCGCATGCTCGAGGCCGGCAAGCTGCCCAGCCAGTCGCCCGGCAGCGGTTTGAACGTCTGCTCACTGGAGGCGACCAGGCTGCCCTCGTCATCGATCAGCGCATGCTGTTCATCGCTTGCGGTGGTCTGGTAGAGGTAGTTCTGCAGCTTGGTCTGCGGCACGTCGTAGATCAGCGCACCGCGCATCACCGCATTGAGGTACACCGGGGTGCTCAGCAGTACGTGCGGCATGCTGCCCAGATTGCTGCCGGGTGGCGGATAGAAGGCGATGTCGAGGTCTTCGGCATTGGCGCGGTTCAAGTGCATCAAAGGCGAGCGGGTGAATTTGCGCAGGATCGGCTCCAGCTGCTCGTCCCTGACTGCCGGGTAGGCGATGACGATGCCGGAGGTGGTCAGGAACAGGATGCGTGACAGATTGCTCTCACCTTGAAACTGCGCGGGCAACACCTGGCTCATCGCGTGTGCCAGGTGCAGGTCTTCTATCAATTGCTGGGGCTCGCGGCTCAAGCCCGGAATGTTCGCCAGCCGGGCATCGCCTATGGCCCGAACCGGTGCATCGGACTTTGGCACCGGCAGCTCCCAGAGCGGCTGCTGGCTGTTGCGCATCGCTGCGGCAATGGCCTCGTTACGGCGCATGGCGGGTTGAATGTGGGCTTCGATCAGCAGCCGTTCGGCGATATTGCGCATGAACTGCAGCTGGCTCTTGCCGTTGCTCACCACGGCCTCGATGGCCAGCGCCTGCAGGTGCAGATTGTGCTCGCGTTCTTGCAGTTCGCGTTGCAGCAGCTGGTAATACTGACGACCGGCGAGTACCAGGCTGATGGCGAAAGCGGCGAGAAAACACAGGATCACCGTGCGTCGCGGGTGTGCGCAAGCCATGGGCAGGAGCAGGCGAGATCGCGACGCGGACGGTGATTTCTGCTGCATCGGGCATATCCACTGCTAAGGGCGTTGTGATTATAGATCGAAGTCATCACTCCGCCGCCCGGTCGCACGCTCAGTCTGTCTGGGGCTATCGGGATTTACCCAGGTAGAACCTCAAGGCCAGACGTTGCACCCAGCGCCCATAGGGCGGGTAGAACAGTTGTGTGGGAAACCACCATTGGCGCTTGAACACCGCCTTGCCGTGGGATAGTGCGCGAAAGCCTTCCTGGCCATGGTATGAGCCCATACCCGAATTGCCCACGCCGCCGAAGGGCAGGTCGTGCTGGAACACATGCCAGACCCAGTCGTTCAGGGTTACTCCACCGCTATGGGTTTCATTCAGCACGCGCTCGGTTTGCCTGGCATCAAGGCCGAACGGGTAGAGGGCCAGCGGCCGCGGTCGTGCCTGAATGTAGGCAATGGCCTGGTCGAAGGTGGCGTACTCGATGACGGGCAGCAGCGGGCCGAAGATCTCTTCCTGAGCCACCTGCATGTCGTCGGTGACGGCGGTGATCACCTGCAACGGCAAGCGACGGGGAGTGTTACTTGAACCATGGCAACTGAGGATCACCGCGCCCTTGGCCAGGGCGTCGGCCAGCAACGCCTGCAGCCGCAAGGCATGACGCTCGCTGATGATGCTGGTGTACTCGGTGCTTTGGGCCGGGTCCGGGTACAGACGTTCGAAGGCGTGCTTGAGTGCTTCGGCAAACACTTGGGCCTTGCCCTTGGGCACCAGCACATAGTCGGGGGCTACGCAGACCTGGCCGGCGTTGAAGCCCTTGCCATGGGCAATGCGCAAGGCCGCATCCTCCAGGTCGGCATCGGCACCGAGAAGCGCCGGCGACTTACCGCCCAACTCCAGGGTCACTGGCACCAGATGCTCGGCTGCGGCGCGCATTACCTGACGCCCGACCTGCGGCGCGCCGGTGAATATCAGGTGATCAAACGGCAAGCCAGTGAATGCCTGGGCGCTGGCCACCTGGCCGCCGAACACGGCCACCTGGTCTTCGTCGAATACCTCGGCGAGCATCTCTTGCAGCACCTGACGGCTGTGTGGCGCATATTCCGACACTTTGATCATTGCCCGGTTGCCAGCAGCCAGGGCTGCCACCAGAGGGCCCAGGGTCAGGTACAAAGGGAAGTTCCAGGTGCCGACGATGCCCACCACACCCTTGGGCTGGTACTGGACCCAGGCCTGGTTGCCGAAAAACAGCAGCTCGGTCTTGCGCCGCTCAACTTTCATCCAGCGCCGCAAATGGGCGATGGCGTGGCGTGCCTGCAGTACGGGGCCGAGCACTTCGATCTGGCGGGTTTCGAATGCCGCGCGGCCGCCGAAATCGGCTTCAAGGGCGGTGACAATGCGCTGCTGATAACCGCGCAGCACGGCGATCAGGCGTTTGAGGTCGTTCAGTCGACTGCTCAGCGAGGCGTAAGGTTTAATGTTGAAGGCCTGGCGCTGACGCTGCAGCAACAGCTGCATGCGCTCGACTTCCTGGGTGTCGAAAGCGTGTGACAGATCATTCATGGCCTAGCCCTCCTGACGGCTGCGCAGCAGCATGTCGGCGGCTTTTTCGCCAATCATGATGCTCGGTGCGTTGGTGTTGCCGCCAATCAAGGTCGGCATGATTGAAGCGTCGGCCACCCGCAGGCCAGCAATCCCGTGCACTCGCAGCTGGTCATCTACCACTGCCAGTGGGTCGTGGCCCATCTTGCAGCTGCCCACCGGATGGTATTGCGTGTCGGCCCGGTTGCGGATGTCCTGCTCCAGGGCCTGGCGGTCATGCTGGTCCAGCGGGTACAGCGGTTTGCCGCGATAGGGCGCCAGGGGCGAGGCCTCGAGGATGGCACGCTGGATGTCGGCGCCACGCATGAGCACTTCCAGGTCTTGTGGCTCGCTGAAGAAGCGCGGGTCGATCAACGGCGCTGCGCTCGGGTCACTGCTGGCCAGCTTGACGGTGCCACGGCTCTTGGGGCGCAGCAGGGTCAGGTGGCAGCTGAATCCGTGCCATGGCCGCAGCTTGCGCGCGTGGTCGTCGACAATCGCCGGGACGAAGATCAGCTGCAGGTCGGGCATCGACAACCCGGGTTGGCTCTTGAAGAACGCCCCGGATTCGGCGAAAGGCGAGGTGACCAGGCCCTTGCGCTCGCGTTTCCATTGGGCCATGGCCTTGAGCATCTGCCAGCTGAACGTCGGTGAAAAACCGAAGGTCTGGGTGTTGTTACTGCTGCGGTAGGTAAACACGTAGTCGATGTGGTCCTGCAGGTTCTGACCGACGCCAGGCAGTTCATGCGTGATGCGTATACCGTGCTTGTGCAGTTCCTGCTGCGGGCCAATGCCCGAGAGCATGAGCACCTGCGGCGAGCCGAAGCTGCCGGCGCTGAGCACCACCTCATGGCGAGCCTTGAGCACCACGCGTTGGCCGCCATGGCGCAGCTGCACCCCGACCGCACGGGCGGACTCGATCAGCACCCGTTCGACGGTGGCGCCGGTCAATACCTTGAGGTTGCGGCGCTGCAGATTCGGGGTGAGGTAGGCCTTGGCCGCGCTGCAGCGCTCACCGTTGCGCTGGGTGACCTGATACATGAATGCGCCTTCCTGCTCGGCACCGTTGTAGTCCGCGGTGCGCTGGATGCCATTGAGCTGGGCGGCCTGGATAAAGGCAGCGTTCAAGGCGCTCGGGCAGGACACCTCGGTGACGCTCAGCGGACCGTGCTGGCCATGGTAGTCATCGTGCAGGCTGTGGTTCTGTTCGGACTTGATGAAGTAAGGCAGCACGTCGGCATACGACCAGCCCTGGTTGCCTTGCGCTGCCCAGTGATCGTAGTCGTGGCGGTGACCACGCACATACAGCATGGCGTTGATCGAACTGGAACCGCCCAGGGTCTTGCCCCGTGGCTGATAGCCGCGACGGCCGTTGAGGCCCGGTTGCACCTCGGTCTGGAAGGCCCAGTTGTTGATCCGCGTGGGCAGCATGGCAACCATGCCCACCGGAGCATGGATCAGTACGCTGCTGTCGCTGCCGCCGGCTTCGATCAGGCAGACGCTGATGCTCGGGTCTTCGCTGAGGCGGCTGGCGATCACACAGCCTGCCGAGCCTCCTCCGACGACGAGGTAATCGAAGGTGCTGTTGATGGGGTCAGTGGTCATGTTCGGTGCTCCGTGACGTGTGCGGGCAAAGGCATCTGAGCGCTCAGAAGTGATAGCCGATGGTCAGCGAATAGACGTCCGGGTCAGCCTCGACGTCGATCTTGCGCTTGACCTGGCCAACACCCGGGGTCTGGGTCTTGATGGTGGCGGTGGTGTCGATCCAGTAACGGGCGTAAGAGAAGCCGGCACTCCAGTTGCCGATCAGGGGTACTTCCACGCCGACCTTGGCCACGGCGCCCAGCGAGTCATCCATTTTGGAGGTGCTGGAAGTGCCGCCGAACGCAGTGTTGTAGGCGGCGGTCATCTTCTCTTCGCTGAACCAGGTGTAATTGACACCCAGTGCTACGTAGGGCTGCATGCCCAGCACGTCGAAGTTGTAGGCCAGCAGCACCGCCGGAAACCACGCCCGGGCGCTGCCGACCTTGCCCAGGGGAGCGGCCGAACCCGCGCCGTCGAAATCGATCACCGGTGGTGCACCGGCCTGCATCAGCAATGACCAGGGGCCGCCAAGCTTGCGTTCGTAGACCAGCGCCAGGGTGCCGCTGTCGCGTACCTCGGCCTGGACGTTGGCAGGGGTGGTGCCGGGCATGCCGGTCATGTCTGCGGAGTCGGTGTTGAACTGAATGTCGGCATAGCCGATGCGCAGGATGTTGCGCGGCGCGTCGCTGGCCAGCGACGTTATCGGGATCAACGGCAAGCAGGCGGCAAGCGCGGGAGCAAGCATTCGTCTCATGGAAGCCTCAGCTTTTATTGTTCTTGTCGAGTGGTGCTGCAGTGCTGATGCTGCAACGCTGTGTTGCGCGGCGGGAGGTTGTAATGCGCCAGTACGGGGGTTAATTTCTGCCATCGGTGAATGGAGATCCCCTGATGACTCAGCTGATCGTGGGCCTGTATGGCACCTCACAGGATGTTGCGCAGCACAACATGCTCGGCTTGCCTGCCCTGGTGGCCGAACTGCAGGCCCAGGGCGTGAGTGAGGCGGGGCTGCTGGACGGTACCGAGCTTTCGCTGGCACAAATGCAGGACCCCAACACACGGATCTCTCACCGGCAGAAAGTGGTGATTTTCGCCAACATGCGGCGCCTGATGCTGCATGCCGACAGTGGCCTGCGCGCCGGAGGGCGGCAACGCATCAGTGATTTCGGGATCTTCGGCTACGCCATGCTGAGCAGTGAAACCTTTGGCCAGGCCGTCGATTTCGGGATCAAGCACATACGCCTGTTGGGGCCAGTGTTCGAGAAAACCTTTCGCCGGGAAGGGGACGAAGGCATCTTCGTCGGTCAGGGTTTTTTTGCTCTCGGGGAGCTGATGCCGCTGGCCACGGAATTCTGGTTTGCCTCGATCCAGGCGCTGGTCCAGTGCGTGCTGGAAAAGCCTTTTCCTTCGGTTCGGCTGCTGTTGCCCTATCCACCACCGACCTACTGGCGACGTTATGAAGAGGTCTTTCGCTGCCCGGTGGAGTTCAACAGCGAGGTGATGGAGTGGCGCTTCTGCGCCTCGGTTCTGCAGCAGCCCTGCCCGAATGCCAACCCCATTACCTCGGCGATGTCGACGGGGTTCTGCCAGCAACTGTTTGCCAGCCTGCCGGATGAGGCAGACCTGATCGAAGCGGTGCGCCTTGCGTGCCTGAGCCGAACCGGGCGCTTCCCCGGTGCCGACGCGGTGGCGGCCACCCTGGGTATGTCGACCCGCACCCTGCACCGGCGCCTGACCGAGCATCAGCGTACCTATCAGGGTGTGCTGGATGAAGTGCGCTGCGCCTTGGCCATCGAGTTCTTGCAGAAAAGTGATTTGCCCATGGAGGAACTGGCGGCCCAGGTCGGCTTTTCCGAGGCGGCCAACTTTCGCAAGGCGTTCAAGAAATGGACCGGTCGGGCGCCGGGAGACTATCGCGCGGCCTTTCGCAGCGGCGAGTGAATTTGACCCATGTGCTCCGCCAGCCTGGCGCTGGCGGAGCGGTGAGGGGATCAGAACGGATTGTTCAGGTCGATGCCGGACTTGCCCGGGGCGAGGATGTTGTTCGGGTCGAGGGCGCGTTTGAGCGCGTGCTCGAGTTTGCGTTTGACCGGCCCGTAGCTTTGCGCAACGCGTTCCTGGAACGCGGTATTGACCCGGTAAACGGCGTAACCGTGCTGCTCGAAGACATCCAGCAACTCGGTGAAACAGGCGTTGGCGCGCTGGGTTTCCTCGGGGTTGGTGCGGTCGTACAGCACGTCGATGACATGGTGCATGTCGCGCCAGCCGACGATGAACTCACCGACATAGTCCAGGCCATGTTTGTTGAGGATCTTTTTCGCCAGTGCCTGCTGTTTGTCGCACTCGCTGCCGCGTGCCTGACTGACCGGTGCGAACCACATCGAGCCGCCACCGCCACGCCAGTTGTACAGGCCGAACTCCTGCAGGTTGGGCACCCCGGACATCAGCTGTGCGCGGTACTTGAACGGCTGGGTGTCGCCTGCCTCGTCCTCGGTGACGATACGGCCCTTGCCCAGTTGCTTGAGGGCGCCGGTGACGATCTGCCAGTTCACATCGACCTGTTCCTGGGTACCGTAGAGGGCGGCGTAGACGTTCCAGGCGCCGAGGTTCTTGTCTTTCTGGATCTGTTTGAGAATGGCGTCGGAAGTGGCGCCGGGCTCGGTGGTGTAGTCGCTGCGCCGGGTGTTGCAGGTCGAGGCTTCCCACAGCACGCCAGCGATCACTACCGAGTTGGGGATGACCTGGGCGATGCGCAGCGGGCGGATGAATTCGACGATCTCGGCGATGTCCGATTCATTCTCGAACTTGATTTCAAACGGCTTGAACACTGGCGGCTTGGGCATCAGCCAGAAACCCATCTTGGTGCAGATGCCGTAGTTGGCCTGGGTGAACATGCCGTCGAGGGTCGGGCCGTAACCCCACTTGAACACCTGCCAGGCGTTGTCGCCTTTGACCCCGCCCATGCCGGTGCGATAAACGTCGCCATTGGCCAGCACCACTTCCATGCCGCATTGCATCAGAAAGTGCTCGCCATAGGGCGTGTAGCCGACGCCGCGGTCCATGGTGTTGCCCAACGGCCCGGCAATCGCCGAAGGCGCGGAAAACGACAGCATCAGTGGCAGCTTGTGTTCCTGGATGTAGTCGTAGAGCTGCTGGTAAGTCACCCCCGGTTCGACCAGGGCGGTACACAACTCAGGGTCGACGTGAAGGATCTTGTTCATTTTCTTCAGGTCGAGGATCACCTGGCCGCGCTGGCCGGGAGCCGCCGAGCCATAACCGAAGTTGCGGCCGGTGGAGATGGTCCAGACCGGGATCTTGAACTGGTTGCAGATCTTCACCACGCCCTGCACCTGTTCCACCGTGGTGGCGGTGACGGCAGCAGCGGGCGCATGTTCGGCGTTGTCCACGGCCATCATGATCTTGTTGTAGGGGATCAACTGATCGTCCTTGACCAGGACGTTGTCGTCGCCCAGCAGGGCGCGGAACTGCGCCAGAGCTTGCTCGAAACGGGCGGCATCGACGCCGCGAGGCAGCAGGGTATTGGCGGTTGCTTGGCTCATGTAGGAATCCTTCAGACTGCGATCGAGAACGACACATAGGTGCCGGTCAGTGCCGAGGGGCGGCTGGCAAGCAGCGGCGCCTGGCCGGTGTCGGTGCTGCCGAGTACGGCCAGGGCGTAACCGAGGGTGGCCGCCCATTGGTCGCCGGCCATGCCGCGTTTGGCGCTGGCCAGTTGCAAGGTCGGCGCCGGGCTGTGCAGGCGCTGCTCGTGCAGGCTGAAACCCTGGCCGCAGGCGTGCAGTTGCTGGCCCAGCTGCAACGCGCAACCGTGGGAGGCCTGGGCGCTGAGCAGGCGGTGGCGTGATTGCCCGGCATGGGTGCTGTGCTGGCCCAGCCACTGCACGCGTGCGCCGGCGCTACGCGCCAGGTCGACGATCAACGTGGCGCTGGCATCGTCGAGCAGGCCGATCAAGCGCTGCGCTTGGCCGCTGGCAAGGCGCTGCTGCAGCTCAAGCATGAGCGCCAGCTCCAGGCCTGCGGGTATCACCTGCAGCTGCGGGGCGGCCGGGCTTGCCTGCAGACCCTGGACAAAGGCCGAGCGGGCGACCTCGGCACTGACCAGCGCCAGGCTCGCGGCCTGGGCGTGAGCGGAACGGCCCAGCACGCTGTTGGCCAGGCTCAGGCTGGAACTGCTCAGGGCAACACCGGCCAGGCCGCCAATGGCCATGCCCTTGAGCAGCGAACGACGTTCGACATTCATCATCACAGCACCCTCAAGGCTTGGCCGCTGGCGCGGGGGATTTGGAGAGGTAGTCGCCGACCTGTTGCAGGGCGTTGTCGTCGATGAACGAGGCGGGGAAGGCGGGCATGGCACGAAACCCGTTGCGCACGATGGCGCTGATATAGGCAGCGGGCAATTGCCGGCCTTTGAGCTGCGGGCCGACCTGGCCTTCATGGCAGTGGCCGCAGACTTTCGCATAGACATTCTCGCCGCCTTTCCACACCCCGTCGCCATCGGCGGCGGCAGTGCCGGCCAGCAGGATCAAGGGCAGGGCAAGGCAGGTGGTGACGGTCCGTCGCACAGCCTGGCGGTTGGGCAGTAGGGACATTGCGGACTCCTTATTGTTATGGGGGTAGGTCAGGCAATCAGAACGGGTATTGGCGCGGCTGGTGCTGCACGGTGATCCAGTGGTCGGTGGTGAACTCTTCGATTGCCCAGTCACCGTTGAAACGCCCCAGCCCGGAGTTTTTCTCGCCGCCGAACGGGGCGTTGGGCTCGTCGTTGACCGGGATGTCGTTGATGTGGCTCATGCCGGCGTGCAGGCGCTGGGCGAACTGCACCGCACGCTCCAGGCTGGTGCTGAACACCGCGCTGGACAGCCCGTATTCACTGCGATTGGCCAGCTCCAGGGCATGTTCGGCATCGCGTGCAGCCTGGATGCCCACCAGCGGGCCGAAGATCTCGTCGTGGGCGATGTTCATCTCGGCACTGACGTTGCCGAACACATGCGGCGGCAGCACGTTGCCCTGGGCCTGGCCACCGAGCAGCAGCCGGGCACCTTCGGCCTGGGCGGTGGCAATCTTGTCTTGCAGGCCTTCCAGCTGCCGGGCGTTGATCACCGGGCCGATCACCGTGCCGGGCAGGTTCGGGTCGCCGCAGGGCAGGGCCTTGACCCGCTCGACAAAGCGTTGAGTGAACGCTTCGAGCAGTGGCTGCTCGACGATGATGCGGTTGACCGCCATGCAGATCTGGCCCTGGTGCAGGAACTTGCCCACCACCGCGGCGTGGACGGCCTGTTCCAGGTCGGCATCGGCGAGGACCACGAACGGGCTGTTGCCGCCCAGTTCCAGCGCCAGGTGCTTGAGGTGCTCGCCACCGCTGGCGATACGACCGATGTTGCGCCCGACCTGGGTCGAGCCGGTAAACGAGATGAACGCAGGCACCGGGTGCTCGACAAAGGCGTCACCGATCTCGGCACCGGCACCCACTACCACGCTCAGCGCACCGGCTGGCAGGCCGGCTTCTTCGAAGATGCGCGCCAGCAGCAGGCCGCCGCTGACCGGGGTGTCGCTGGCCGGCTTGACCACCACGGTATTGCCCAGGGCCAAGGCCGGTGCCAGGGAACGGGCGGTCAGGTGCAGGGGGAAGTTCCACGGGCTGATCACCCCGATCACCCCCAGTGGCTTGCGGTACACCCGGCTTTCCTTGCCGGGAATGTTGGAGCTGACAATGCGCCCGTGGACGCGGCTAGGCAGGCTTGCCGACTCCAGGGTGATGGCGCGGGCGGCGCCCCATTCGATCTGGGCCTTGATCCGGGTGCTGCCGGACTCGCGGATGATCCAGTCGATGATTTCCTCACGACGCTCATCGAAGATGCGCACGGCCTGGAGCATCACCTGGCTGCGCGCGGCGGGGGACTGTGCGGCCCAGTCAGGCTGGACCTGACGGGCGCTGCGGTACGCCGCGTCGAGGTCGTCGCGGTTGGCCATGGGAATCTGCAGCAGGGTCTGCTGGTTGAACGGGTCGACTACCGTCAGCGCGCGCTCGGCGCTGCCAGCACGCCAGTGTCCGGCCAGCGGCTGCAGGTGAAGGTTCTGGTAGGCAGGGCGGGTAGGGGTCATCGGTTTCTCTCTTATTGTGTCGAAAAGGTTTCGATGAACAGCCCATAGCTACTATCGTGCCATGTCGTTTTAATGGGTAAAAATCTATATGAAACAAATAGTTATATTGTTTTTGTATGAGGGATTGGAAAACGCGGACAGCAGCAGGTGCGAAAATTTATGCAGAGAAGTCGTCGAATGCAGAAAGCTCGACGCAGGTACCGCCAAGGAAAAAATCCGGGCGGTAATCGGTCATTTGCGCGCCTGGACGTTACCCTTGGCCTGTTGGCTGATTGACCGGGCCGAGGTGGGGGGCATACTGCAAGCCTTACCTTCTGCCTTTGGTATTGCCTATGACTACTACAACACCTGGCAAGCCTGGCCGTACCGTCGATGAAGCGTTTTTCCGACAGGTACTGGGCCGCCACAAAAGCCTGATCGTCGACCGCACCAACCAGTTCGGCGCCACTGGCCTGCCTTCGGCCGAACAGCTGGCGCAGTCCGTGGCGTTCGCGCCGCAGGACGGCAGTATCTGGCTGTGTGGCCAGCGCATGATGCTGCTGCAAGGCTCGGCCTTCGGCGCGATTCGCCGTGAACTGATCGAGGCCCTGGGTCTGGACAAGGCTCGCGGTCTGCTCACCCGCATTGGCTGGCAGGCGGGCGCGCGCGATGCCGCCCAGGTCAGCGAGCAGTGGCCCGAGGGCGATCACGCCAGCCTCTACAGTGCCGGCCCGCGCCTGCACATGCTCGAAGGCATGGTCAATGTCGAGGTCGTGCGCTTTGAGATCGATTCGGGCGTCGGCCACTTCTATTCCGAGTTTCTCTGGCACAACTCCCTGGAGGTCGATGAGCACATCGCCGCCTACGGCCTGGGCGGGGAGCCAGCGTGCTGGATGGAGATCGGCTATGCCAGCGGCTACGCCTCGTCACTGCTCGGGCGCCTGGTGGTGTTTCGCGAGCTGCAGTGCCGGGCCATGGGCCATCCGGCATGCCGCATCGTCGGCAAACCGGCTGAGCAGTGGGAAGACATCGATGTCGACCTGGCTTATCTGGACCCTGGCGACTTTCTCAGCCGCAGCACTTATACCTCGGCAGTCGACACCCGTGTCGCCGAGCTCGACGTGCCAGCCGACGGCAAGCAACTGGTGGGTATCTCTGCCAGCTTCGTCGCCGCCAGCCAGTTGTTGCAGCGCGTGGCGCCGACCCAGGCCACGGTGCTGTTGACCGGTGAATCCGGGGTGGGCAAGGAACTGTTCGCCCATACCCTGCACCAGGCCAGCCGGCGTCAGCACACACCGATGGTGGCGTTGAATTGCGCAACCCTGCCGGAAAACCTGGTCGAGGCCGAACTCTTCGGTGTCGAGCGCGGCGCCTTCACCGGTGCCGAGCGTTCGCGGCCCGGGCGTTTCGAGCGGGCCAATGGCGGCACGCTGTTCCTCGACGAGATCGGTACCTTGAGCCTGCATGCCCAGAGCAAGATTCTGCGCGCGTTGCAGGAAGGCGAGATCGAGCGGGTTGGCGGCACGTCGTCGATCCAGGTCGATGTGCGGGTGATTGCCGCGACCAATCTCGACCTGCGCAAGGAGGTCGAAGCGGGGCGTTTTCGTGAGGACCTGTTCTATCGCTTGAACGTCTTCCCCATTCACTTGCCCCCGCTGCGCGAGCGACGCGAAGACATACCGCTGCTGATGAGCTATTTCCTGCGGCGCTTCAGCCAACGCCATGGCCGGCAGTTGGCGGGTTTCAGCATGCGTCTGGTCAATGCGCTGTTGACCTATCGTTTCCCCGGCAATATTCGCGAGCTGCAGAACCTGGTGGAACGCGGCGTGATTGCCGCCAGCGATGGTGAGGTAATTGATGTGGTGCACCTGGCCGAGGCCGGCGCGCCGTTGATTGACTCGGCCATCGGCCTGACCGCCGAGGGGCGCCTGGCCCTGGATAGCGCGGCACCTCGGGCTACCGCCAAGGACACTGAAACAGAGCAAGGCCAGAGCGCAGCCGAGGCCCCGGAACTTGCCAGCCTGCAGGCCTTCTTCGCCGGCCAGGAGCGGGTGCTGGGCACCTCGCTGGAGGAAATCGAACGACGCCTGGTGCGTCTGGCGCTGGACCGCTCGGGCGGCAACGTGACAGCGGCGGCACAGATGCTCGGTATGAGCCGGGCCCAGGTCAGCTACCGGCTCAAGGGCAGCTGACCCGGATGGCTGAGGGTTAAAGCGGCGTGGTGAACTTGAACCAGTAAGTCTGGCCCTCGGCGCGGTTGCGTACGCCGGATTCGTCCTGCCATTTGGCACTGAACATCCAGCCTTGCTTGCTGCTGTATTGCACGGCAGGGCCGATCGAGAACGAGCGGCCGCGGTTGCCGTCACTGGCCTCGACCAGGGCGGCGGCCGCGCAATCGCCGGCGCTGCACTTGTCGTCGCTGACCTGCTGGTAGGCATGCCCGCCAACCCCCAGTACCCAACCGTTGCCCAGGCCCCAGCCGAGGGTGTAGTCGGCGTGCAGCTCACGGCCCGACTGATAGTCGGTGGCCTTGTTCTCGAAGTTGTAGTCGTACATCAGGCGCACATCGGCATTCAGTCCGGCGGGGTCGAGGTAGGTCATCGCCAGCACGCCTTGCACGGTGTAGTAGTGGTTGCCGAGGTTGATCAGGTCGTCCTTGTCGTACTCGCTGGCCGTGGGCAGGACGAAGTCGACGCCGGTGGCGATGTGCAGCTTGTCAGTGGGGTGAAAACCAATCACCGGCCCCAGATGGGCGTCACCGATTCCGCGCTTGTGGTCGTGCGGGCCGCCCTTGACGTTCAGGCGCATGTCATTGAGCGGCAGCAGGGCGTGAAAGCCCAGGTCGCCGCCAAACACTTTCTGTTCCGTAACCCAGACGAAACGCGGTACCAGCGTGGTAACACGCAGGTCGATATCGGCGGCCTTGTCACCGCTGTTGTCGCGCAGGCTGTCGGCCAGGTAGTTGCCGACGAACAGCTGGCCGTAGGTGCCCGGTGGCGGCAGGATACCCATGCCATAGAGCTCGATGCCCATGGGCCAGGAGGAGATGCCGCCTTCGGTGGCCTGGGCCTGCCAGGTGGAGGTGGCCAGCAGCAGGCTGGTGGCAAGGTGCAGCGGGGCGCGTTTGAACATGAGAGGGTCAACCTTATTGTTATGGGTGCGGCGCCGTGCAGCGCCTGCACGGGCCCTCTCAAGTTCTGTGCCAGATTTATATTCTTTATATATCAATCACTTACTGGTTTTGTCCGGCTGTGTATGTGCTGTGTTGTTAGTGTTTGTTAAGAAATTTCAGCGACTTGCGTAAAAGTCGCAGTCAGGACACCCCGGCCTGACGAAACGCATTCGGCGTCTGCCCGCAGAGACGACGGAAAAAGCGCGAAAAGTAGGTCGGGTCACTGAAGCCCAGACTGTCTGACAGCTGGCTGATGCTCATGTTGGTGTAGATCAGGTTGCGCCGGGCTTCGAGCAGCAAGCGCTGGTGAATGATCTGCAGTGCGGTCTGCCCGGCGAGTTCGCGGCAGAGGTTGTTCAGGTGCACGCTGGAAACGCCCAGGCGATGCGCGAACAACTCGACCGACAGGTGTTCGCGGTAGTGCTGTTCGACCAGCTTGATAAAGCGCGCAAGCAATTGCTGGTTACGCTCGTCACGGTTGCTCGACAGGGTGTTCTGCTGGCTGCGGCGGCTGATCCAGACCATCAGTGACGTAACCAGCGAATGCAGCAGCAGCTCGCGTGCCGGGGCGCTGCCTTCGTACTCCTGGTGCAACACCCTGATCAGGGTGTGCAAGGCGCGGCGGTCTGCGCCCAGCCGATAACAGCCTGTCGAGGCCAGCACCGTGAGAGGGGCACCCAACTGCGCTTCCAGTTGCGCCACCAGTGGTGCGCCGAGGGTCAGCACGTAGCCATCGATGTCTTCGGAAAACTGAAAGCCGTGGACGGTCATCGGCGGGATCACCTGTATCGCCGCTTCGCGCACTGTGTTGCGCCGCCCTTCAAGCTCGATCACGGCCTGGCCGCGACGCACATACAACAGCTGAAACAGGTCGGCATGGCGATGCGCTTTGATCTCCCAGTGGTGCAGGCTGCTGCGTTTGGGGATCGATTCGCAGTGCAGCAGGTCGGGCGTCGGCCAGGCCTGGCTTTCGCCATACAGCTTGAACACGGGGATTCTGGGGAGGCTGGATCTTGTCATTGTGGGCCTGTCCGATAATCGAACTGTATTTGTAAAAGTGCAATTCGCAGGAGGAATATCACCTTTTTATCCGGTTTTTGTCAGCAAAAATGCAGGGGCACACAACAACAATAGCTGCCAGGCGCTCGCGTCCCCAAGCCTGGAGCCTCAAAGCGAGACAAGAATAATGAGAACTCAGGTAGCCATTATCGGTGCCGGCCCCTCGGGCCTTCTGCTGGGCCAGCTGCTGCACAAGGCTGGCATCGACACGGTGATCGTCGAACGTCAGACCCCGGAGTACGTACTCGGGCGCATTCGTGCCGGCGTGCTCGAGCAAGGCACCGTCGACCTGCTGCGTGAAGCCGGTGTGTCCGAGCGCATGGACGCTGAAGGCCTGGTGCACGATGGCGTCGAACTGTTGGTGGGCGGCAAACGCATTCGCGTCGACCTCAAGAAGCTGACCGGCGGCAAGACGGTGATGGTCTACGGCCAGACCGAAGTCACCCGTGACCTGATGCACGCCCGCACGCTCAGCGGCGCCCCGATCATCTATGCGGCCGACAATGTGCAACCGCACGAGATGAAAGGCGAGCAACCCTACGTCACCTACGAGAAAGACGGCCAGACCCATCGCATCGATTGCGATTACATCGCCGGTTGTGACGGCTTCCACGGGGTGGCGCGCAAGAGCATTCCCGAAGCCGTGCTGACCCACTATGAGCGCGTCTATCCTTTCGGCTGGCTGGGACTGTTGTCCGACACCCCGCCGGTCAACCATGAACTGATCTATGCCCATCACGACCGCGGCTTTGTGCTGTGCAGCCAGCGCTCGTTGACCCGCAGCCGTTATTACCTGCAAGTGCCGCTGACCGATCACGTTGACGACTGGTCGGACGAACGCTTCTGGAACGAGCTCAAGGCGCGCTTGCCCGAGGAAGTTGGTGAGCGCCTGGTCACCGGACCCGCGCTGGAAAAAAGCATCGCCCCGCTGCGCAGCTATGTGGTCGAACCGATGCAGTACGGCAAGCTGTTCCTGGTCGGCGACGCCGCCCACATCGTTCCGCCTACCGGCGCCAAAGGCCTGAACCTGGCGGCTTCGGATGTCTGCTATCTGTATCGGATCCTGGTCAAGGTCTATCGCGAGGGCCGTACCGATCTGCTTGATAGCTACTCTGAACTGGCCTTGCGCCGGGTCTGGAAAGGCGAGCGCTTCAGCTGGTTCATGACCAACCTGCTGCACGATTTCGGCGAACACAAGGACGCCTGGGATCAGAAGATGCAGCAGGCTGACCGTGAGTACTTCTTCAACTCGCACGCCGGCCTGGTCAACATCGCCGAGAACTACGTGGGCCTGCCGTTCGAAGACATCGAATAAGCGAAGGAGGGTGGAGCATGGGTGTGTTCGACTGGAAACACTGGGGAGTACTGCTGGTTGTGGTGGTACTGGTGTTCGGCAGCAAGCGGCTCAAGACCCTGGGCAGTGATCTGGGGGAGTCGATCAAGGGCTTTCGTCGTTCGGTGAACCAGGACGAAGAGCCAACCCCTCCCGCCAAGATCGATAAGGTCTGACAAAGGTGTTGCCTGGTTTGCGACCGCTTTGCGGTCGATCGCAGGCTGTCGCCAGCTCCCACAGATGTTATGCAGTCAGCCACTCTGTGGGAGCCAGCCTTGCTGGCGATGGGCCGCGCAATCAACGCGGATTACTGGCCGCCTCAAGGATATTCACCATCGCCGTATAGCCACGCTTGCGTGCATGCGCCAACGGCGTCACGCCATCTTTGTCGGCAATGTTCACATCGGCCCCGGCCTTGACCAGCATCTCGACAATCTCCACATGACGCGGTCCGCCGTCGCTGAGCACGATGGCTTCCATCAAGGCCGTCCAGTGCAGGCGATTGAGGTGATTCACGTCGACACCGGCGTCAATCAGGGTGCGCACGTTGTCGACATGACCACGCTCGGCCGCGGGGATCAGCGCCGTACCACCATAGCGGTTGGTGCTCTTGAGGTCGGCGCCGTGGGCCAGGGTCAGGCGCAGGATCTGGTTGAAGCCACGCGCACCGGCATACAGGTAAGGGCTGTCGTCGATGTTGTCCTTGGCGTTGACGTCGGCACCGGCCTCGATCAGTACCCGTGCCGCTTCGACCTGGTTGCGATGGGTCGCCAGCAGCAGCGGCGTGCGGCCAAGCTTGTCGCGGGCTTCGCGGTTGGCGCCTTGTTCAAGCAGGCTGCGTACGCGCGCGGCGTCGCCGTTGTCAGCGGCTTCGCGCAGCTGGCTTTCCAGCACGCCGCCTTCGGCGCTGGCGGTGATCGAGGTCATCATGGCCAATAGGAATGCGAAAAAAACGTTGAGGTGTTCCAGGCGCATCCGCTGGTCTCCGTGGGTTGTCCCGTGAATGGGGGCATGATAGAAATCGTGCTCACCATTTAGAAGTTAAATATTTACATGGACATCAGTGTAAAACCGAATAGGTCGTTGTTCGATCTGGACCTGCTTCGGGCCATTGTCGTGGTGGCCGACTGCGGCAGCTTTACCACCGCTGCCGCACGTCTGCATTCCACCCAGTCGACCGTCAGCCAGAAAGTACGGCGCCTGGAAGACATGGTCGGCCACCGCCTGCTGGTGCGTGGCAATCGCGATGTATTGCCCACCGATGCCGGCCAGACCCTGCTCGGCTACGCCCGTCACATGCTGGCCCTCAATGACCAGATGCTTGAAGCCCTGGCCGGCGCCACCGTGGGTGTGACCGTGCGTTTGGGGGTACCGGAGGATTTTGTCGGTGGGCGCACCACCAATGCCTTGTCGGCGTTCAATCGCAAGTACCAGCAGGTCAAACTGGAGGTCACCAGCGGCCTGTGCCGTGACCTGAGCCAGAGCTACGACAACGGTGAGCTCGACCTGGTATTGCTCAAGCAGCGACGCAACAGCCGCGAAGGGGTAGCCTGCTGGCCGGAAGAGTTGCAATGGATCGACAGCGCCAGCACGCCCTCGATCGACCTCGACCCGATTCCACTGGTGACCTTTCCGCCGCGGGGGCTGTACCGCGACGACATGATCAACGCCATCGAAAGTATGGGCCGGCGCTGGCGCATCAGCTTCACCAGCTCGAGCCTCAGTGGTATCCAGGCCGCGGTCGCCGATGGCATGGGCATCAGCCTGCTGCCGCCGCGCGCGGCAACCCGTGAGCATGCGGTGCTGGGTGAGCAGAACGGCCTGCCGGTGATCGACAGCTACGAAATCGTCATCGTTCATCGGCCGACCGCCGATCCGATGGTCAAGGAGTTGGCGGGGGTGTTGGCAAGCCTTCTGGAAGCCCATGAGGTGTAATCATTCATCAGGTGTTTCCTGCTCGGGGCGCAGGCCTTGACGCTCCGCCACCGCCCGCAAGGTGCGCAGTGAAACCATGGGCGCATCGATGACGAACTGATTGGCCAGCCACGAGGGAATGTCCCCGGCTGGCTCGGCCTCCAGTTGATAGGTCACTTCGGTGAGTTGTTCACCTTTGGGGATCAGGGTCCACAGGCCCTTGAGCTGGCGGACACGGATCAGTCCCGGTTGCCGTTCAACCTTGCCGGCAACGGCACTGAGGTGGCGGATCAGCCCGTCATCGTCGGTGCGCTCGGTCTGCACCTTGATCACGATGTCGCGCGGGCTGGCCGGCCAGGGCAGTTCGGTGGTCAGGTACACCCAGGTGCTGTCGCCTTCGACGTCCAGCAGGCGCATGCTGGCGCAGCCGTATAACCATTTGCACGCCACCCGCAGGTTCTCTTGCAGGTCACTCAAGGTGCGCACATCGGCTTTGATCAGGGTCACGCCGCGAAAGCGCTGGTACTTCGAACCGGCCACATCATCCAGATACACCTGAATGCCGTCTTCGTCCTTGGCCAGCTGCCAGGCATCGGCGTGTGCGATGTTGCTTAGCAGCATGAGCAGCAGCGCGCCGCAGAGGTATCCGGGCTTCATAAGACGGGCTCCATGGCCGACGTCAGGTCAAAAAAGCATAGGCCATGCAGAGGGTGGTGGGCCCGCTCCCACAGCAACGAAAAAGCCCGCCAGTAACGGCGGGCTTCTTGTGCATCGAGCCTGGGCTTAGCGCTGAGGGTTCAGCACCAGGTTCATATGACGGTTTACATCTTTGTACAGCAGGTAGCGGAACGGACCTGGGCCGCCGGAGTAGCAGGCCTGCGGGCAGAAGGCGCGCAGCCACATGAAGTCACCGGCCTCGACCTCGACCCAGTCCTGGTTCAGGCGATACACCGCTTTACCTTCCAGCACGTACAGGCCGTGTTCCATGACGTGGGTTTCAGCGAACGGAATGACGCCGCCCGGCTGGAAGGTCACGATGTTGACGTGCATGTCGTGGCGCATGTCGGCCATGTCGACGAAGCGCGTGGTAACCCAGGCGCCGTCGGTGCCGGGCATCGGGATTGGCTCAATGTCCTTCTCGTTGGTGACGAAGGCTTCCGGCAGCGCCAGACCTTCAACCACCTGGTAGTGCTTGCGGATCCAGTGGAAGGTGACGTTCTTGCCGCTGGTGTTACGCAGGCTCCAGTCGGCCGCCGGCGGAATGAAGGCGTAGCCGCCTTCTTTCAGGGTGTAAGGCTTGCCCTGCAGGGTGATGTCGACTTCGCCTTCGACGACGAACAGCACCGCTTCGGCGTTCTTGTCCAGCTCAGGGCGCTCGCTGCCGCCTTCTGGCGCCAGCTCCACGATGTATTGCGAGAAGGTTTCCGAGAAACCGGTCAGCGGACGGGCGATGACCCACATGCGCATCTTGTCCCAGAACGGCAGGTGGCTGGTGACGATGTCACGCATCACGCCCTTGGGGATCACGGCATAGGCTTCGGTAAACATGGCACGGTCTGTCAGCAGCTCGGTTTGAGCCGGGTGCCCACCGTGAGGGGCGTAGTAAGAAGATTTCGACATGGACAGTCTCGACTTGTTGTTGTGTCCCCGTGCCTGGCAGCGCCGGCCGGCGCTGCGTGGGGATGCATTGACACGATATAGACAAGCTCGTGCTATCCACAAATTAAATGTTGAAATACCCGGTATTTGATTACTGAATGCCGACCGGGCTGATCCGCGAGTCGGCATTACCGGTCAGTCAGCTCAGGGCAGCACCGAGACCGGGTACACCGCATCGGCCACCCGCAGGGCTTTGGGAATCAGGCCCAGGCCCTGGAAAGTGTCGGCCAGTTTCTGTTGTTCGGCGGTGATTTTGCTGTCGATCGGCACGGCATTGTAGTTGCGTCGTTCACTGGCCACCTGCAGTACATCGGCGCCGATGCCCAGTTGCGGGGCGAGCAGGGCGGCGACTTCATCGGGTTTGTGGTTGGCCCAGGCGCTGACCTTGGCCAGTTCGCTGAAGAAGGTCTTGAGCAGGGCGCGGTTGTTGTCGGCAAAGGCGGCAGACGACAGGTAGAAGGTGCGGTTGTTGGACAGCCCGCTGCCGTCACGCAGGTTTTTCAGCCCCGGTTGCTTTTCTGCGGCGGCCAGGAACGGGTCCCACAGGGTCACGGCCTGGACGCTGCCCGACTGCAGTGCCGCCACCGCGTCGGCGGCGTTGTTGACGTAGGCCGGGGTGATGTCCTTGTAGCTCAGGCCGGCATCCTGCAGGGCCACGGCCAGCAGGTACTGGGCGTTCCAGCCACGGCCGGTGGCCACGCGCTGACCCTTGAGGGCCTGGACGTTGGCGATCTTGTCCTGCTCCCGGACCACCAGGCCGATGCCGCGCGGGTAAGGTTGCTCGGCGGCCAGGTACACCACCGGCTTGCCCGCCGCCTGGGCGAACACCGACGGCGCATCGGCAGCGTGGCCCAGGTCGATGGCGCCGGTGCTCAATGCCTCCAGCAGTTGCGGGCCGGCGGCAAACTCGTACCAGCTGACGCTTACGCCTTGTGGTGCCAGGGCTTTTTCCAGGGCGCCGCTGCCTTTGAGAATGTTGATGCTGTTGAATTTCTGGTAGCCGATGCGCAGGGTTTTGCTGGGCTCGGCCACGGCGCTTTGGCCAGGTAACAGCAGTGCGGCGAAGGCGGCAATCAAGCCGCCAGTGAGTAGGCGGCGCAAGGGAGAGTGGGGCTGTTGCGGCATGGGCGGACTCCAGAGACTCAAGGACGGTTGGTATCCAAAAATATAAGCAGCCCGGGTAAGTGCTTCAATTTGTTTATTCTGTTTAGTTAGATTGTTTTGTTATTTTTATATCCTTTTGTTTTATTTGTTTCAGGGTTTTCTGATGCATGGACTGGCTCGGCGGCAACGGCCTACCATGCACGCTGCATTCTCTTACCAGCCACTGAGGTCACTTGTGAAATACGCCATAGCACTACTCTTGAGCCTGTCCCCGCTGATGGCCCAGGCGGTCGAAGTCGGTGAGCGCCTGGCGCCCTGGACCCTGCTTGATCAGTACGACCAGGCCTACAGCCTCAACGACCAGACCCGCACCTTGCTGGTGGCCCGCAACATGGACGGCGCCAAGCTGGTCAAGGCGGCCCTGGCCGACCGTCCCAAGGGCTACCTGGAAGCTCGCCAGACTGTGTTCGTCGCGGACATCCAGCGCATGCCGGCGCTGATTTCCAGGCTCTTTGCCATCCCGGCGATGCGCGACTACAGCTACCGTGTGCTGCTGGACCGTGAGGGCAGTGTGGCTACACGCTATGCCGGTGCCGAAGACAAGGTGCTGTGGTTGCAGTTGGACAAGGGGCAGGTGGTCAGTCAGCGGGAGTTCGCCACGGCCGAAGAGTTGCGCCAGGCGCTAGAGCAGAACTGACTTCATCGCGGGGCAAGTCGAGTCGTCGCACCGCCGCTCCCACTGTTGATCAGCGGTGGGAGCGGGCTTGCCCCGCGATTGCCAATCACCTCATCGTAAACATGAAACTTGGTGGTGCTGAAGGGTGCTTTACCAATCCTAGGGCAGGTCCGTCAGAGCTAAACAAATTGGAAAGTACAGTGATCAGACCACCTAATAGTACATATCCATAGAGCACCTGAATCATGATAATGCAGGGCGCAAGCCAGCTATCGGGTGATGCATGCATGTCTCCGAAACCCAGGGTGGTCATGGTGACGATGGAGAAATACAGGCTGCGAATCGGTTGCCAGGGCTGAAGATTTTGCACCTGGCTCGGGAAAAAAAAGTAAAAAGTTGCAAAGAGCAAGGATGCTATGAAGAAAGAGGAAATGATCCGTTTGGCTGAACGGCCATAATCTGAGTGCATCCAAAATAATCTCACCAGGATACTAGATAATGCTCCCTGCTTTTTGTACCAGTCGTTCCAGTTGTGTCGGCGGTTGCAGTATTGCAGGGTTTGACGTAGACCAGCTGAGAAGTTGGCGCTTTCAAAGGAGATGCTTCTGAAGTCTGTATTTCGAGAAACGTCACACAGATCGAAGTAAGTTTCGCTGTTAAGTTTCGTGTCGCGAAAATTTGCGCCGCACATGTTGAGACGTGGTTTTTTAGCGGCTAGCGGATTGTATTTTTCCGTTATGAAACGAGCGCCTTCCAGATTGGCAGAAGCGAACTGCGTTTCGTAGAAGGATGAGCTGAAAAATTTCGCATTCCGGAAGTTCGCGTTATAGCAGCGGGCGTGAGTAAAATTCACTATAAAAAAAGTGGTGTTCTCGAACACCGCTTCTTCACATGCGGCCTCACAGAATAGGCAACTTGCGATGGTCGCATCCTGGAAATTTGCGCGCATCAAATGAGTGTCGGATAAGTCTATGCTCTCCAGGGTAGAGCCTTTGAATGTGGCGCCATATAAGTCGGCGCCTTTGCCATGCTTGTTTTTAAATCGCGCGCTCTTAATCGTTAGTTCATCGAAATTTGCACCGCGAAGCTTAATCATTTCATCGAGCGTTGATACGTAATCATTCCAGGCTGAAAAATCTTCCTTGATTGCGCAACTGACGAGTAATGCATATTGCTCTTTGTTTGGCTCTTCTTTGCTATGGTTTTCCATACAATCCTGTCCTGGGGTTACTCTTGAAATCCTGATGTTACTGGCCCTTTGCGGGCTTGGTTTTTACTGGGATCGGCACATGCAAGGTCGATTTCACCCGCTCCAGCACGACAATGGTGCGAAACCACTTCACATTCGGGTTGTCATGAAACAGCCGTTGAGCGAGTGCCTGAAACTCGCTCATGCTCGCCACCGTCAGCACCAGCATGAAATCGGCATCGCCGGTGACGTAGTAGCACTGCTGGATCTCGGGCCCGGAGAAGGCCTGTTTCATCAGCTCAAGGTCTGCCGACTGAGTGCGGTCGGCATGCACCTCGACCATCAAGGTTATCACCTGACCGACTTTTTCCGGATCGACCACTGCCGCGTTGGCCTGGATAAAGCCGGCTGTCTTCAGGCGCTGGATGCGCCGCTGCACGGAGGCTGACGACAGGTGTACCCGCTCGGCCAGTTCCCGCAGCGGCAGGCTGTTGTCCTGCTGCAGAACGTTGAGCAGGGCAAGGTCGAAATCATCCAGTGCAGGTTTCATGTGCAAAAATTTCTCATCTTCAGGGTGAAAAACGAGGGCACTTATCGGGCGCTACGCAATAAATTATCACCGACCGAACCGCTACGTGAAGGACACCGCCATGCACTCGCCCGCTACCGCCAATGCCGCCCTGGGCGTGCTGCTCAACGTACTGGCGTCGGTGCTGTTTGCCGTGATGTATGCCTATACCCATTTGCTCGAACCTTTGGCCGGCGACGAAATCTACGGCTGGCGAATTCTCCTGACCGTGCCTTGCCTGACCCTGATGGTGCTCGCCAGCGGCCACTGGCACGAAGTGCGCCGGCTTGTTCGGCGGGTGTTTGCAGAGCGCTGGTTCTGGGCGGTGCGCCTGTTATCGGCGGCGTTGCTCGGGGTGCAGTTGTGGTTGTTCATGTGGGCACCGATCAATGGCTACGGCCTGGATGTTTCGCTTGGCTATTTCCTCATGCCACTGACCATGGTGATCGTCGGCCGTCTGGCCTTCAACGACAACATCAGTCGCCTGCAACTGCTGGCCTGTGCGCTGGCGGCGCTGGGTATCATCAACCAGATCGCCATTGCCAAGGCCATCACCTGGCCGGTGCTGGCGGTGGGGCTGGGGTATCCGCTGTACTTCTGGCTGCGTCGGGTCAGCGACAGCAACAACATGGGCGGCCTGTGGTTCGACATGAGCCTGAGCCTGCCGGTCAGCCTGTTTTTCGTGCTCAAGGGCGGCGTAGTGCTGAGCGTTGCCGCCAGTGGCTCAAGCTTGCCGTGGCTGGTCGCCGGGCTGGGGGCGATCAGTGCATCTGCGCTGGCCTTGCAAGCGCTGTCAGGGCCACGCTTGAACCTGACCCTGTTCGGCCTGCTGATCTATGTCGAACCAATTCTGCTGGTGCTGGCCGCGATCCTCCTGGGGGAAAGCATCGCCCCGGCGCAATGGCCCACCTACATCGCTATCTGGCTGGCGGTGCTGGTGCTGGTGGTGGAGGGCGGCTTGAGCCTGAACAGCAGTCGCCGTGGTTACTCGCCCAGCCGCTGTTCACGCGAAGGCGGGTAGCCGAAGTAGGCGCTGTAGCACTTGCTGAAATGCGACACCGAGACAAAGCCACAGGCTATCGCCACATCCATCAACGGCAGATCGGAATACTGCAGCAGGCGCCGACTTTTGGTGATGCGCAGTTCCATGTAGTAGCGGCTGGGTGAGGTCCCCAGCTGCGCCTGGAACAGCCGGTCGATCTGACGGCGCGAGCGACTGCTGTAGGTGGCCAGCTGATCCAGGCTCAGGGTTTCTTCCAGGTTGTTTTCCATCAGTTCGACAATGGTCCGCAGCGGTGCGCTCATGGATTTTTTCGAACTGCTGTCGACCCGCCTGAAGCGCGCCCCGGAGAACGCCAGAATCTCCTCGACCCCGGCCGCCAGTGCTTCACCCTGTTGCAGCTTGAGCAGCGCCAGCATCATCTCCAGCGCGCCGTTGGGGCTGGCGGCGGTCAAACGGTCGCGGTCGAGGACAAAGCTTGCCGGGGTAATCGTGCTTTGCGTGAGCTCGGCCAGGCTCGCTCGCTGTTCGGGGTGGATGGTGCAGCTGTAGCCTGTCAGTACCCCGGCACGCCCGAGAAAGTAGGCACCGTTCCACAGCCCGCCCAGGGCCAGACCATGGCTTGCCGCCTCGCTCAGCAGACGGTCCAGCTGCGGGTATTTGAGCGGTGTGCGCAAGCCGCCGCAGACCACCAGCATGTCCAGGTTATCCAGGGTGTTGCGCTCAAGGCCTGTGGCATAGATCTCCAGCCCCAGGTCGCTGATCACCCGTTCTGAGCCCAGTGACAGCGGTGTGCTGACAAACAGCTGGTTCTGCAACAGGTTGGCGGTGACCAGTACATCCATGGCCACGGTGAAACTGGCCATGGAGAAATTCTCCAGCAGCAGGAAGCCAACGCGGTAGGCGGGCGAGGAGGGCGCCTGCGGGTGCTTGAGGTTCAGCATGTTTGTTGTACTGGATTTCTGGCTGAAGTGGCGAGGGGTGGGCAATTTCGGCTCCGCGGGGCATTGATGGGTAAAGCCTGCGCTGACGATCATGCCTGACAACCAGGGGGATGCGAATACACCGCAGGCTCAACTTTGCGCGCCAGCGCCTCTTGGGGTAACCGGCTGGCGTCTGGTCGTTGTAGGATCCATGAATCATTGCGGCAAGGCTTGATGCAAAAATGCCGGAATCCGACGCCTGATCCCTACAGCAGAGTCGCGACATGCCCTCATCCCATCTTGACCCGCTGCGCCGGGTGATCGAACAGCTTCAGGTCGCCGCAGCGCCTGAACCGTGGCAGTTGAAGACGCGATCGACCATTGCCGGTCTGCTGGAAATCGGCTTTGACCGGGACAGCGAGCTGCTGCTGGTCGCCTCCAGCTCCGGGCGCAGTGTGATCGATTGCCAGACCGGCGAGAAAGTCGCCCGTGACCGCACCGACAACCTCGGCAGCGACCGCCACCTGGAAACCCGCGGCATCGGCCCGTTGCACGAGCGGGTGATCCGCATGGCCGGCATCAATGGCGGCGGTCTGCCGCTGGCCACCGCCGATGGCTGGATGGTCGAGGACATCGTTCTGGCCTGGCCCGAGCAGCACCTGCTGCTGGTTGAACCGGGGTCGTGGCTGCACGGCGCGCGCTATAACCGGCCAGCGCTGTTCCACAAGCTGGGGGTCGAGCTGGAGGTGAGGGCGTTTGGGTTTTCCTACACCGGTTTGAGTCTGGTGATTGCCACCGCGGGAGAAATAGTGGTCTACGGGCGCTGCGGCAAGTCCTTGTCGGCCTGATCCTGCCTGCCGTTTACACACCCCTCATCGCTTTTAATTGCGAAATTTCCCACTTAGTGGGAATCCTGTTTCACCCTTTGGGAAAAGCCTGTGCACCATGTTCGCAAGGAGCACATATGAACTACAACACGCCCACCGATCGCCTGCTGCAGATCCTCGTTGCCCTTGGCCAGGCCGATGAGGCGCTGTCGGCCAAGGAACTGAGCCTGCAACTGGCACAGCCCCTGAGCAGCACCTACCGGCACCTGAAAACCCTGCTGCGCTGGGGCCTGGCCGAAGACAACGGCCACGGTCGCTACCTGCCGGGGCCGGCCTGCCTGCAGCTGGCGAACAAGTTCGACCGTGAAGCGTTGCTGGTATCGCAAGCCCTGCCTGAGCTCAAGCGCCTGGCCGAGTTGAGCCGCGAGAGTGTTGCGCTGATGGTGCCGAGCAATGGCCAGGCGATTTGCATCGAACTGATCGACAGCCCGCAGCCGCTGCGTTGCTGCTATCAGAAAGGCCTGGCCCAGCCGCTGCTGGTGGGGGCTTCGGCGCGGGTGTTGCTGGCGCATATGGCGCCGGAACGAAGCGAGGCGATCCTCCACGAGCAGGGCGTCGATGCTGACGGCATCGCGGTCTATCTGCAGAGCTTCATTGCTATTCGCGACCAGGGCTATGCCGTCAGCCTTGGCGAAATCGACGACGGTATCTGGGGCGTCAGCGCCCCGGTGCTCGACAGCCGCAACCGTTTGCACGGTGCAATCAGCCTGATGGCCCCGGCCATTCGTGCCCAGCAAAACAGTGAACGCCTGACCCGCTGGACCCGCGAGGTCGCCCTGCGCGTGGGCGCGCGGCTGGACTGAATCAACCTGGAGTACCCCGCATGACCGCACATCTCGCCATGCCCGTGTGGCAAGGCCGTATTGACGCTGACGAAGGCTCGTCGGCACTGCGCTGGCACCAGTGGGTGCAGCCCTGCAGCAGCGCGCAAGCGCCCGGCAGCGCCCTGGTGGGCCTGGCGTGCGACGAAGGCGTCAGCCGCAACCAGGGCCGCAGCGGCGCCCGCCAGGGGCCAGAGGCCTTGCGCAAAGCCCTGGCCAACCTGGCCTGGCGTGGCCAGCGCGGACTGTACGACAGCGGCGACATCGCCTGTGTCGGCACTGACCTGGAAGGTGCGCAGCAGGCTTATGCCGAGCGCGTCAGTCAACTGCTCGACCAAGGCCATCTGCCCCTGGGGCTGGGCGGCGGCCACGAAATCGCCTATGCCAGCTTTCTGGGCCTGGCCGAACACCTACGCCAGCGCGAGGCGCGCCCGCGTATCGGCATCCTCAACTTCGACGCCCACTTCGACCTGCGCCACGCCGCGCAAAGCAGCTCCGGCACGCCGTTCCGGCAGATCGCCGAGTACTGCCAGCAGGCCGGCCTGGACTTCGACTACTGCTGCCTGGGCGTGAGTGAGCTGAACAACACCCAGGCGCTGTTCGACCAGGCCCGGCGCCTGAACGTGCGCTATCGCCTCGACCGGCAGATGCAGCCGTGGAATGTTCCGGCCATCGAAGCCTTTGTCGACGAGTTCTTGAGCGGCATCGATCACTTGTACATGACAGTCTGCCTGGACGTGCTGCCCGCCAGCCAGGCGCCCGGCGTGAGTGCGCCGTCGGCCCATGGCGTCGACCTGATGGTGGTCGAGCACCTGGTCCGCCGGGCCAAGGCCAGCGGCAAGCTGCGCATGGCCGACGTTGCCGAACTCAATCCGGGCCTCGACCAGGACCAGCGCACCGCACGCATCGGCGCGCGGCTGCTGGCCAGCCTGGTCGACTAAGCCTTTCTCCCCATTAATCCAAGTATAAAAACAAGAGTATTCACCCATGCTGACCCTGCAACTCGATGCATTGACCACCGTCGCCCTGGCCCTTGTGCTGCTGGCGCTGGGGGCGCAACTGAAAAAGCACAGTTACTGGCTACGCCAACTCTGTGTACCGGCCCCGGTGATCGGCGGCTTCGGCTTTGCCCTGGTGGTGTGGCTGCTGCGCAACCAGCAATGGCTGGACATCAAGCTCGACACCGCGATGCAAACCCCGCTGATGGTGGCGTTCTTCACCACCGTCGGTCTGGGCGGCAGCCTTGGCCTGCTGCGCCAGGGCGGCAAAATCCTGTTCGTCTACCTCGGCGCCTGCTGGGGCCTGGCCTTGCTGCAGAACGTAGTGGGTGTCGGCATGGCCGAACTGCTCGGCATCGATCCGTTGCTGGGGATCATGGCCGGAGCGGTGTCGCTGGAAGGCGGCTTTGGTGCTGCGGCGGCTTTCGGGCCAATTGCCGAGAGCCTCGGTACCAGTGGTGCGACTACCGCCGCGCTGGCCTCGGCGACTTTCGGTATGGTCGCCGGTGGCTTGCTTGGCAGCCCGGTGGCCCGTTACCTGATCGACCGTAAAAAGCTGGCAGTCAAAGCCGACCAGGTCGACACCCTGCAAGCCTTGGAAAAAGCCAACGAAGCCCCGAGCGTGCCCCTGGATGCCGCCGTGCTGCTGCGTCTGCTGACCTGCATGCTGGTGATCATGGTGCTCGGCTTCTGGATCGGCGATGCCTTGAAAGAGCACCTGGGCATCGTCCTGCCGGTGTATGTCGGTGCGATGTTCGTTGCCATCATCCTGCGTAACCTCAACGACCGCGCACGTATCATCGAGATGCCGGACAACGCGGTCAGCACGGTGGGCGACATCAGCCTGGGCATGTTCCTGACCATGGCGATGATGAGCCTGAAGTTCTGGGAGCTGGAACAGCTGGGCCTGCCGTTGCTGGTGATCCTGGTGGTGCAGGTGCTGATCATGGTGTTGCTGTGCGTTTTCGTGCTGTTCCGCCTGTTTGGCGGCAACTATGACGCCGCAGTGCTGTGTGCCGGTTACATGGGCCATGGTCTGGGCGCCACACCGAATGCGGTGGCCAACATGGGCGCCATCTGTGACCACTACAAAGTGTTCTCCTACAAGGCCTTCATTATCGTGCCGCTGTGTGGCGCGGTATTGATCGACATCGTGGCCTTGCCGTTGATTACCTGGTTCATCAACGCCTTCGCCTGATCGAAAGCCCCACAGGTGGCAGAAATGCCACCTGCAACAGGCCCGAAACACGGCCCACACGACCACTGACTTGGCGAAAATCGCTTTTCTCCCTTTCGAGTTCCGTCAAGGGAGGGCACAATGCGTGTCCTTTTTTTGGCCGGCCTTGCCGGGGGCCTCGAAATGATCAAAACGCCGTATTACCTCATCGACAAAACCAAGCTGCTGCGCAACATGGAGAAGATCGCCTACGTGCGTGAAAACTCCGGCGCCAAGGCCCTGCTGGCACTCAAGTGCTTCGCCACCTGGTCGGTGTTCGACCTGATGCAGCAGTACATGGACGGCACTACCTCGTCGTCGCTCTACGAGCTCAAACTGGGCCGTCAGAAGTTCGCCGGCGAAGCGCACGCCTACAGCGTGGCCTGGGCCGACGACGAGATCGGCGAGATGGTCGAGAACTGCGACAAGATCATCTTCAACTCCATCGGCCAGCTGCAACGCTTTGCCGAACAGACCGAAGGCACCGTGCGTGGTCTGCGTGTCAACCCACAGGTGAGCAGCTCCGACTACCTGCTGGCCGACCCGGCGCGTCCGTTCAGCCGTCTGGGCGAATGGGATCCGGTGAAAGTCGAAGCGGTCATCGAGCAGATCTCCGGCTTCATGTTCCACAACAACTGCGAGAACGACGACTTCGGCCTGTTCGACCAGATGCTCAGCACCATCGAAGAGCGCTTCGGCCACCTGCTGCACAAGGTCGAGTGGGTGAGCCTGGGCGGCGGTATCCACTTCACCGGTGAAGACTATGCGCTGGACGCTTTCTGCGCGCGCCTGAAAGCCTTCTCCGAGAAGTACGGCGTACAGGTCTACCTGGAGCCGGGCGAAGCGGCGATCACCCAGAGCGCCTCGCTGGAAGTGACCGTGCTCGACACCCTGTACAACGGCAAGCACCTGGCCGTGGTCGACAGCTCGATCGAAGCGCACATGCTCGACCTGCTGATCTACCGCCTCAACGCCAAACTCGCGCCAAGCACCGGCGATCACACCTACATGGTGTGCGGCAAGTCCTGCCTGGCTGGCGACATCTTCGGCGAGTACCAATTTGATCGTCCGCTGGCCATCGGCGATCGGCTGTCGTTTGTTGACGCAGCGGGTTACACCATGGTCAAGAAAAACTGGTTCAACGGCCTGAAAATGCCGTCCATCGTAGTGAAACAACTCGACGGTACAGTCGAGGTGGTTCGTGAATTCGGGTTCGAAGACTACTTGTCCAGCCTGTCGTAAGCTGGCAGTAAAGGAGAGAAAGAGAAATTGAAGAAGAACGTTCTTATCATTGGTGCAGGAGGTGTCGCCAAGGTGGTGGCCCACAAGTGCGCGCAGCACAACGACGAACTCGGTCGTATTGCTATCGCGTCGCGCAACATCTCCAAATGCCAGGCCATCATCGACAGCGTCAAGGCCAAGGGCAGCCTCAAACAGCCTGCTGAAATCAAGGCATTTGCACTCAATGCCATGGATGTCGAAGCGACCAAAGCGCTGATCCGCGAAACCGAATCGCAGATCGTCATCAACGTCGGCTCCGCCTTCCTCAACATGTCGGTGCTGCGTGCCTGCATCGATACCGGCGTGGCCTACCTGGACACCGCCATCCACGAAGAACCGGGCAAAATCTGCGAAACCCCGCCCTGGTATGGCAACTACGAGTGGAAACACCTCGAAGAGTGCCAGCAGAAGAACATTACCGCCATTCTCGGCGTAGGCTTCGACCCGGGTGTGGTCAACGCTTATGCGGCGCTGGCGCAACAACAGTATTTCGACCGCATTGATTCGATCGACATTCTCGACGTCAATGCCGGCTCACATGGCAAGTACTTCGCCACCAACTTCGACCCGGAAATCAACTTCCGCGAGTTCACCGGGCAGGTGTGGAGCTGGCAGAACAGCCAGTGGACCAGCAACACCATGTTCGAAGTCAAGCGTACCGACGACCTGCCAGTGGTAGGTTCGCAAAACCTGTACCTGACCGGCCACGATGAAGTGCACTCGCTGTCGAAGAACCTCGACGTGCCGAACGTGCGTTTCTGGATGAGCTTTGGTGAGCACTACATCAACGTGTTCACCGTGCTGAAGAACCTTGGTCTGCTCTCCGAGCAGCCGGTCAAGACCGCTGAAGGCCTGGAAGTGGTGCCGCTGAAAGTGGTCAAGGCTGTACTGCCTGATCCGTCCTCGCTGGCGCCGGGCTACACCGGTAAGACCTGCATTGGTGACCTGGTCAAGGGCACCAAGGATGGCCAGCCACGTGAGATCTTCATCTACAACGTGGCCGACCATGAAGAGGCCTACGCCGAGACCGACAGCCAGGGTATTTCCTACACCGCAGGCGTACCGCCAGTGGCGGCAGCCTTGCTGGTCGCCCGTGGCGAGTGGGATGTGCAGCGCATGGCCAACGTCGAGGAACTGCCGGCTGAGCCGTTCCTCAAGGCGCTGGACGTGATGGGGCTGCCGACTCGTATCAAAGACGAGAACGGTGACCGTCCCTGGAGCTGATTGACCTTTAGCTCACAGGTTGCAACCGAGCGGGATTGGCACAGTGCCAATCCCGTTTTTTTTGGCTCTTCACGGAATTCCGGGGGCTATGATCTTTGGGTTGGGTTTTGATTGCTGTGGTTGTGAGCTTATCCATTTTGTGTGGCGATGCTGCCGGCCCCTTCCGCCTTTACGGCGGCCTACTTTTTTCTTGGAAAAAGTAGGCAAAACCGCTCGCTCCTGCATC
>NZ_JBWKNR010000018.1:0-127606 GCF_059415665.1 Pseudomonas sp. GW821-FHT10B02 | reverse complement strand
CGCTAGCCCCTCCACGACACCTCCACTCGGCCCTACTGGTTAACGGGGCCGGTGGATCAAGATCAAAAGCAGATCAAGATCAAGATCAAGGGCACAATTCGCTGCGCTCTTGCTTTTTGTCTGTGGCGTTAGCCCGGGCGTAGGCCGCGTTCTTCGAAATAGTCTTCAAGTACCTGCGCATCGGCATTGCTGCGGGCCAGGGCGATGTAGCCGTCCGGTCTTATGAGGTAGACGGCGTCGCGTACAAGACCCGCCGCTTCATGAGCTTCGCTCCAGATGAAGACGTCCACCGGGATGCCGTGACCACTGCACCATTGCACCAGGCTGGCGCTGACGGCACCGTATACCTGCACTTGCCAGCACATCCGATTAAGGCAGTTGAAGTTGTCACGGCCGCCTTCGGCTACCCAGGGCAGGCGATCGCCACCCTGGACATGGCCGGCGTTGCCGGTGCTCAGGGGCATGTAGCGGTAGTTGAGGGTGACCTGTGAGACGGTCCGGAAGAGAAATTCGCGCGCCGTTTTGAATGCCACCAGCCGGGGGATCAGCCGCGGTGCCAAGCGGGTACGCAGCAGGGCGGCAACGCGGCCATCGGCGGTGATGAAGTTGAACACCTGGTCGGTGGTCGACACCAGGCGCTGGGCAAAGGCGCTGCGTTCGATTTCGTAGGTGTCGAGCAAGCCGGGCTGGGCTTTGCCACGCAGGACGCTGGCCAGCTTCCAGGCCAGGTTGATAGCGTCACCAATGCCGGTGTTCATGCCCTGGCCACCCGCCGGGCTGTGGACGTGGGCGGCATCACCGAGCAGGAAGGCCCGCTGGCGGCTGAAGTGCTCCGCCACCCGATGATGTACACGGTAGGTGGAAAACCAGTTGACCTGCTGGATCTGGATCTTGAGGTGTTCGATGGCGCGCTGGCCGACGTCTTCGAAACGCAGTTGATCGGGGTGTTCTGCACGTTCGTCGCGTACGGTGCCTATCAGCCGCGCCCGGCCGCTCCCCGCCAGGGGAAAGACCGCGAGGAAGTCCGCTTCGTCAATGTCGACATGCAGCTCGCCATTGAGTGCAGGGCCTGAGGCCTGGACATCGGCAACATAGAACACCTGCTGGTAGGTGCCGCCGGGAAAATCAATATCCAGGGCCTTGCGTACGGTGGAGCGGGCCCCGTCGCAACCGGCCAGGTAGTTCGCCTCACAGTGCTCTTCCAGACCATCGCCATGCCGCAGTTGGGCGCTGACACCTTGCCCGTCCTGATTGAATCCCATCAGCTCAGTCTCGCGTTCGACCTCGACACCGAAGCCCTGCAACCTCTCGATCAGCAACTGTTCGTGTTCATCCTGAGGAAAGATGTGCAGGAAGGGGTAGGGCGTAACGAACGCGCCGATAACGCTGAAGGGCAGGTGCGCTGCGACCTGGCCTTTTACCCAGAGGTTGGCTGCCGGCACCCGGTGGCCGCGTTCGAGAACGGCCGCGGTCAGGTCCAGCTGGCGGTACAGTTCCAGGGTCCGGGCCTGCACGGCCAGGGCCCGCGAGGTAGTGCCGGGGCCGGAGGTCCTGTCGATGATGCGCACCTTGATGCCCAGTTTGCTCAGCCACAAGGCCAGTACCAGCCCGGTAGGGCCGGCACCAACGATCAACACCTCACAGCGTTTCATCGCATGCGCTCCTCAGCGCTGGGCGAACGCCAGGTTCAAACCCAGGCCGGCAAAGGATGCCGCAAAACTGCGGCGCAACCAGTCCTGCACCTGCGGCGATTCGATCACCGCGCGGCGGAACAGGTTGGCCAGCAGACCGTACAACACGAACACCACAAAGGTCATAAGCATGAACACCCCGCTCAGGCTGAACATCTGCCCGGTGACTGAACCACCTTGGGGGGTAATGAACTGAGGTAGAAAGGCAAGGAAGAACAGGGTCAGTTTGGGGTTGAGGATGTTCAACAGACCGGCGCGCAGCATCAGGCTGCCAGCGCTGCCGACCTTGGTGTTGCTGTTCACGGCGAACGCCGAGCGGTCGCGCCAGGTGGCATAGGCCAGGTACAACAGATAGGCGACGCCAGCGAACTTCAGCCCCTGAAAGGCCAGGGCGCTGGTGTGCAGGATCGCCGAAAGGCCGAGGATCGAGGCCAGCAGGTGCGGGATGATCCCGGCCGTGCAGCCTAGTGCCGTATACAGACTGGCGCGCTTACCGGCAACCAGGGCGGTGGATATGGTCAGAATCACGCCGCTGCCGGGAATCAGCACGACGATCAGTGAAGTGATGAGAAAATCCAGGCTCGGCATTGTGGTGCGCTCCGTGCAGTCATGGGTTAGTTAAAGACCGGCTCCGCCGATCAGAAAAGCATAGTACTAACCGCTGTCTGCTGAAGGCAATATTCTGAAGGAAGGTATTAAAACACTGTTTTTAATACCTTGGGTGCGCATGTAAATGGTATTTAAGCCGTAGGTCGACGTTGCTTGCCTAACGTGGGAAGTGATCTAGGATCCAATATTAACGATGTTGTAAATTTTCTCGTTATCCGCTGTTGCTGTTATAGTGCCATCAGTGTAAGGCCAGTGTTACAGGGTGTTGGTAAAATCTGTTGTTTTCGTGGAATCAATAGCGGCTTTTGCTGTTGGTGTGTTTCTGTCTTTGTGTTTTTTTGTGTGGAGATATGTCGAAAGTGCTCGATGGAATGCGTCTTATTTGAATTCAAAGCGATGCCGGAGCACTGAGGAGCAAGGTTATGGACAATGAGCGGGATATAGTAGAGCGGCTGCGCAATGGCGATGCTCTAGCATTGGAACGCTTGATCAAAATGCATCATGCGTTTCTTATCACGCTCGCAACACCCTTGGTGGGTCCAGACTCTGCAAATGATGTCGCTCAGGAAACCTGGCTGAAAGCGGTTGCGGCAGTCGATATGTTCGAGGGGCGTTCAAAGTTTCGGACATGGTTGGCGAGAATAGCGATTAATGAAGCCCATTCGATAAATCGAAGAAAAGGACGAGAAATTTCTCTGGACTGGTGGGATGAGGATCACCGCTCAGTGACTGTTTCAGATTTTGATATTAATGATGGCGCTTGGGTGTCGGCACCCAAACAGTGGCATCACGACGGCCCTGAAGAGTTGTTGGCCGAAGTCGAGCTGCATGATTGTATTCGCAAGCATCTGTATCGTTTGCCTGGGGCTCAGCGAAGTGTAGTGATCATGCGTGATCTGGGCGGACTGGAGTACAAGGAAATTGCTACTACTTTGGGACTGACGGAGGTGAATGTACGCGTGTTACTCCACCGTGGGCGTCAGCGTATGCAAGCGATGCTCAGTCATTTTCAGGAAGAAGGAAACTGTTGAGTAGCTGCGGAACTCCAGTCTTATTTATGCATCAGGGCACGTCCCTGTGCATTGGGTACATCACACTATTATTAAACGCACAGGCTCAGTGAGCGCTTCGATATTCTTCTCTGTCTCTGATGATGGGGGAGGTAAAGTTTGGTTCCGGTTCAGTCGTTTGTTGAAGTGGTTCACTTGTTGGCGTTACACCGGAAGCAGTAGGTTGTTCTTTTAACATTTGTACATAACGTTCGCCTGAAGGTTGGTCTGGCTGATTCCTTACCAGTGCATTTTGTGAGTGATAGTCCATCAGTCGATCACTACCGCCCTCGGCGAGTAGCAATGGAGATGATTCATTGCTGGCTTGGGAGTTGCTTGGGCAATCAGTTTTATATGCCGCAAAAGTAACGGTGCTAAAAACGGCAGCCGCAACGATTCCCGACATCTTTAATGCCAGTTTCATGGTGGTTTCCTCAGAATGCTCATGACTTGAGGCCTGCTATTCATAGACGAATAGGCGTGGGTGTTTGTTACAGGCATTTTCGCCCTGCCAGCATCCGACGGACGCACCTTGTGTGCGGCAGGCCGATGCCTTATGGTGCTGCCGGCATTAGGAGATCGGCCTGTAGGAACCAATCGTTATTAAGTGAGGTACTGCTTGATAAAACTGCATATCCTTGTTTCCAAAAGCATTAAGCGGCCATTGAAGGTTTTTTCTGCTTGTCTACTCGGTTTGGGCGTTATGTGCGGGAGCGCATTCGCTATACCGCTGTCGCAGGATATGCAGCAGAGCCAGGCGGGCGTGCAACGCGTTAGCGACTGGCGTGCTTTGGTTTCCGAATCGGCTCAGCTTGCTGATAGCGAAAAGCTTCGGCGGGTCAATGCGTTTTTCAATCGTACGATCCGTTATGGCGAAGATGCGGACGTATGGAAGCAGGCTGACTATTGGGCATCCCCCCTTGAAACGCTAGAAAAGGGCAGGGGTGACTGTGAGGATTTTGCGCTGGCAAAATACTTTACGCTGCGGTTGCTGGGCATTCCTGAAGACAGCTTGCGTCTTGTCTACGCCACCCAGGCAAAAACCGGACAGGCGCATATGGTGCTCGGCTATTGGGCAGACGCTGGAACAGATCCGGTATTGCTGGACAACCTTGAAAACGGCATTCGTCCATTCGTGCAGCGTGATGATTTAAAAGCAGAATTTGCTTTTGATGAGCTCAATCTCTACAAATTTGATCACGCAGCTTTACAGTTGGTTGGCAGTGTTGGCCAGTTGCCCAACTGGCTGGCGCTTGTGCAAAGAACCAAACGTGAAGAATCGGAATTAGCCGATGCCACCGCACGTGGCGCACAGTCCGGGCTGCTGCTCTCGGCTGTAAGCCTGAAGCACTGAGCACTATCGCGCCGGCTGCAAGCGTTGGTCACTCGGCTTTGGCTCGCACAATACGGCCGCTCTTGATCTCGTCGGCATAGGCATGGAGTTTGTCCGAGTCCTTGTACAGGCGGTTCATCAGGTGCAGTACGGCGACCACATCGACACCGTCGATACGCTCGGCCAGTTTGCTGATCTCCCCGGCAGTGCGCTCCAGGTTGGAGGCGACGCTCTTCAGATCACGCTTGAGTTCGGCGGAGGATTTTTTCAGGCCCATGGGCGATTCTCGTAATTAGTCGGTGATTGCGCTCTTTTGTAGATTGCGGCGACTGCTTTTGTGGGAGCTGGCTTTGCCAGCGATGCAGGCAACGCGGATGAGCTGACACCGCGCTGATACCATCGCCGGCAAAGCCGGCTCCCACATTGACCCAGTGTTAGGCAGTTACCTTGTCGCGGTCAGCCAGGAAACAGAAACGGGCTGACCCCACTGCGCCCATAACCTTCGCGTTCCACCTCGGCATCCAGCGCCAGGGAGGCAAGGTCGTCGGCCAGCAGTTCCTGGTCGCGGTCCTTTTCCGGGTAAAAGACTTTCAGATAGCTGTGACAATCGTTGCAGCTTTCGGCTTTGACCGCGGCATCTTGGCGTTCCAGCGACCAGTAGTCCAGCGCGCCGGTGGCTTCGCAGTTACTGCACTTGACCCGGACCATATGCCAGCGGCACTCGCACAGGCTGCATTGCAGGTAGCGCAAGCCCGCCTGAGGGCCGGTCATGACCACGCTGGCTACTGGCGCGCTGGCGCACACCGGGCAGTGCTGGCGCTGTTCGCCCAGCGAGGCGCTGGCCGATGCCGGCAGGGCGTTGGCCAACTGGGTGAAGTACAGCGACAGTGCGGCCCAGAGGAACAACGCCTGGCCGCTGCCAACCGGTTCATAGTCGGCAGCCAGCAATTTACTGGCCAGATGGTCCAATTGCTCTGAAGTAAGCCCGCGAAGGCCGTCCAGCGTCGCGCGAACGGCCGGGTTGGCATCCGGGTACAGCTGCTCGATCAAGCCCAGCAGCAGTTGTTGCCAATACCGGTCAAGCGGGTAATCGGCACTCGCCAGTGGCGCCTGGCCACTGCTCAGTCGATCAGCGAGCCCGGCCGCCAGGGCCTGGGGCAATGGCATACGCTCAAGCAGTTGTTGCTGGGCCTCGGCCAGCTGTGCGCAGAAGCCGAGGTAATCGCCCATGGCATGCCCCTCGGCCAGCTGGCGCAGGCGCGCGGCGCGCTTGCTGTAGCGCTCCTTGAGCGACGGCAGCAGCACCGGCACGATCTCGTTGACCCCGCCTGTGGGCGTCTGCACCGGGGTCATCTGAATGCTGCTCATGGTTTGCTCCCGGTCTTGTCCTGCTTGTTGATCTGCCGGTACCAGCGATCATGGTGGGTCTTGGCCCAGGCGCGGCTGACGTAGCCTGTGACCATGCCGCGAATCGAACCTTTGACCCAGAACGCCAGGTAGGCATGGCCGATGATCAGCAAAATCAGGCTGATGCCGACAAGCGCATGCACCAACAAGCCGATACGGATGGTCGGGATCGAAAACAGCGGGGCGAAGTACGGGCGCCAGATCACCACGCCGCTGAGCAGCAACAGGGTGATCATGCTCATGATGCCCCAGAACAGGACCTTCTGACCGGCGTTGTATTTGCCGATGTTCAGCGCCGGGTCATGCTTGCCGGCCAGCACCTGTTTGAGGTTCTTGAACCACTGCAGGTCCTCGCGCTCAGGCAGGTTGTAGCGCACGAAGCGCACGAACAGGAACATCAGCAGCACAAACACCACGACCCCGAAGAACGGGTGCAGGATGCGCGCCAACTGCGGCGTGCCGAACACCGCGTTGAGGCCGTTGAACGAGGGGAAGAACCACGACAGCCCGGACAAAGCCACGGCGAAGAAGCAGATCACCATGAACCAGTGGCAGGCGCGGTCGATGAAGCGGGTGCGCAGGATCAGTTTGTCGGTGTTCATGCGTGGGTATCCTCCTCGCGTTTTTCGTCCTGTTCGTCGACCTCGTTGGGGCCGGTGCCGATGTAATGGAACAGGGTGCCGGCCAGGGTGGCGAAAAACGCCGCGGCGGCCACCGGTTTCATCCAGCCTTTCCAGCCCTGGATGGCACTGCTGATGCGCGGGTCGGTAGGCAATTTGTGGTACAGCTGCGGCTTGTCGGCATGTTGCAGCACGTAGACCACATGGGTGCCGCCCACGCCTTGCGGGTCGTAGATTCCGGCCCCGGCAAAGCCCCGGCCTTGCAGTTCAGTGACCCGTTCCTCGGCCTGGTGCAGCATGTCCTGCTTGCTGCCGAAGTTGATCGCGCCGGTAGGGCAGGTCTTGACGCAGGCCGGCTCCTGGCCGACCGAAACGCGGTCTACGCAGAGGGTGCACTTGTAGGCCTTGTTGTCCTTCTGGCTGATGCGCGGCACATCGAACGGGCAACCGGCGATGCAGTAGCCGCAACCGATGCAATGCTCGGACTGGAAGTCGACGATGCCGTTGGCGTACTGGATGATCGCCCCCGGTTGCGGGCAGGCTTTCAGGCAGCCGGGGTCGGCACAGTGCATGCAGCCGTCCTTGCGGATCAGCCATTCGAGCTTGCCGCTCTCGTCTTCGACTTCATCGAAGCGCATCAGCGTCCAGGTTTCGGCGGACAGGTCGGCCGGGTTGTCGTACACGCCGACGTTGTGGCCGACCTCGTCACGCAGGTCGTTCCATTCGTTGCACGCTACCTGGCAGGCTTTGCAGCCAATGCAGATGCTGACGTCGATCAGCTTGGCGACTTGCGCCTGGTGGTCGCGGGTGTGCGGCGCCGGGGTCAGCACGCTGGTGGCCGAGCGGCGGACGATGTCTTGGGATTGCATGGACATGGTTTCGCCCTCAGACCTTTTCAATATTCACGAGAAACGCCTTGTACTCCGGCGTCTGGGTGTTCGAATCGCCGACGCCCGGGGTCAGGGTGTTGGCCAGGAAACCCTTGCGGGTCGCGCCTTCGTAACCCCAGTGGCAGGGAATGCCGATGGTGTCGACATCCTGGCCATCGATGGCCAGACGCCGGATGCGTTTGGTCACCACCGCCTTGGCCTTGATGTAGCCGCGTTGGGTGCTGACCTTGACCGTGTCGCCCTGAACGATGCCTTTGTCGTTGGCCAGCTTTTCGCCGATTTCAATGAACTGCTCGGGCTGGACGATGGCGTTCAGCCGCGCATGCTTGGTCCAGTGACGGAACAGCTCGGTGATCGAGTAGGTGGTTGCCACATAGGGGAAATCTTCACGTTTGCCCATACGTTTGCGGTCGCTTTCGTACACGCGCGCCGTCGGGCTGTAGGTCACCTTCGGGTGCAGCGGGTTGTGCGCCAGCGGGCTTTCGGTCGGTTCGTAGTGTTCGGGGAACGGGCCGTCGTTCAGGGCACCGACCGAGAACAGCCGTCCCAGGCCTTCAGGCAGCATGATGAACGGATTGACCTTGCCACCCGGTGCCGCGGTGACGGCGAAGTCAGGCACGTCGACGCCGCTCCAGCGTTGACCGTCCCAGCCGATCAGTTTGCGTTTCGGGTCCCACGGCTTGCCCTGCGGGTCGGCCGAAGCGCGGTTGTAGAGGATGCGTCGGTTCTGCGGCCAGGCCCAGGCCCAGCCCGGAGTGCAGCCCAGACCACTGTCGGCGTTGTCGCGACGGGCCATCTGGTTGCCTTGTTCGGTCCAGGAGCCAGCGAAGATCCAGTTGAAACACTGGGTGCTGCCGTCGTCGCGCAGTTGCGAGAAATCGTCAAGCAACTGGCCCTTGCGCAGGATCAGCTTGCCTTGCTCGTCGTGCAGGTCGGCCAGGGCGCGGCCGTTGGATTCCTTGGCCACTTCTTCGGGTTTGGGGTCGTACGGGTCGGCGTAATCCCAGGCCATGTTGAGGATCGGCGCCGGGTTGGCGCCGCCTTCTTTTTCGTACAGTTCACGGATTTTCATGAACAGATGGCCGAGGATCTTGCCGTCGTGCCAGGCCTCGCCGGGCGGTGCGGCCCCGGCCCAGTGCCACTGCAACCAGCGTCCGGAGTTGACGATCGAGCCGTCTTCTTCGGCAAAGCAGGAGGAGGGCAGGCGGAACACTTCGGTCTGGATCGCGGCGCTGTCGACATCGTGCTGTTCGCCGTGGTTCTGCCAGAAACTCGAAGTCTCGGTGGCCAGCGGGTCGATGATCACCAGGAACTTGAGTTTGGCCAGTGCCGCCTGGGCCTTGTTCTTGTCCGGGAAGGCCGCCACCGGGTTGAAACCCTGGGCGATGTAGCCGTTGACCTTGCCTTCGTACATGCGATTGCTGTAGTTGAGCACGTCGTAGCTGTCGTCCCACTTTGGCAGCCAGTCGAAGCCCCAGTCGTTGTCGGCAGTGGCCTTGTCACCCCAGAGGCTTTTCATCAGGCTGATGAAGAACTTCGGCGTGTGCTTGTAGTAGTTGACCTGGTCTTCCAGCAGCGCCGTCGGCGTGGTCTGCTTGAGGTAGCTGGCCAGGGTGGTCTGCTGGTCGGACGGCAGGTTCATGTAGCCGGGCAGACGCAGCGACAGCAGGCCGAGGTCGGTGTAGCCCTGGATGTTGGAGTGGCCACGCAGGGCGTTGACCCCGCCACCGGCCATGCCGATGTTGCCCAGCAGCAGCTGGATCATGCCCGAGCCACGGATCATCTGCGCGCCGTTGGTGTGGTGAGTCCAGCCCAGGGCGTAGAGGAAGGTGGCAGTGCGGTCCGGCACGCAGGTGCTGGCGAGGATCGCGCAGATCTGCAGGAAATCATCCTTGGGCGTTCCGCAGATATTGGTGACCACTTCAGGGGTGTAGCGGCTGACGTGCGCCTTGAGCAGGTTCCATACACAGCGCGGGTGGCTGAGGGTCATGTCGCGCTTGGCGTAGCCTTTTTCGTCGAGCTCGTAGGTCCAGGAGCTGCGGTCGTAGCTGCGCTTGTTCTCGTCGTAGCCGCTGAACAGGCCGTCGTCGAAGTGGTAGTCCTCGCGCACGATCAGGCTGGCGTTGGTGTAGTGGCGCACGTACTCGTGCTGGACCTTGTCGTTGCTGATCAGGTAATTGACCACGCCCATCAGGAAGGTCACGTCGGAGCCGGCGCGGATCGGCGAGTAGATGTCGGCCACTGCAGCACTGCGGTTGAAGCGCGGGTCAACGACGATGACCTTGGCGCCGTTGCGAATCTTCGCCTCGATCACCCATTTGAAGCCCACCGGGTGCGCTTCGGCCGGGTTGCCGCCCATGATCAGCACCACGTTGGCGTTCTTGATGTCGACCCAGTTGTTGGTCATCGCGCCACGGCCGAAGGTCGGCGCCAGGGCCGAGACGGTCGGGGCATGGCAGACGCGGGCCTGGCTGTCGGTGCCGAGAATGCCCAGCGCGCGGGTAAAACGCTGGTCGAGCGAGCCGGTTTCGCTGCTGGCGGCCGAGGAGCAGAGCATGCCGGTACTCAGCCAGCGGTTGACCGTGGTGCCCTTGGCGTTTTTCTCGATGAAGTTGGCGTCGCGGTCGTCCTTCATCAGGCGGGCGATGCGCTCGATGGCGTGGTCCCAGCTGATGCGCTGCCATTTGTCCGAACCCGGTGCGCGGTATTCGGGGAACAGTAGGCGCTGCTCGCTGTGCACATAGTCCACCAGGCCGGCGCCTTTCGGGCACAGCGAGCCGCGGCTGACCGGGTGATCCGGGTCGCCTTCGATGTGGAAGATGCGCGCCTTGGCGTTCTTCGCGCCGTCACCCAGGCTGTACATGAGAATCCCGCAACCTACGGAACAGTAGGTGCAGTTGTTGCGGGTTTCCTTGGCGCGCAACAGCTTGTACTGGCGCGACTGGGTGGCCTGGGCCATACCGGGGGCAAAACCCAGGGTCGCGCAGGTGGCGGTGGCGACCCCGGCGGTACAGAGCTTGAAGAACTGACGTCTGCCAAGTCCCATGGTTATCTCCTTATTCTGGTGGCTGCACAAAGCAGCGGGCATAGGCATGCCCGGCAACAAGGCGTCGCAAGCGCAGTTGGCGTTGGTGAGATCACGATTGGTTGCAGGCCCTGTCTGGCGCAGGGCTCGGATAACGCGGATGAACGGTAGTGTATTCCCGTATGGAATGTAGGACTAATCAAGGGTGTTGATGGCGCTATCGAGCGCCTCTATCGTCAACTGTTTGACCTTGGCAGAGCCTTGTCCTGCGCGCCTCGGGCACCGGGCGCTAGTGTCGGGGATTAGACGAAAGTAGCAGGCAGGCCAGGTGAGAGAGTGGGAAGCCTGCTCTCTTTATATTCATTAATGGTCTAACAAAATGATTAATTATTCTTTTTTGTTTTTCTCCTGAGCGTGCACTCTGCACCTCAAGCACTGCGCCGCAGTGCATCCCGGAACGAGGAAGCAGAGCATGACCATCAAGGCGATCAACGTACGCAATCAGTTCAAGGGCACGGTCAAGGAGATCATCGAAGGGCCAGTGGTGTCGGAAATCGATGTGCAGACCTCCGCAGGTATTGTCACTTCGGTGATCACCACCCGTTCGGTGCACGAGCTGGAGTTGCGGGTGGGCAGTGAAGTGATTGCCTTCGTCAAATCCACCGAGGTGTCGATCGCCAAGCTATGAGGGTTTGCGCGTCAGCTCGAAGCGACACACCTGTCCACCGCGCAGCATGCACTCCAGGTGCTGCACCTTACCCCCGCCAAGGCTGCCGATCAGCGCCAGGTCGAGCTCACAGACTTCAGGGTGAGCTTCGGCCAGCTGGTGAAACACGCAGTTGTGGGCGACGATTTGCGCAGGCGCGCCCCCAGAGCGGAAAAATACTTCGGATTCATAGCCGACATCTTTCATATGCGCAGCGATCTGCTGTTCATCGAGCCGGGTAGCGCTCAGGTCCGCGGCCATTTTCTCGCCCAGACTACGCATCAACTGCACCAGCGCTTCGTGGCCGATCAGGCTGGCGACTTCATCGATCAACAGGTTGGCCAGCAAGTGATAGTGGCGCGGGAACAACTCCCGGCCATGCGCGCTGAGGCGATACAACTGCTCGGGGCGGCGGCCAGTGGCGCGCAGATCGCCGCGCACCACCAGACCGTCACGTTCCAGGGCCGCCAGGTGCTGACGCACCGCCGTGCGGGTGACCGACAGCTGGCTGGCCAGTTCTTCGATGCTCATGCCGGCAGCCGTATACAGCAAGGCTGAAAGCAGATCCTGTTGAGTACGTCCCAGACCTTCGAACATCGACAGACCTCGCTCAGAACTTGTCCGGGAACTGTTTGACCAGTGCCGCCGTCAAGGCATCGGCCAACCCGAGAATATGCTCGCGCATGTGTTGCCAGGTGACCGCTTCTGCCTTGTAGTCCTTTTTCCCGAGTTCGTCGATCTGCGCAATATGGTGGCCGCCATGGGCGGCGAGCATCGTATTGAGCGTAGCTTCCGGCAAGTTGGGGTTGGCTGTTGAGAGGAATTTGGCCAGGGCCTTGGCATTGCTGCCCAGGTCGTTGACCGCTGCCTGTTTACCCGACGCCGACTGGCTGACACTGGCATCACTGTACTGTTTGACCGCGCCCCAGTGCCCGGCGAGCAGTTTCAGCAACTGGTCGGCGGCGGGCTGGCCGTAGAGCGGGGCGATGCTGTTGGCAATCGCAGTGGCATTGCTGACCACCTGCTGGCTGGCGACATCGGCCTGTTGACGATTGCCGGCCTGATTGGCGATGGCGTAATCGCGAATCCAGAAAATATGCTCGACCCACAGGTCGCGCAGGGCCAGGCGCGTGGTCAATGCAGCGGATTCGGCTTGCGGGGCAGGGGTTTGAGCCGCAGGGCTCAAGCTGGGAAGCGCACATAAAGCTGCAAGCAGCAGCACAACTGACAGTCTGATCTTCATGGCAGTACCCTCGGCGGGTGAAGTGGCCTACAAGATCAATTACAGCATAAAAATATGTCGTTATTGATTGGGGCGCCGAACGGTTGTTGCCCACCGTCAAGGCGGTGGGCAACCGAGGGTTCAGCTCAGGAGTGAGTCGCTTCGGGCAGGATCATCCGTGCCGGCGCCTGGGCGGCTTTGCCACGGGCCACCAGGTAATACAGCACGCTCGGCACCACCAGGCCGATGATCCACGACACATCGACACCACCGAGATGAGCAACCATCGGGCCGGTGTAGAGTTTGGTGGAAATGAACGGCATCTGCACCAGTACGCCAATGGTGTAGACGATGATGCCCGGCATGTTCCAGCGCCCGTAGCGGCCATTGGGGTCGGCCAGGGCCGGCACGTCGTAGCGTTCCTTGGTGATGAAGTAGTAATCGACCAGGTTGACCGCGCTCCAGGGTACGAAGAAGGTCAGCAGGAACAGGATGAACGACTTGAATGCGACGAGGAACGAGTGCTGGCCGAGCAGGGCGATCAGGGTCGAGGCGCCGACGATGCCAAGGACGAAGAACAGACGCTGGCGGCGGCTGACTTCAATATGCCCGCGAAAGCCACTGATGATGGTGGCGATGCACATGAAACTGCCGTAGGAGTTGAGGGTGGAGATGGTCACCTTGCCGAAGGCGATGCTGAAATACAGCAGTGCGGCGGTGGCGCCGGTGCCCCCGAGGCCGACGATATAGGCCACTTCACGGCCGGAGAACTGGCCGTTGGCGATGGCTGCGGCAAACACCCCGAGCACCATCGACGCCTGGGAGCCGACTACCGAGCCCAGCCCTGCGGCAAGGAAGGTCTTGAACGACGAAGTACGGCTTGGCAGGTAGCGCGAATAGTCCGCCACATAGGGGCCGAAGGAGATCTGCCAGGACGCCGACAACGACACCGCAAGCAGGAACGTGGTCCAGCTGAAATGGCGGTTTTGCAGGAGCTCGCTGATGTCGCTGATGACCATGATGCGGCTGAACAGGTAAACGAATGCGATGATCCCCAGTACGCTGGCAATCCGCCCGATCCAGTGGATCATGCGATAGCCGAACACTGTGGCCAGGACGATCACGGCGGCGAAAATCAGGATCCCGACGCTGTCGCTGACGCTGAGCAACTGGCCGATCGCCTGGCCCGACAGCACCGTGCCGGTGGCGGTGAAACCCAGGTACATCAGGCACACCAGGGCAATCGGGATGGCCGCGCCATAGACACCGAACTGCACCCGGCTGGAAATCATCTGCGGCAAGCCCAGTTTCGGCCCTTGAGCGGCGTGCAGGGCCATGACCGCGCCGCCGACCAGTTGGCCGATCAGCAAGCCGATCAACGACCAGAACACGTCACCACCGAGCACCACGGCCAGGGCCCCGGTGACGATTGCAGTGATCTGCAGGTTGGCACCCAGCCACAGGGTGAACTGACTGTACAGGCGTCCGTGTCGTTCATTTTCCGGGATGTAGTCGATCGAGCGACGTTCGATCAAGGGCTTGCTGCGCGAGGCGCTGGCCTGGGTCATTGCTGTGGATCTCCGCATATTGTTGTTGTCGAGCGGTCGGGTCACCGGCCGGACGCAGGGCGGGCGACGTCAGCAGATATGAGCATGTATATACAATTACAGTCAAGTGTATGTGTCGTGATGGCGACGCTCTGCTACGCTGCAGTTTTTCAGCCTCAGCAGTGCTCAAAACCCATGCCTGAATCAACAGCTGAACCCCAAGCGGTCTGTAGCCCGATCACTCGCAGCGCGATCTTTATCGTCGCCACGCTCAAGCCCGGGCCTGAAGCTGCCGAACGCGTACGCGGGTGGTGTGCCGATGTCGCCGGGCTGACCCGTTCGGTGGGCAAGCGCGTGCCGGGCGGCAACCTGTCGTGCGTCTGCGGTTTTGCTGACAGCGCCTGGGACCGCCTGTTCGGTGATCCGCGTCCGGCGGCCTTGCACCCCTTTCGCGAGTTCGGTCCAGAGCAGCGCCGTGCCCTGGCAACGCCGGGTGACCTGCTGTTGCATATCCGCGCCGAACACATGGACCTGTGCTTCGAGCTGGCCACGCAATTGATGGCGGCGCTGGGCGATGCGGTGACCGTGGTCGATGAGGTTCAGGGTTTTCGTTATTTCGACATGCGCAGCATCATCGGTTTTGTCGACGGCACGGAAAACCCGGTCGGGCGCAAGGCAGAGCATTTCACCCTGATCGGTGCTGAAGACCCGGCCTTCAGCGCAGGCAGTTATGTGTTGGTGCAGAAGTACCTGCACAACATGCAGGCGTGGAACGCACTGACTGTCGAGGCCCAGGAACGCGTGATCGGCCGTAGCAAACTGGCTGATATCGAACTCGACGAATCGGTCAAACCCAGTTGCTCGCACAGCGCGTTGACGGTCCTTGAGCAGGACGGCGAGGAAGTGAAGATCCTGCGCGACAACATGCCGTTCGGCCGCCCTGGTGCCGGGGAATTCGGCACCTACTTCATTGGTTATGCGCGTTCTCCCGAGCCGATCGAACAGATGCTCGAAAACATGTTTGTCGGTAAACCTGCAGGTAACTACGACCGCTTGCTCGACTTCAGCACGGCGGTCAGCGGTGGCCTGTTTTTCGTGCCTTCAGCCGATGTGCTCGAAGCGCTTGCCGAGCGCACCGGCTAATCGGCACATGCGCGTTGTCAGTGGCTGTCGAGCAGTGCTTTGACTTCGGCAAAACATTTCTCAGCGAGGGCCGAGCGCGGTTCGCTACGGCGCAGCAGCAGGCCGATCGGAGCATGCACGCTGGCGCTGGCTATCGGCACGATACGAATGTGTTCGCTCAGTTCGTCCAGCCCGCTTTGCAGTGGCATGATCGCGCAGCAGATGCCGGCGCAGATCGCCTGGATCAGCTGGTAGGTGGAGTCGCTCTCCAGCACCGGTTGCGGGTGCAGGCCCCGGCTTCTGAAACTCAGGTCGACGGATTGGCGGTAGTGCATGCCCTTGGACAGCATCCCCAGGGGGATATCGCTGACTGCCTCCCACGGCAGTTCGGGCTGGTCAAAGTGGTAGTGGCGCGTGTCGTACAGCAGGCCCATGCTGGTAGCGCCCAGTTCGATGACCTCGAAGAAGCTGGTGTTGATCTGGTCCAGATAGCAGATACCGAGATCGAGCTGGTTGCGGCTCAAACCATCGATGACCTGTTCCGAGCTCAGTGACGAGAGCTGGAAATGCAGCTCTGGATAGCGCTGGGCCAGGGGCGTGAGGAAGCTCATGGGGTTGATGCTCGACAACGGCACCATGCCCAGGCGCAGGTTGCCGACGATCTGCCCGCGGCAGCTGGCAGCCTCGGCCTGCAGGCCGTCGTAGGCCGCCAGTAGGGTCCGGGCCCAGGCCAGGATGCGCTCGCCGGCTTCGGTGAAACCTTCAAAACGTTGGCCGCGGGTTACCAGCACCAGGTCCAGCTCGTCTTCCAGGTTGCGCAAGCGCATGGACAGCGTCGGCTGGGTGATGTGGCACAGCGCAGCGGCCTGGCCGAAGTGTCTGGTCTGATCCAGGGCGATGAGAAACTTGAGTTGTTTGATGTCCATGGCGCGGCCTGGCAAGTGGTATGGGGTTGAGCATAGTGCGGTTACGCAACCCTACTCGCAGGGCAAAAGTGCGTCCAATGAGTATGAGTGACTGGTTGATAAGTGCGGTCGATCAAGCGGGTGGTTGTGGTGTTTTGCCAATAGAGGGGGTCGATAGGCTGTTGTGAACTATCGATTGGACGGCTTTTGTTTTAGTCACTAGTTTCCCCGAAGATTACTCTTCGACCCTGAGGCTATTACATGAGTGTGAAAATGGATGCGGTTTTCGTACCGATCAACATCGCCGTACTGACCGTCAGTGATACCCGTACTTTTGCCACCGACACCTCTGGCGAATTGCTGGCGACTCGCGCGGTGGAAATGGGCCATCGCCTGGTGGCCCGTGAGTTGCTCAAGGACGATGTCTACAAAATCCGCGCGCAGGTGGCGACCTGGATCGCCGACGACCAGGTGCAGGTGGTGCTGGTGACCGGTGGCACCGGTTTTACCGCCCGCGACAGCACCCCCGAGGCGGTGGCCTGTTTGCTCGACAAGCATATTGACGGGTTTGGCGAGTTGTTCCGCGCCTTGTCGATCCTCGACATCGGCACCTCCACGGTGCAGACCCGCGCTTTGGCCGGGCTGGCCAATGGTACGCTGGTGTGCTGCCTGCCGGGCTCGACCGGTGCCTGCCGCACGGCATGGGAAGGCATCCTGGCCGAGCAGCTCGATGCCCGTCACCGTCCCTGCAACTTCGTTGCCCACCTCAAACCCGGCAATCTGTGCGGGTCGCGTCAAGGCCAATGAACAATGGTGGGGGATGCCAGTGGGAGCGGGCTTGCCCCGCGATACGATTTGGCTGACAGACCGCAATCGCGGGGCAAGCCCGCTCCCACCCTATGCCTTCAACTGAGAACGAAGTCCACCGGCTGCAGGGGCGCAGGCAGGTCGGTGTGACCTGCCGCTGAGAGAATTTCCCGTTCGATCGTACGCACCATGGCATCGGTAGGCAGGTCGTTTTCATCGTGTCCGAACGGGTCTTCCAGCTCATCGCTGATGGCGTCCAGGCCGAAGAAGGTGTAGCTGACAATCGCCGTGAAAATCGGCGCCAGCCAACCCAGCGGCTGGGCCATGGCGAACGGCAGCAGCACGCAGAAGATGTAGATCGTGCGGTGCAGCAGCAAGGTGTAGGGGAAGGGCAAGGGTGTGCTTTTGATCCGCTCACAAACGGCCTGGGCTTCGGACAGCCCATGCAAGCGCTGCTCAAGTGCCATGTAGCGCCATTCACTGATGGTGTTTTCTTCGGCCAGACGCGAACAGATCCTGCCTGTCTCTTGCAGGATTGCATCGCTGATGTTGTGAGTGGGCAGGGCGGATACACCAGGCACCCATTTGCGCGCGACGTGCAGTTCGTCTTCGCCGCGTAACCTGGCGTTCAGCGCATGGGCATAACCGCACAGATTCAGCAGCAGGCTTTCGCGCAGTTGCCGATCGGCGATGACGCAGCTTTCGCGAATGAACGAGCGTATTTCGATGATCACCTGACCCCAGGCTTTGCGGCCTTCCCACCAGCGTTCATAGCAGGCGTTGTTGCGAAAGCTCATGAAAATCGACAAAGAGATGCCGAGCAACGTGAAGGGCGTGGCGTTGACCCGGGAAAACAGCGCCGGGTGCTGGTTCTCGATCAGCACGATCAGCGAAGCCAGCGCGGTGACCATGACAGTGCGCCGGGCGATGCGCTTGGCTATCGAGCCTTTGAGGGAGATCAGGACGTTGAGCAGGTTGGGTTTGGGGTGAACGATCATCAGGGTTCCGTTAGCCGCCGGTCATGTTCATGAAACGCAGGATCTGCACGTCGCCGTTGATGTCGAAGTGGTGACGGTAGGGCTTGAGGGTCATGGCGTCGCGAATGGCCTTGTCCAGCCGGGCGCTGTCGCCGGGGTGCGCGCGCAGCACCTGCTTCAGGTCGCTGGCGTGCTCGTTGCCCAGGCACAGCAACAAACGGCCTTCGACGGTCAGGCGCACGCGGTTGCAACTGCCACAGAAGTTATGGCTGTGGGGCGAAATGAAGCCGATGCGAATCTGCGGCGCTTCGGCCAGGCGCCAGTACCGTGAAGGGCCCTGGGTGGATTCAGCGGATTCGATCAAGGTGAATTGCTCGGCGATGCGTGCGCGGACTTCATCGCTCGAGCAGTAGGACTCGCTGCGCTGGTGCTCACTGATGACTCCCAGGGGCATTTCTTCGATGAAGGAAATGTCCAGCTCGCGGTCGATGGCAAAGCGCACCAGGTCGTTGATCTCGCCGTCGTTGCGGCCCTTGAGCACCACGCAATTGAGTTTGGTGCGGCGAAAGCCGGCTGCGCGTGCGGCGTCGATACCAGCGATCACCTGATGCAGATCGCCGGTGCGGGTAAGCGCTTTGAAGCGCTGCGGGTCGAGGCTGTCGAGGCTGATGTTCAGGCGCGACAGCCCGGCATCGAACAAGGGTTTGGCCAGGCGTCCGAGTTGTGAGCCATTGCTGGTCATGCACAGCTCGCGCAACCCCGGCAGCGCCGCGACGCGTGTGCACAGCTCGACAATGCCGCTGCGCACCAGTGGCTCACCGCCGGTCAGGCGGATCTTGCGGGTGCCCATGGCGATGAAACGCTCGGCCACTTGATACAGCTCTTCAAGGGTCAGAATGCGTTGGCGCGGCAGGAACTGCATGTCTTCAGCCATGCAGTAGACGCAACGGAAATCGCAACGATCGGTCACCGACATCCTCAGGTAATCAATCTTTCTATTGAAGCCATCGACCAATGTAGTGTCGTTTGCATTCACGGTTGCGATTACCTCTTTTAATTTCATGTCGGTTATTGCGGTGAACGCATGGGGTGCAAATAAAATAAATAATCATGGTGCCTTGTATCGAGCATAGGGAGCTGCGGGAGTGACGTCAAATTGCTTTTAGTGACTAATTGATAAGTACCGTCTATCACTGCTGTGAGCCCCGTATTTTGTGGCTTCTGGCTGTGATAGACGGTTTTGATCGGTCTGTAATTACTTTCGATTGGACGCGTAGGAATTGGCTCAATAGCCTGAAAGGGTAAATGAAACGGGAAGGCAGTTAGTGTCCGGCTGATTGTTGTTTATATGGCAGCTTGAGTTAGCCGTATAACGGCCCTTGCCTTGAGATTAATTAATCTCTGCGTGCATATCGAGGATTACCCTGATGAGTCAAGACGAACACATCAAAAACTATAATGCCCCGGCAGCCGGTTGGGGCGCACTGAAAAGCGTGACCAAGAGCTGGCTGGGCAGTGAGAATGCTTTCAAGAACCTGCGGGTGATGCTCAAGACCAACCAGAACGGCGGCTTCGATTGCCCGGGTTGTGCCTGGGGCGAGTCGCCTGAAGATGGCATGGTCAAGTTCTGTGAGAACGGTGCCAAGGCGGTCAACTGGGAGTCCACCGGTCGCGCTGTCGACCCGACGTTCTTCTCCCGCTACAGCGTCAGCGCGCTCGCCGGGCAGAGCGACTACTGGCTCGAATATCAGGGCCGCCTGACACACCCGATGCGCTATGACGCGGCCACCGATCATTACGTCGAAACCTCGTGGGAGGAGGCCTTTGCCCTGGTCGCTCAACACCTCAACGGCCTCGACTCGCCCGACCAGGCCGAGTTCTACACCTCCGGTCGCGCCAGTAACGAGGCGGCGTTCCTCTACCAGTTGTTCGTGCGGGCCTTCGGCACCAATAACTTCCCCGACTGCTCGAACATGTGCCACGAGGCTAGTGGCGTAGGGATGGGCGAAACCCTCGGGGTAGGCAAGGGCACTGTGGTGTTCCACGACCTGGAGGAGGCGGACGCAATTTTCGTCATCGGCCAGAACCCCGGCACCAACCACCCGCGCATGCTTGAACCGCTGCGCGAAGCGGTCAAACGCGGCGCCCAGGTGGTCTGCTTCAACCCGCTCAAGGAGCGCGGCCTGGAACGTTTCCAGCATCCGCAGCATCCTTTCGAAATGCTCAGCAATGGCTCCGAGCCGACCAACACCGCGTACTTTCGGCCTGCCTTGGGCGGCGACATGGCGGTGATGCGCGGTATCGCCAAGTTCCTGCTCAAGTGGGAGCGTGAGGCCCAGGCCAATGGCGAACCGGCGGTGTTCGACCATGCCTTCATTGCCGAGCATACCTCGGGCGTAGATGCCTACCTGGCGCAGGTCGATGCCACCAGCTGGGCGCACATCGTCGAGCAATCCGGCCTGAGTCTGGCCGAGCTGGAGCTGGCGGCGCGCATGTACCGGCGTGCCGAGCGGGTGGTGATGTGCTGGGCGATGGGCGTTACCCAGCACCGCCATTCGGTGCCCACCGTGCAGGAAATCATCAACCTGCAACTGCTGCGCGGCAACGTCGGCAAACCGGGGGCCGGGCTGTCGCCGGTGCGCGGTCACAGCAACGTACAGGGAGACCGCACCATGGGCATCGACGAGCAACCGCCAGCGCGGCTGCTTGATGCCCTGGAGCAGCGTTTTCGCTTTCAGGTGCCACGCGCGCATGGCCATAACGCGGTTCTGGCGATCCAGGCGATGGAGGAAAAACGTGCCAAGGTGTTCATCGCCCTGGGCGGCAACTTCGCTCAGGCTACGCCGGATACGCCGCGCACTCACGACGCCTTGCGCAACTGCGAGCTGACCGTGCACATCGCCACCAAGCTCAATCGGTCGCATCTGGTCACTGGCCGTGATGCGTTGATCCTGCCGTGCCTTGGACGCACCGAAATCGATGTGCAGGCTGAAGGCCCGCAGGGCGTTACCGTGGAAGACACCTTCAGCATGGTGCATATCTCCTACGGCCAGCTCAAACCGAGCTCGCCGCTGCAACGTTCGGAGCCATCGATCATTGCCGGTATTGCCAAGGCCACCTTGGGTGACCGGCCGATCGATTGGGAGTGGACCGTGGCCGACTACAGCCGTATCCGTGATCTGATCGCCGACACCATCCCGGGCTTCGAGGATTTCAACGCCCGTTTACAACATCCCGGTGGCTTCCATCTGGGTAACCCCGCCGCCGAACGGCAGTGGAACACCGCCTCTGGCAAGGCCCAGTTCACCCCGAGCCTGTTGCCGGAGCAGTTGGTCAATCAAGCGGTGCTGGCGCGTGGCGACAAGCCTGACCTGGTGTTGCAGACCTTGCGTTCCCATGACCAGTACAACACCACCTTGTATGGTCTGGATGACCGCTATCGCGGCGTGTTTGGCCTGCGTGAGGTGATCTTTGCCAATGAGCAGGACATTCGTCGCCTGGGCTTCAAACCCAACGAAAAGGTCGACCTGGTTTCGCTCTGGGAGGATGACCGCGAGCGCCGTGTGAGCGGCTTTACCCTGGTGGCCTACGACATTCCCTGTGGCCAGGCCGCAGCGTACTACCCGGAGACCAATCCACTGGTGCCGCTGGAAAGCTACGGCGACCGCACTTTCACGCCAACCTCGAAGTTCATCGCCATCAAACTTGAGAAGGCGCGGGACAACAACCGGATTGCGTCGGCGAACCTCTGATCGTTACGCCGTTTGCGTTATTTGACTTGAAGCGTTGAGCGCCCACGGCAGCTCCAGCGGGCTGCCGTGTCCGGGCGTGCGCGCGTCTGCAAGGATTTCCTCATGAACACTCTGGGTGCGTTGGACCTGGCGCGGATTCAATTCGCGTTCACCGTCTCGTTCCACATCATCTTCCCGGCCATCACCATCGGTCTGGCCAGTTTTCTGGCCGTGCTCGAAGGCTGCTGGCTGAAGAGCAATAACCGGGTCTACAAAGACCTCTACCATTTCTGGTCGAAGATATTTGCCGTCAATTTCGGCATGGGCGTGGTCTCGGGTCTGGTCATGGCCTACGAGTTCGGCACCAATTGGGCACGCTTCTCCGACTTCGCCGGCAGCGTCACCGGGCCACTGCTGACTTACGAAGTACTCACCGCGTTCTTCCTCGAGGCCGGTTTCCTCGGGGTGATGCTGTTTGGTTGGGACCGGGTGGGGCGGCGCCTGCATTTCTTTGCCACGGTGATGGTGGCCATCGGTACGCTGATCTCGATGTTCTGGATCTTGTCGTCCAACAGCTGGATGCAGACACCACAGGGGATCGAGATCATCGATGGCCGGGTGGCACCGGTGGACTGGTTCAAGATCGTCTTCAACCCGTCGTTCCCTTATCGCCTGATGCACATGGCGCTGGCGGCGTTTCTGTCCACCGCGTTGTTTGTCGGCGCCTCGGCGGCCTGGCACCTGCTGCGCGGCAACGACTCGGCGCAGATCAGGAAGATGCTGTCGATGGCCATGTGGATGATCCTGATTGCCACCCCGGTGCAGATTGTCGTCGGTGATGCCCATGGTCTGAACACCCTCAAGTATCAGCCGGCGAAAATCGCGGCAATCGAAGGCCACTGGGAGAACAAGCCCGGCGAGCCGTCACCGCTGGTGCTGTTCGGGTTGCCGGATATGGATGCCGAGACCACGCACTACAACATCGAAATCCCCTACCTGGGCAGCCTGATCCTCACCCACAGCCTGAACAAACAGATCCCGGCGCTCAAGAGTTTTGCCAAACAGGACCGGCCCAACTCCACCATCATTTTCTGGAGTTTCCGGGTCATGGCCGGGCTCGGCATGTTGATGCTTGGCTGCGCACTGCTGGCCCTGGTGCTGCGGCGCAACGCTGCGCTGTACCGCAACAGGCTGTTCCTGTGGTTCGCCTTGTTGATGGGGCCCTCCGGTCTGATTGCCCTGTTGGCCGGCTGGTTCACCACCGAAGTGGGGCGTCAGCCCTGGGTGGTCTACGGCCTGATGCGCACCACGCAAGCGGCGTCCAATCACAGTGCCATGCAGATGAGCGTGACCCTGGCACTGTTCGTGGTCATTTACTTCTCGGTGTTCACCGTTGGCATTGGCTACATGATGCGCCTGGTCCGCAAGGGGCCGAAGGCCTGTGCGGCGCATGACGTCACACCTGCCGAGACCCTGCTAGCAACTTCCCGCAGACCGCTGTCTGTCGCCGACTGAGAGGGACTGGAACATGGCAATTCAAGGTATCGATCTGTCGATCATCTGGGGCGTTATTATCGCCTTCGGCCTGATGATGTACGTGATCATGGATGGCTTTGACCTGGGGCTGGGTATCCTTTTCCCGCTGATTTCCGACACCAGCGAGCGGGATGTGATGATGAATACCGTCGCGCCGGTCTGGGATGGTAACGAGACTTGGGTGGTGCTCGGTGCGGCGGCGTTGTATGGAGCGTTTCCGTTGGCCTACTCGGTGATCCTCGAGGCGCTCTATCTGCCGCTGGTGCTGGTGCTGGCCGGGCTGATCTTTCGTGGCGTGGCGTTCGAGTTTCGCTTCAAGGCGAGCGCGCAAAAGCGTCACTGGTGGGATAAAGCATTTATTGGTGGTTCGATCCTGGCGACGTTCTTTCAGGGGGTGGCGATTGGTACCTACATCAGTGGCATCCCGGTGGTGGATCGTCAGTTTGCCGGCAGCGCCCTGGACTGGCTGGCGCCATTCCCGCTGTTCTGTGGCCTGGGCCTGATCCTGACCTACGCACTGCTGGGCAGCACCTGGCTGCTGATCAAGACCGAGGGCATGCTCGAGTCGCGCATGCGTCACTACAGCCGTCCGCTGGCGTACCTGCTGGCGCTGGTCATCGCGATCATCTGTGGCTGGACGGCATTGATCCATGACGACATCGCCCAGCGCTGGCTCGCTGGCAGTCACTGGCTGCGTTCTGCTGCCATTGCCGTGCTGGCCGTGGCCGCAGTGCTGGTGATCCAGAAGAGCTTGCGCAAACGTCACTCGCACTGGCCGTTCATCGCGGTGGTTGCCTTGGTGTTCCTCGGCTATCTGGGACTGGCCATCAGCATCTGGCCGAACATCGTGCCGCCCGCGATCAGCCTGTGGCAGGCCGCATCGCCAGCGTCGAGTCAGTTGTTTGCCTTGATCGGGGCGCTGTTCATCATTCCGGTCATCCTCGTCTACACCTTCTGGAGCTACCACGTGTTCCGCGGCAAGGTGAAGGTGGGGGACGCCTATCACTGAGGCGATTGCCCGCTGAGTGCCTGACGCCGTTGCAGGGTCGGGTAGGGCAATAGCTTGTGCATTGCCCGGTGCAGTCCTAATATCCAAGTTCAAACTTGTGTATTAGGGCTGACAATCAAATGGATTTGCACACCTCCCTGTGGCTGTTTCAGGCCACCCTCGCGTCGGGTTTGAGTCTCTGGCTGTGTATTGCAGTACTCAACAATCTTCAGGCCTTTCGCGCATCCGTCGGTGCAGTAGGGGCGACCATGGCCATGGCGCCCTTGCGTCAGGCGCCGGCCATTGATATCCCGTTGCTCGGCCGCGCCCTGCATTCGCCTGCCTGGCACCGCATCGCCTTGCTGCTGGTGGTGCTGTTGCAGGTCATCGCCGCAGGGGCTGCACTGACCGGCAGCTACCTGTTGCTGGCCGAGGCCGATCTGGTGCAGGCCCGCCCGTGGTTGAACCTGGCGCTGAGCGCGTTTCTCGGCTTTACCTTCAGCATGCTCTTGGGGGGCCTCTGGTTTGGTTACTGGATTCGTCAGGAAGGCTTGCAGCTGACCCATCTGGTGCTGGTGCTCTGGGCCTTGCTGGCCTTTGTGGTGTTCAACCTGCCTTGGGCGTAGGGGAATGCCGTGGGCTGACCCGATACACACAACGGCGTTGGCCCGACAGCAGATGTTCACAACGTTCGACCAGCGCCTGCTCGCCGAGCACCGCTTGAAACACCTGCAGCTCCGAGCGGCAGAAACCCTGGCAGCGGCTGGCGGCGACGCAAATCGGACAGTGGTTCTCGATGATCAGCCAGCCGTTGTCGCAGGCCTGCATTTCGGCCATGTAGCCGGCCTGTTCGCGCAACTGCACCAGGGTGCGCACCTTGTCTTCCAGGTTGTGCAGTTGGCTGCAGGCCTGTTGGTATTCGGCGCGATGGGTCGCTTCCATGCGCTGGATCAGTTGCTCGACACCGTCGCTGCCGAACACCTGCTCGACGCTTTCGATCAGTTGCAGGGTCAACACACTGTGAGCATCCGGAAAGCGCCGTTGCGCCGTCTCGGTCAGTAACCATTTCTGTGAGGGCCGACCGGCGCCGTTGGCTGGCGCGCTGATGCCGCTGATCAGCTGCGCCGCCTGCAACTTCTGAACGTGTTGGCGCGCGGCCTCGAAGCTGATCTGCAGCAGGCTGGCCAGGTCGGTGGTCTTCAGCGCGCCGCGGGTCTTGAGCAGAAACAGGATGCGCTCGGCGGTGGAGTTGCTGGCGTCGGTGGCGGTCGGGGTCATGGAAGGGCGGTCGTCATGCACATGGAAAGTCCAGGATTGTATTGAATGAGCGCTGCAAATGCCGCTCTGCGCCGCGCATCAGGCCAGGGCCAGGCCACGGCTGCCGGTGATGCGCCGAACCAGTATCAGGGTCAGTACGGGTGCCAGGGCAAATACGCCGAACAACCACAACGCAGCGTGCTGGGCACCGACCACACCACCGGGATCGACCAACCCGGCGCTGTTGCTCACCAGTCCGGCCAACGCCGCAGCCAGGGCCGTGGCATACAACTGCACGGTGGTGATCGACGCCGAAGCGAGGTTCTCTTCGCCAGGGCGTGCGGCGCTCAAGACCCGGCTCAACAGGTGCGGCCAGCCAAGCCCGATACCCAGGCCAACCCCGGCCAGGGCCAGGCAGTAACTGGCAACGCCGAGCACGCTTCTCAGCCAGTGGATCTGCGCGGTCATCCAGGCCAGCGCCAGCAGCGCCGCGACGATCACCGCCGGCCCCAGGCGAATCAGCCGCTCGGCCGCATCGCCCGTGCGGCTGGCGCTGAGCAGGGCGGCGAGGGTCCAGCCAGCGGCCATGGCGGCGGTCATGTAGCCTGCGGCGAGGGGGCCGAGACCATGGATCTGCTGGAGGAAATAGGGCACGAAAATCTCGGTGGTCATGGCCGCAATCAACAGACACATCACCCCATACAGCACGCCCAGGCGGGTAGCCAATGAGTAGGCCCCGGTGGGCAGCAGACGACGTTCGGGATCCCGGTCAAGGCGGGCGATCAGCACGGCGATGGCAAGACCGGCAGCGATGCCGAGCAGGTTCCACAGCAGGTGACTGGACAGGCTGGCCGCCGAGATAGCCAGCACCGAGGCCACCAGGCAGGCGATCAAACCATAGGGTGGGCGTAAGCTGCTGGAGGTGCCGGCGAGGGTGTTGTTCAGTTGCGTGATGACGATCACCGCCAGCAGCGCAATCACTGGCAGCAAGGTCCAGAATGCCCAGCGCCAATGTCCGCTCTCGGCAAACACGCCGCCGATGGCCGGGCCGCAGAGGGTCGCCAGGCCCCACATGCCGGAAACCATGGCCATGGCGCGCGGCCATAGGCGTGCATCGAACACCAGACGGATCAGGGCATAGCTCAGGGCAAACAGAATACCGCCACCCAGGCCCTGGACGCTGCGGCCAGCCAGCAGCACCGGCATGCTCGGGGCTGCCGCGCAGAGCGCTGAACCTGCCGCGAACACGGCCAAGGCCAGGAGGAACGCGCGCCGTGGTCCAAGGCCTTCGAGCAGCCGCGCCGAAAGGGTCGAGCCGATGATCGAGGTGACCACGAACAGCGTCGTGCTCCAGGCATAGAAGGCCAATCCACCGATGTCGGCAATCACGGTCGGCAGGATGGTGGTGACGATGTAGACGTTGATCGCATGCAGCGCCACCCCGCCGGCCAGCGCAATCGAACGCAGGGCATTGCGGCCATGCAGCAGTTCGGCCCAGGAGGCGTTTGCCGGTGTAGACGGTGAGGGCATGTGCGGTTCCTTCGCAAGGTGATGAGTGCCTGGAAGTCTAGGTGCGCCTCTCGTATTACACAAATGATTGCTTGGATAAATAGCCGGTGGACGATCTTCGGCATTTGTTACCATCGCTTTTTTTGCCGTGGTCCGGACGGGCTCGGCGTACAACCTGCAAGACCGAAGGGAAGGAGAGCAGCATGATTATCACCACTACAGGCACTGTCGAGGGTCGGCAAATTGCCGCCTACCTGGACGTGGTCAGCGCCGAATCGGTCCAGGGTATCAACGTGGTGCGCGACGTGTTCGCAAGCTTTCGCGACTTTTTCGGGGGCCGTTCGCAAACCCTGGAAAGCGCCTTGAAAGAAGCCCGCGAGCAGGCCACCGATGAAATCAAGGCTCGTGCCCGCAGCCTGCAGGCCGATGCCGTGGTCGGCCTGGATTACGAGATCAGCATGCCGTCGGCCCGTGGCGGGATGGTCGTGGTGTTCGTCACCGGCACTGCTGTCAAACTCAGGTAGTTTTCAGGGTGCGACAAAATGTCCCGGCCATTGGTCGGGCTTTTTTGTTATCCGCCTGCACGGTCCACAAATGACCGGCTAGTCTCAGAATCACTTGAGCCGATACTTATCTGGGCAATCATCTGCTTGCCGGTATGGGCTCGCTGTCAGAGGGAGACAGGGCATGAGTGAGTTCTACCACGAGGACAATGGCGACGAATTTCCCATCAACAGCCAGGTACGTTGCGGTCAGGCGGATTTCCGTCTGGGTTTTGCCCATATGACCCGGGACGACGCCGAACACGCCAGACCGAGCCATCTGCAGCGCGCCAAGAAAGGCCGCTTCATGCCCAGAGTCCCGCTGAAAAAGTGAACCGGTTCACATCACCCCGCACATTGTTGCGGGGTTTTTTCTGCATTGTTTGACCTTGCTCAACGGTTAAGGCTTGGGCGCTCGCCTGTAGCGCACTTGTATGTCTTACTTGTCCGGCTGCTATCAATACAGGGGGTAACCGATGCGCATCAGGGAAGAAACATACTGGAGATGGGCGGACGCGCAGCTGCACAGTCGCAGCCACGACGAACAACTCAGTGACGGTACCAGCATTGATGTTCAGGTCAGGTTGTCGCGCACCGGCGCTACACAATTGTTCATCGGCGTATACGCCCGCCATGGCAAGGCGATGGTGGAGGAGTACTACAACAATCGCCCGGGTGAAACCATGACCCGCGCCATGGTCTGGGGTGTGGACCGGGCCCGGGCGTTGCTCACCGGGGACTTCCCCATGGAGCAGGCGCCATTGCGGCGTCAGGCCTGAGCATGACGATTGCGGCTGGCCTGGACAATGCGTTGGGCCGGCACGCGCAACTGGCGCAGCAAGTACTCGGCAAACTCCGCTGAGTAACCTTGCAGGGCGATGGCCTGCGCCATGCAGTTCAGCCAGATTTCACTGTGGGATTCATCGATCGGCCAACGGGCATGGAAAGCCGGGATGGCGATCGATCCATAGCGTTCGCTGAACAACGCCGGGCCGCCGAGCCAGCCACTGAGAAAACAGGCCAGCTTGTCCCGCGAGCTGTCGAGGTTGTCCGGGTGCATCTGACGCACCACGCGGGCGCTCGGGGCCTGGTCCATCAAACGGTAGAAATCATCGACCAGCCGACGTAGGCCATCAATGCCGCCTGCGGCCTGGTAGGAGGCATCGCCGGTGCCGAATGCGGGAGTGTTCATGGCTGGGCTCTTGGGCAAAAGGGGCATTGTAGCCGGGTAGGGCACTAATGAAAAAAGCCCGATCCTTGCGAACCGGGCTTCAATGTATTGCCTGTTGCCTTTTGTTGTTCTCAGCAGAGGCGGTCGATTACCGCAACGCCTGGTTTGTTCTGCAGCTCGGCCCACTCATGTTGCAGGGTCTGCAGAACGCGACCGACATATTGGGTGTCGGCGGCGGCTTTCTTGCCGACGTAGCCCTGGCCGCGACGGTACATCTTCAACCGGGCGCGCATGTTCGGCGTGCGTTGCTCGAACTGCGCTTCATCGGTCAGTGGCCCCAGCTTGTCCAGGCGCACTTCACCGGCTTCGCATACCCAGAGAATGTGGCTGTCGAGTGTGTCCTTGCGCGCGGCGAACAGCCGGGCCAGTTCGTCAACAGTCGGTTGATTGTTCAGATTCATCATAAAGCCCCCTTGACCATTCGTAGTTGAGTTCAAACTCGGCGCACGTCATGTAGCGTAGAAAGAAAGCTGCTACAGCAGCGTCACAACTGGGGGCTTTTACACGCTGCCTTTTGGGCAGTACCCATCCGCATACAGCTCATGGATCCTTCGAGCTGCCTGGAACACCCTTGCCAGTGTCCCCGATCGGGGAGACGGCCTCATCATGCAAGGGCCGACGAATGGCGTCAATAGGTTTTGTAGTGATTTTTTTTGAGCACTACATTCTTGTCCGACAATACTTCATTCGCCCGTGTTGATACGAATCAGTTCGCCACCATGGCAACTGGCCGATCATGTTCACACATGCATAGTAGGGAGATTCCCATGAGTTCGTCGGCTAGCACACCGGGTGCACAATCCACCCGGGTCAAGATTCCGATTGGTTTGTTGTTGGGGGTTGCTGCCCTGATTGGCGTGTTGATGCTTCCACTGCCGGCCGACTTGCCGGTGGCCGGGCAGCGGGTTCTGGCAATTCTGGCGTTTGCCGTGGTGGTGTGGATCAGCGAGGCGGTGTCGTACGAAGCCAGCGCGATCATGATCACTTCGTTGATGGCCTTCCTGCTCGGCACGGCGCCGACGGTGGCCGATCCCTCGGTAACCTATGGCTCCTCCGCGGCCATCAGCCTGGCGCTTACCGGGTTTTCCAATAGCGCCCTGGCGCTGGTGGTCGGTGCCTTGTTCATTGCTGCGGCCATGACCCATACCGGGCTGGACCGGCGTATCGCCCTGGTGACCCTGTCCCGCGTCGGCGTCAGCACCCGGCGCATTTTGCTCGGCGCGGTGGTGGTGACGATCCTGCTCAGCCTGGTGGTGCCCAGTGCCACCGCCCGTAGTGCCTGCGTGGTGCCGATCATGATGGGGGTGATTGCCGCGTTTGGCGTCGACAAGCGCTCCAACATTGCCGCCGGGATCATGATCATCGTGGCCCAGGGCACCAGCATCTGGAACATCGGTATCCAGACTGCGGCGGCGCAGAACCTGCTGACCGTGGGCTTCATGGACAAGATGCTCGGTGCCCGGGTGTCGTGGATCGACTGGCTGATTGCTGGTGCGCCGTGGGCGGTGATCATGTCGGCGGTGCTGATTTTCATCGTGCTCAAACTGTTGCCGCCAGAGAGTGACAGCATTCCTGGTGGTAAGGAGGCAGTGAACAAGACGCTGGCCGAGCTTGGGCCCATGAGCGGAGCGCAGAAGCGCTTGCTCGGGGTGTCGGTGCTGTTGCTGCTGGCCTGGGCCACCGAGGGCAAGCTGCATAGTTTCGATACCACTTCGACCACCTATGCCGGGCTGGTGATTCTGTTGCTGCCGCGCTTTGGGGTGATGACCTGGAAAGATGTGCAAGCACGGATTCCATGGGGCACGGTGATTGTCTTCGGGGTCGGGATCAGTCTGGGGACTACCTTGCTGACTACCCAGGCGGGGCAATGGCTAGGGGCACAGGTGGTGGCCAATACCGGGCTGGATCAGTTGGGCACGCTGGGGGTGTTTTCGATCCTGGCGGCGTTCTTGATTCTGATCCATCTGGGGTTTGCCAGTGCGACGGCGCTGACCTCGGCGCTGTTGCCGATTCTGATTGCGGTGTTGCAGACCTTGCCCGGGGATTTCAGTCGTCTGGGGATGACCATGGCATTGGGGTTTGTGGTCAGTTATGGCTTTATTCTGCCGATCAATGCGCCGCAGAACATGGTGTGCCTGGGGACTGAGACGTTCAGTGCCAAGCAGTTTGCGCGGGTGGGGATTCTGGTGACGGTGATTGGTTATCTGTTGATGCTGGTGTTTGCGGCGACCTGGTGGCACTGGTTGGGGTGGATGTAAGGCAAGTCACCCTTGTGGAAATTGTCTCGTGCGAACTTGTGGGAGCAGGCGTGGCCTGCGATCGACCGCAAAGCGGTCGCAGATCCGGCTTCCCGCTTGTCGTTGGCAGTACCGGCCTCTCGCCGGCAATGCCGGCTCCCACAAGTTGATCACTGTTCAACTGGTTTCGCGCTTTCTTGCGGCGCGATCAGAAGTTTGCCGGGGTGTTGGCGCTGATGATTTCTGCTTCGTCCTGGCCGATGTTCTTGAAGCTGTGCGGCAGGGTAGTCGGGAAGTAGTAGCCGTCACCGGAGTTGAGGATGCTGACCTGGCCATCCACCCGCAATTCGATGGTGCCACGGGTCACCAGGCCGCATTCTTCGCCTTCGGCATGGACGATCGGTTCGTCGCCGGAGTCGGCACCCGGTGCGTACAGTTCACGCAGCATGCGCATCTGCCGGCCTTCGACACTGGCGCCGACCAGCAGCAAGCGCAAGCCGCTGTTGCCCAGGTCAGGCTGTTCGGTGGAGCGGAACACGAAGCGTTCTTCGCGCGGCGGCTCGTCGAAGCTGAAAAACTCCGCGAGGGACATGGGAATGCCTTCGAGCAGTTTTTTCAGGGAACTGACCGAGGGGCTGACGCGATTTTGCTCGATCTGGGAAATCGTCGAGTTTGTCAGCCCGCTACGACGGGCCAGCTCCCGCTGGGAGAGTTTGTTGCGTTCACGCACCAGTTTGAGTCGTGTCCCCGTGTCCATAGCCGCCTTATATATCGAAAATTTTTTGGCGGAGCATTAAAGCACATTCCGTGATGCTTTAGCGGCCCGCCTGTACGGACGACTGGCGCGGGTGTGGCCACAGTCCGACCAGTAGCAGCAACGCCGCCACGATCAGGTAGGGCAGGCGCGGATCGACGGCGTAGATCAAGGTCCCGGCCAACGGGCCGATGACTACTCCCAGACCCTGCGCAGCACCGATTGAACCGGCCGTGGCGCCTTGTTCGGAGGCGTCCATGGCGTTGGCGGCCAAGGCCGAAAAGGCCGGGAACACCCAGCCCATGCCGCAGGCCGAAACAAAAAAGCTGGCCCAGAGCATTTCGGCGCTGCTGGCAAAGGCGGCAGCGGCAAAGCCCAGGGCCGAGAGGCTGGCACCGACGCGGATCATCCGCAGCGGCGGCCACTGCAACGCGCGCACCAGCAGTTGCGCGAGGATCAGTGCCACGCCGACCATGGTCAGGGCGATGCCCGCGGCCTGCGCCGCGCCCGCCGGGTTCATGCCCAAACGATCCAGGGCGAAGAAGCCGACGGTGATCTGCGCTACGGAAACGCTGAGCATGGCCACGAAAGCCACCAGCAGCGGTCGGCGCAAGCGCGGATCGGCCAGGCGCACGGGGCGCGGCGGTTGCTTGAGGTGCAGCTCCTGGCGTTTGAGTTTGCGCAATAGCACTACAAACGCCAGCATCGGCAGGAGCGCCATCGCATAGAACGGCAGGCTCAGGCTGTGGCGCGCCAGCAGTGCCGCCAACGCTGGGCCGAGCACCAGGCCGACGGCGTTGGCCGCGCCCAGCGACGCCAGGGTTCGAGCGCGATGCTGTGGTGGGATGTTGTCAGCGATCAGCGCAGCACCACCCACCGGCAGGGCGGCGTAGAACGCACCAATCAAACCGCGGCCGAACATCAGGCCAATGAAGGCCAGGGTGGCGCTGGGCAGCAGATTCAAGGCGGTATCGATGAACAGGCACAAGGCCCAGTACGCCAGGGTAAAGCCTGCGGTGCCGAGCAACAGCACCCGCCGCCGGCCGAGGCGATCACTGGCCTGGCCCCAAGGCCGCGCCAGTAACATCCAGATCACCCCGGCTACGGTCACCGCCGCCCCGGCCTGCCAGGTGGCCAGGCCCAGGGTGCGGGCGATCGGGCCGATCAAGGAAACAAACGCCATCATCGCCATGGTGCAGGCCATGTTGGCAAACAGCAGCGGTCGCAGGTCGAAGCTACTTTGCGTGGCGGCAAGCGGGGCGGGTCGGGCAGGATCCTGTGCGCTATTCATGGCTATCCAAGGCTTAGAGGCAAGCGTTGCATTGTGCCGCAAATGGCTCGCTGACAGCATCCCTTGATAATAAGAATCGTTAGTCCTGATCGTTGGCCTGGCGGTTGCGCAAGGGGGCCGGCGACATGCTGCGCAATACTCCGTCGCGCCGTACCAGGCCATGCACCAATGCCGCGCCCAGGTGCACCAGCACGGTCGCGAACAGCACGTAGGCCAGCCAGCCATGGGCCTGGCGTAGCACTGCGTACAACTGCAGGTCATGAGGCAGCAGGGCCGGCAGGTGCAAGGGCAACGGGTAGCCGCCGGCCGACAGCATGCCCCAGCCAATCAAGGGCATGGCCAGCATCAGTCCATACAAAAGCAGGTGTGAAGCCCCGGCAGCCAGGCGCTGCACCGTCGGCAGGTCAGCAGGCAGCGGCGGGTGGGGCACGGTCAGGCGCAAAACAATGCGCACCAGCACCAACAACAGCAAGGCCAGGCCAATCGCCTTGTGCAGGCTGAGCAGCCAGGTGTGGCGCGGCGACAGGTCGCTGATCATGCTCACGCCGACGAACAGCATGGCCAGGATCAGCACCGCCATCAGCCAGTGCAGCAGGCGCGCCAGGGGATGGAAGGCAACAGGGACGGTTTTCATGGTCGTGCTCCCAACTGCGCCGCTTCGCGGCTGCGGCGGTTGAAGGACTCGGCGTACGCGGCCGAACGGGCGGCGAGGATCGGGTCGGCGGAGGGTTCGATGCCGCTGGGCAGAATCAGCGGGTCGAAGTTGAGGTCGCGGCAGGCGCCTTGTTCAGGGCCGTCGACCTGCTCGATCACCAGGGTGCCGGCATCGACGCTGCGGCGCTCTGCGGGCCAGGGCTGGCTCGGGTCGTCGACCGCATCAGCAGCTTGTGCCAGGGTCAGGCGCAGGGTCCAGCGCAGGGGACCTTGGCGCAGGCGTTGTTGCAGGTCGTGTTGCAGGTAGTCACGGTCGTCGACCTGGCCCTGCAAAGCGGCGAACGGCGTCTGTGGTAACAGGCTCCAGCGCACATACTGGCGATTGCCTGCGTCATCGACCAGGGCAAAGGCATTGATGCTGTTGAAGCTGGAATTGGCAAAACTGTCCGGGGCTTTGTAGTCCTTGGCCCATTGGCGAAATGCAGCACTTTCCGGGTGGGCGGCGAAAAACGCCTGGACCCGCGCCGGGTCCGGTTTGCCGGTCGCCGGGGCCGGGGTCATCGCCAGCACCTGCTGATAGAAGGCTTCAGGGGTGTTCACCGCCAATACCGGTGGGGTGTTCATGCCGGTGCGCCAGACCTGGCCGTCGTCGCTGCTCAACTGCAGCGCCAGGCTGCGGGTCGGCACGCTGGTATCGGCGCTGTAAGGGTTGCTGCCACCAATCGCGAAACGGCCGATCACCGGCACCCGTTGCTGGCTGAACACCCGCGCCCGGGACAACGATGCGGCCTGGTTACTGCTGAGGAAGTAGCCACTGACACACAGGCCTTTGGCGTGATTCTTACGGTAACCGGGGTAGTGTCCGGCCTGGGCTTCGAAGGTGTCGATGATGCGTTTCGGGGTCAGGCGTTCGCTGCCGATCCAGCCGGCGGCATAGGCAAAACCTGCGGCCAGGGCGCTCAGGCCGAGACCGATTGCAGCCAGGCGCAAGGCGCGGGGACGACCGTGTAACGGAGTGCTCATGGTGGCGATCCGGGTCAGTGAATGAGTCGGTACGACGTTCGGGGCGAAAATTTATTCCTGACCTCGTGGAATAATTTTTTCTCAGCAGCGTCTGCCTCGTACACTGATCGCCTACAGGCCAAGACCCTGGCAATGAACGAACTCGATGACGACCAATTACGCGAGATGCTCGAGCGCCTGCGCCGCTTCGCCCTCTGGCTGACCCGCGAGGCGAGCAGCGCTGACGACCTGGTCCAGGCCACCGTCGAGCGTGCCCTCAGCCGCCGCGGCCAGCAGCGCGAGCAGGACAGCTTGCGGGCCTGGCTGTTCTCGATCCTCTACCGGCAATTTATCGACGGCAAACGCCGCGAGCGTCGCCATGCCCGCTGGCTGGCCTGGTTCGGACGCGGCGAGGAGGCCGGCAACGCTACCGAGGACATCGTCCTGGCCCAGTCTGGCCTGGCTGCCTTTGCCCGTTTGCCCACCGAGCAACGTGCCTTGTTGCTGCTGGTCAGTGTCGAGGGCCTGAGTTACAAGGAGGCCGCCCAGGCCCTGGGGGTGCCGATTGGCACGGTGATGTCGCGTTTGTCGCGGGCGCGCGTGGCGCTGCGCGAACTGGCCGAGGGCACTACTGCGTCCCCGGTGTTGCGGAGGTTGAAATGAGTCAGTTGATCCCGTCCGAAGACGAGCTGCACGCCTATGTCGACGAGTGCCTGGACCCGGAGCGTCGGCGGGCGGTAGAGCTGTACCTGGCCGCCAATCCCGAGCAGGCCCGCCAGGTCGACGGCTGGCGCCGGGACGCCCGGCAACTGCGCGCGGCCCTGTCAGGCTATGCCGGGCAGGCCGCCAACCCACGGCTTGATCCGGCCCATGTGCGGCGTGAACTGCGTCGGCGTCGGCAGCGGCACTGGGCCAACGCTGCGGTGCTGTTGCTGGCGCTGGGCATCGGTGGCCTGGGTGGCTGGCAGGTGCGCGAGAGCAGTCTGGTGGCCAGCAACCTGCCGATGGCCGATGCGCTGCAGGCCCATCGGCTGTTCGCTGATGCCAGCGCTCTGGACCTCAGTGCGCGTGATCCGGCGCGTCTGCAGGCCTGGCTTGGCCAGCATTTCCGCCATGTCGGCAACCTGCCGGACTTGTCGGCCTATGGTTTCACCCCGCTGGGCGCACGCTTGCTGAGCAACGAACAGGGGCCAGCCGCCTTGCTGGTATTCGAAGATACCCAGGGCCAGCGGATCAGCCTGTTCCTGCGTTCGCCGAGCGAACAGTTCACCCGCATGCCCAGTGGCGAGCGCACCGATGGCCAGTTGCAGGCCCGTTACTGGTCGCGTGGCGACTACAACTATGCGTTGATCAGTGCCGCCGCCGACAACCGTGGCACCCAGCTGCGCAAGGCGCTGGATATCGCCTTGTAGCCGGTCGCTGCCAGCAGGCGTAAGCTCGAACTGTTTGACCCGGCAGTTCGTTCCATCACCTGTGAGGTAAGGCGAAATGAAGCGCAAGCAAGGTTTGGTAGTGGCAGCCCTGGTGCTGCTGACCGGCCAGAGCGCGCTGGCCTCGGCACCAGAAGTGAAGGATGCGCGTCTGGTTGCCCATGAGCAGGCAGTGCAGGCCTATGCGGCAAGAACCGGCAAAACCGTCCCGGCTGTTCAGGACTACCGCTACGGCACATCGATCGATGTCGCCCGGCTGATCGAACAGACCCCCATGGCCCGCGGCTGCGAAGCGGCGCCGATGTTGATGACCTACGAAGATGCGTCCGGGCAACTGGTAACCCTGCGTTACCGGCTCGAAGGACAGTGCCCGCGGTTTCAGGCCACGCGTTGATACACCTGCGGCAGCGGCGCGGGGGCGTCGCTGCTCCACCGCAGCGAATACCGACTGCGAAATCGATGAAGGCACTTGGTTTGTGCATGGGTATTAATTAGAATCAATCTCATTTGATTCTTTTCCCGTGCAGGTGCGTCGAGATGAGTGAAGCGGTGATCCTTTCCGAGCAGACGCTGCACGGCCTTTACCGTGATCACCGCAGTTGGCTCGAAAGCTGGTTGCAGCGGCGCCTGGGCAATCGCTGGGATGCTGCCGACCTCAGTCAGGATACTTTCCTGCGCGTGCTCGCCAGCCCTCAGGTGCTTGAAGAACTGCGGGAACCACGGGCCTACCTGTTGACAGTCGGCAAGCGTCTGCTGGTTAACTTCTATAAACGCCGCAGTCTCGAACAGGCTTACCTTGAGGCACTGGCCAACTTGCCAGAGGCCCTGGCACCGTCACCGGAGCAGCGCTGGTTGCTGCTGGAAACCCTGCAAGCCCTGGATGAACTGCTCGATGGCCTGGCGCCCCAGGTGCGGCGGGCGTTTCTCTGGGCGCAGCTTGAAGGTCTCGGTTATGCACAAATCGCCGAGCGCCTGCAGGTCAGCGAACGCACGGTAAAACGCTACATGGCCCAGGCCTACGAGCACTGCCTGTTGGCCGAACCATGAACCGTACGAGCACTCCCGAGGCGCGCCAGCTGGCCCGCACTGCTGCAGCCTGGCTGGCGTTGCTCGACTCGGGGCGGGCAAGTGCCGAGGACTTGCAGCGGCTTGATCATTGGCGCGCGGCTGATCCGCGCCATGAACAGCTCTGGCAACGCGCCGAAGGTCTGCGTCAACGCTTTCAGGCGGTTCCGCCAGCGTTGGCGATGGCCAGCCTGGACCGTCCACAGACCAATCGCCGTACCTTGCTCAAGCGTGGCCTGGCCTTGACCGTGCTGGTGCCAGGTGGCTGGTTACTCAGCCAGCAGCTGCCGCTGGCGGTGTGGCGCGCAGACTTGCGCACTGCCGTCGGTGAGCGGCGCGGTGTGCGTCTGGTCGATGGCAGCCTGCTGCAGCTGAACACCGCCACTGCGGTGGATCTGGATATGGCTGAGCATCAATTGACCCTGGTCGCAGGCGAGATTGCCCTCAGCGTCAATCGCGCGCAGCCGATTGATGTCGACTTCGGTTTGGGCCGGGTGAGTACGGGGCAAGCGCAGATCTGTCTGCGCCGCGACGCCGACAACTGCCGGATTTCGGTGCTCTCCGGCAAAGTGCGGGTGCAACCGGTGCAGGGTGTGGAACTGGCGCTGGATTACGGCGATCAACTGACCCTGTATGCCGATGGCAGCGGCGCCATGGGGCGCTTCGATCCGCATATGCCTGACTGGCGTGACGGTGTGCTGAGTGTCAACAACCAGCCCTTGGGCCTGTTCCTGGGTGAAGTCGCCCGTTATCGTCCGGGCATCCTGCGCTGGGAGCCGGGGCTGGAGTCGCTGAAGGTCACCGGCACTTTCCAGTTGAACGACACCGACCGGATCCTTGCCTTGCTGGCGGCCAGCCTGCCGCTGACCGTGCAATCGCGTAGCCGTTACTGGGTCACGCTGGTTCCACGGCAAGCGTCTGTGTGAGCGAGCTATGCTCGCCACACCGGCCAGAGATTCTTGTCCAGCGCCCAATGCCCTTGCCCGGCCAACAGACGCACACCGCCGACCCAGCGCTCGGGCGCTTGCTGATCCAGCCAGTAAGCCTGGCCCGCCAATACCCGTTCACCCAAGGCCGTCAGCGTCAGTGGCCGTTTAACCCATTCCAGGTCGGTCCGGGCTTCGGCAATCAATGGCGTCGGCGAATCAATCAACGGCCGTAACAACGCATGAAACATCATGTCGCCCAGATACGGCAGCGGCTCACGCTTGGCCATCAGTTCGGCAAACACCCGGCCGAACGGGACTTCGCCAAACTCGCCAATAATCTGTAGTGACAGGCGCTCGCTCAGCGACAGCCCATCACCCAGGCCCGGCAACTCCTGCAACTGCCGTAACAGGGCGCGCGCCAGCAAGGGCAGGGCCAGGTCCTGGCGGTGTGCCAGTTGCGCCCAGGCTTCGGGTGACGGTGCGCAGTACGCCGCCCAGGCCTGTTGCGCCAGCTGCAACATCGGTTTGCTGACCGCCTGGCGTTGCGGCCACAGCCAGGCCAGTACATCCGGCGCCAGCTGGCCGATGCCGATGAAACGCTGGACACCGGGCATGTCGCCGATCTGGATCACTTCCAGGCGCTGTGGCAACTGCTCCAGGCTCGAAAGCAGGCGAATCAGAAACAGCTGATCGTAGGCGTCTGCTTCGCACCAGAGTACGGCCCGCGGACAATCGCCAATTAACGGCAGATGACTGTACTCATCGAGCATCTTGCGCTGCACTTGCTCGCGGTCAAGAGCGTAGGCCTGGCTGATGTAGTCGATGCGCATCGCCTGATATTGCTCGCTCGGCAGGTCGCGTACCGGGCCCATGCACAGTGGATCGGTGAGCATGTGAAAGGCGCCAGTGAATCCCGCCAGGCGCAAGCTGTGGCCGATGTCGTTACCGCAGCGCCAATGCTGGGTGCGAGCTTCATCGTCGGCGACGAACTGAGGGTGGCGTGCGGCAAAGTCGATGGCGTCGATATGCGCCTTGAGTTTGGGCCAGCTGGCAAACCCCAGATCGCGGGCAATCAGCCATTGGGCATCGGCCAGACGTGGGGTGAGGAGCGAGGATTGCAGTTGCGCCAGTTGTTCAGGCGCCGTACCCGAGCGCAGGCGCTGGAGCAGTTCCTTGGCGCGCTTGCGCTGTTGTTCAAGGTTGATGCGCCCATCATGGGACGGCGACGACAGTCGAGCAGACATACGAACTCCTTGTGCGAGCCTTGTCCGCTGTCAGGCCGGGAGTCGTAGTGAGAATTCCTGGAGTGCTGTCCTGGGCGCAGCCCTTTCCGCGGACGGGGGGCGTGGATGACGCCGGCTGCGACTATAGGCCTGACTCAGGGTAAAAGGCAATTGTCGGCACGGCTCGTCATGCGAGAGCAACAACCCCCTGTGCACACGGTTGGCGTGCACAGGGGCCTTGCGATTAGGTGTTGTCCTTGATCGTCTTGCTGCTGCCGTTGGTTTTCACTGAAGCAATGCCTGCATCACGCGATTGCGCGGTGGCATACATCTGGCTGCTGCCGATGATCTGGTGGTTGGCGGCTTTGAGGTTGAAGTGAAATTTGCCATTGCTGGCCTCTTTCTTTTCGTAGCGCTCATCCGTGCCGCTGTTGGCCTGGACCGAGGCAATGCCACTTTCGGCAGAGGCCTTGGCCTTGTACAACTCACTGGTAAGAATGACCTCGCCATTGCCCGCCTTGAGAACGAAGCGGAACTGGCCGTCACTGCTGTTACTCAACTCAAACCATCCTGCCATAGGAACTCCTTATTACGCAGATAAGCCTGGGTGCGCTGCTTGCGTGCTCGCTTGCAGTGACAAGTCAGTATGGTGGGCTTTATGCGCTTGTCCAATCGCGGGGGCCGTCCACCCAGGACAACCCTGACTGCACATGCACATGCTTCTGCTGCACAGGCTGGAACGGAGTGTCCAGTGTCCCCAGCGCGATACTGACCCAATCGGCAAATTTGCCCGCCGCATCGCTCCAGAACAGATTCGTGCCACAGGTTGCACAGAAGCTGCGACTGACACTGGGCGACGACTTGAACACGCGTATCGCCTGCTCAGGGTCGCAGACCGTCAGGCGTGTAGCCGGCACGCTGCCGTAACTGGCAAAGGCCGCACCATGCGCCTTGCGGCATTGGCTGCAATGGCAATGGCTAACGGCCTTGATTGGCCCGTCAATGCGAAAAGTGACGGCGCTGCACAGGCAGCTGCCGTGGTATGTCGATGTGCTATCCATCCGTTGATGCGCCCAGGACAAAAAGGCTGAAGATCATACACCGGCAATTCGCTAGCGCTGCGCGACCGCATGCTGGACACACTGCTCGTAGTAGGTCTGTTTGATCGCCGCCGGCTTGAGCCGCGACTGGCTGTTGTAGGTTTGCTCGGTGATGCCCATGGCGGTCATGCGCATCCACGGTTTGGGGAATTTGCGCACCTGCAGCTTTTTGCGTGCCGAGTACAAGGTCACGCCAGACAGCTTGGACTGTTGTGCGCCAGCGGCGATATCCGATCCCCAACTGCACACATAGCGATCATTCTTGCCGAGTGCTTTGGCCTGTGCACCAAGGGCAAAAGTGGCGAGAAAAAACGTTGCAAGGGTCAATCCATAAGCCCGCATAGTGTCAACCTAAGCTGTTGAAAGGAAAGCAAGTTTGCCAACGAAGGTTGTGGCGGGGGGCCAGCAGTTTGCCTTATCTGCTGTCTATCTTTCAGCGCGCGGCAGCAGCAAAGGTTGCGGACTGGACAGCCGACTGGATACTATTCGGAACAATTCTCACTTACATGTACCGGGTGTGTTCATGTCCGCCGTCGAGCCGACCTTCCAGCGAGCGATTCATGAACTGTACAGCGAGCACCACGGCTGGCTGTTCGGTTGGCTGCGCCGCAAGCTGCGCTGCCCGCAGAACGCCGCCGACACGGCCCAGGATACCTTCCTGCGGATTCTCGGTTCGCGCGATTCACTGGTCGGTATCCGCGAGCCGCGGGCTTTTCTCAGTACTACGGCACGCCGGTTGATCATCGACAAGGCCCGCCGCCAGCACATTGAGGACGCCTACCTGCGTGAGCTGGCGCTGACCGTCGATGCGCTTGAGGGGCACCAGTCCCCGGAGCAGATCCTCACCACCCTTGAAGCCCTGGAGCAGATCGCCTTTGTCCTCGAAGGCCTCAGCGACAAGGTGCGCCAGGCCTTCGTCGATTATTACCTGGACGAACAGACCCAGGTCCAGATCGCCCGACGCCTGGAGGTCTCCGAACGGATGGTGCGCAAATACTTGCTGCAAGCATTGATGCACTGCAACCAGGCCCTGGACGTGTGAGCCAATGAGCAGCGAGGACAGCATCGAAGCCCAGGCCGCCGAGTGGGTGCTGCGGCTGAGCGAAGGCGAATTGAGTGAGCAGGAGCGGCAGGCCTTTGAGCACTGGTGTCAGCTCGACCATCGTCATCAGGCCACCTTTGAGCGTATCAGCAGCGTGGTCGCACAACTGCACAGTCTGCGTTCGCAGCGCGTGCCGGTGCGTGCCGCGTTGCAGGTACCGGGCAAGCGTCGGAACCGGGCCCGGCACCTGCTCGGCATTGCCGTGTTGCTGGCCAACCTGGGCGTGATCCTGAGCTTCAGCGGTTACCGCGTCGACGACCTTTTCGCCGACGTGCACACGTCCCCCGGCCAGTGGCAGACACGCACGCTGGAAGACGGCTCACGCATTACCTTGTACGGCAACAGTGCTATCGATGTGCAGTTCGATGGTGCTCAGCGGCGCATCGCACTGCGCCGCGGTCAGGTGCTGGTGGATGTGGCTCACGAGCAGTCCAGGCCGTTTGTGGTCAGCACCACAGAAGGCAGTTTCAAGGCGCTGGGCACACGCTTTGTCGTCAGCCACGGGGAAGGGCAGAGCGAACTGAGCATGTTGCAGTCTGTGGTCCAGGTGCAGAGCGCTGACCGCAGCCAGTCGCTGGAGGTGCAAGGTGGCGGTCGCGCCTGGGCGCGTCGCGATGCGGTGGGGCGTTTGCCCGACATTGATCCGGCCAGCCTTGAACAGGCCTGGCAGCGCCATCAACTGGTGGTCGATCAGGTGCCGCTGGTGCAGGTACTTGAGGCGCTGGGGCGTCAGCGTCGTGGGCATCTGCAGTTCGATGCTGCTGCCCTGGCCGACCTCAATGTCTCCGCTGTACTGCCCCTGGACGACACCGACCGCGCGTTGCAGTTGCTGGCCCAGGCCCTGCCGATACGTTTGCAGCAGTACACGCCGCTGTGGACGCGCATCGAACGTGTTGCCTCTGAAAAATAATCATTCCTATTGGTTCCGCATTGTCAGCGTGGCCCGTCAAGCAAGAGGCCAACATGATTAAACAGGAGCCGTTTTCCCATGCGTCGATTTGCTGACTCGCAGGCCTTGCGCCCCCTTGCGCTGTGTATCCACCTGGCGTGTGCCGGCGTTGCGGTGGCCATGCCGCAACTGGCCGTGGCCCAGACCCAGCAGCACTACGATATCCCGGCCGGATCGCTCAGCAGCACCCTCAACCGCTTCGCCCAACAGGCGGGTGTCGCCCTGGTATTTCAGGCTGATGAACTGGCGGGGCGCAGTAGCCACGGCCTGGTAGGCAACTACACGGTGGAGGATGGATTTGCCACTTTGCTCGACGGTAGCGGTTACCGCATCAGCCACAGTGACAGTGGTTATGTGCTGCTGCCGATTGTCGATGCGCAAAGCGGCCAGACCCTGGAACTGGGTGTGACCACCGTTGCCGGTCAAGGCATGGGCGAGAGCACCGAGAACACTGGCAGTTACGCGCCGGGCCTGATCAGTGTCGGCTCGAAATCGCCGACCAGCCTGCGTGAGACACCGCAGTCGGTGTCGGTGATCACCCGCCAGCTGATCGAAGATCAGCAACTGACCGACATCAACGAAGCGATGAAGGCCACACCAGGGGTGATTACCCAAAGCACCACATTCCGTATCCAGGATTTCATCTCCCGCGGCTTCTCCATCCAGAACCTGCAGATCGATGGCGCCGCCCCTCAGGCGCTGGGCACCGCGATGGGCTCGTTCTACTCCTCGAACATTTTCGACCTCGCTGAGTTCGACCACGTTGAAGTGCTGCGCGGCTCTGGCGCCTTGTTCGGTGGCTCGGGCGATCCGGGAGGCATCATCAACCTGGTGCGCAAACGGCCGATGGCTTACAACCAGCTGAAGCTCACCCTGAGCGCCGGCAGCTGGGACAACTACCGGCAGGAGCTGGATATCACCGGCCCCATGGGCTGGGACGGGCGGCTGCGTGGACGGCTGGTGGTGGCCAACACCGATCGCCAGTATTTCGTCGACAAGCGCAGCACGGAAAAGCCCTTGGTCTACGGGGTGATGGAAGCCGACGTGAGCGACGACGACATGCTCACTTTCGGCGTGCGTTACAACAAATCCCATGAAAACGGTACGCAGAGTTCGGTGCCTCGTTACAGCAACGGTGCCGACCTCGGGCTGCCGCGCCACACTGGCCTGACCCAGAACTGGGCGTTCGCCGACACCACCGCGCGCGAGTACTTTGCCAAGTACGACCACCGCTTCAATGACGACTGGAAACTCAACCTGTCGTACACCAATATCTGGGACGTCTCCTGGTTCAAGACCGCCACTACCCTCAATGCAGTAGATCCCAATACCCATACCGGAGTGGTCTGGTATGGCACCCAGAGCCGTCAGGAAAACGAACAGCACCTGTACGACGTCAACCTGGCCGGCAACTTCCAGGCTTTTGGACTGGACCACCAACTGGTGCTCGGGGCTGACTATCAGCGCATCGACAGCCGCTGGTTGGGGACCGCGCCGCACGCAACTGCCCGTGGCCCGGTGGATGTCTTCGACCCGGATTCCACGCCATGGGAGGAACCGGCCAATCACACCGATTACAGCCGCGACTACAACCCGAACGCTCAGCGCCAGTACGGCCTGTATTCCAGCCTGCGTCTGCAGCTGGCCGAGCCATTGCACCTGATCCTCGGCGCGCGGGCCCAGCGCTATCACTTCAACCAGACCTACCAGACCCGCAGTGGTACCCAGTGGACGCCGGTATCCGATGTCGACCAACGTATCGGCACCAAAGTCACGCCCTTCGGTGGCATCGTCTATGACCTCAACGATGAGTGGTCGGCTTACGCCAGCTACTCGGAAATCTACAAGCCACAGTCCAACAAACTTTCCGGGCCACAGCCGGGCAGCCCGCTTGAGCCGATGACTGGCAAGACCTACGAGACAGGCCTTAAAGGCGAATTGTTCGACGGCGCTCTGAACACCAACATCGCCTTGTACTACACCACCCGCGAAAACGAAGCGGTCAGGGACCCAGGCTATACCGACAGCAGCAACCTGTTTGCCGGCAGCTGCTGCTACCTGAGCAATGGCAAGGTGGTCAGCAAGGGGGTAGACATCGAAGCGTCGGGGGAGTTGATGCCGGACTGGACGTTGATCGGTGGCTACACCTTCAACCTCAACCGCAATCGCAGTGCCGACTCGCCGCTGAGCACGGTCATGCCCAAGCATCTGTTCAAGCTCTACACCACCTACCGCTTGCCAGGCATGCTGCAGGACTTCAAGGTTGGCGGCGGCGTGCAGGTGCAGAGCGCAACCTATGTGTCAGGCACCGCCACGCGTTTCAACGCCGATGGCAGCGTGGCCCAGAGCGATGTGCCGTTCGACTTCAGCCAGGGCGGTTATGCCACCTGGAGCGCATTGGTGGACTACAAACTGGACGAGCACTGGGACCTCACGCTCAACGGCAACAACCTGTTTGACAAGAAGTACTACCAGACTGTCGGCACCTCGACCTATGGCAACTACTATGGCGACCCGCGCAACTTCATGCTGACCCTGCGCGGCACTTACTGATCAAGGCAGCCCCACGCCGGACCAGGGTGGATCCTCATCTTCACAAGGTGGTGGTCTGCCCCTTGCGGTCCAGCTCGAACACCTTGTTGGCCTGCAAGTGCTCCTTGAGCCAGCGTTCGGCCTTGCCCAGGCGTCGTTGCCTGGACCAGAGCAGGTCGACGCCCACCTGCCAGTCGGTGTACGGATAGGCCGATAGCTGCAACTCCACCAGTTCGCCGCTGGCCAGTTCGCGCTGAATCAACTGGCGCGGCAGCGTGGCCCAGCCCAGTCCGGCTCGGACCATTTCCAGCAGCGCCAGGTAGCTTTCGGCCTGCCACACCTGGGTCGAGCGCAGGTATTCGCTGCTGGGCAGCTTGCTGGCATGGGCGCTGAAGGCCAGACGCCGATGAACATGCAGGTCGTCAAAGCCCAGGTTGGCAATTTGCGCCAAGGGATGCTGTGGATGACACACATGCAGCATGATCAGCTTGCCCAACTGCTGGAACGCCAACTCCTGCACATAACCCGGCTGCGAAAAGGCTACGCCCAGCACCGCTTCGCCTTTGGCGACCAATTCACTGACGTCGCCATGCACCGGGTGGCGAATCACCAGGTCGACATAGGGAAACGTCTGCTCGAACGCTTTGAGCACGGGTAAAAGCGGGCCGTAGGGCGTTTCGATGGCCAGCGTCAGGCTGGGCTCGATCACTTCACTCAAACAATCGGCATGGGCCTCCAGGGTCAGGCAGCGCTCCAGTACGGCCTCGGCTTGCACCAGCATCTTCTGGCCACTGGCGGTGAGCACCGGGTTGCGGCTGGAACGGTCGAACAGCTCCACGCCCAGGTCGGTTTCCAGGTTGGAAATGGCAGCGCTGATGGTCGATTGGGTTTTACCCAGCTTGCGCCCGGCGGCGGAAAACGAGCCGGTTTTCACCGCCTCGACGAACATCGACAGCTGATCCAGTGAGAAACGCAAGGTGACGGCTCCTTGGGCGGATGAGGGGGCGGGCCAATCCTCGCCTGCCGACGCCAGCTACGCAAGGTTTCATCCATCGATCAAAGCGATAGTTACTAACTTGTTTCATCGTCTGGGGCGGGTAAATATCGCCTCGGGTCAAGCATTCCTGTGCCGGCCAGCCTTAACAACAATAAAAGCTGCACCTTCAGGAGACACGCGACATGAGCATAAAACGGGTTCATCCGGTGGACGAAATCCTGCCATTGCGCCAGTTGTTCACCTTCGGCCTGCAACACGTACTGGTGATGTATGCCGGCGCCGTAGCGGTCCCCTTGATTCTTGGTAGCGCCCTGGGTTTGACCTCGGCGCAGATCGTCATGCTGATCAATGCCAACTTGCTGACCTCCGGTGTTGCCACGCTGATCCAGACCCTGGGTTTCTGGAAGTTCGGCGCGCGCTTGCCGATGATCCAGGGCTGCTCGTTCATTGCCCTGGCGCCGATGATCATGATTGGCAAAGAGTTCGGCCTCAGCCAGATCTTTGGTGCAGTGATCGCCGCAGGTGCAATTACCATCGCCCTGGCGCCGGTGTTCAGCCGTCTGCTGCGGTTTTTTCCGCCGGTGGTGATTGGCAGCCTGATCACCATTATCGGCATCTCGCTGATGCCTGCTGCGGCGATCTGGTTGGGCGGGGGCAATCCGGGCGCGGATGATTTCGGCAAGCCCGCCAACCTGTTGCTGGGCTTGGCCACGGTGGCAGTGACGTTGCTGATCTATGCGCGATTCTCCGGCTTTATCGGCAACCTCAGTGTGCTCATCGGCCTGTTCGTGGGCAGCTTGATTGCCGCAGCCTTTGGCATGACCAACTTCAGCCGGGTAGGGGAGGCGGCCTGGTTCGAACTGAGTCCGCCGATGGCGTTTGGTGTACCTGAGTTTTCGCTGATGCCGATTCTGGTGATGACCCTGGCGATGCTGGTGATCATGGCCGAGACCACCGGTAATTGCCTGGCCATCGGTAAGTTGACCGGCAAACCGACCAGCCAGCAGACCCTGGGCAATGCCTTTCGTGCTGACGGTTTGTCGACCATGCTCGGCGGGTTGTTCAACAGCTTCCCCTACAACGCCTTCACTCAGAACACCGGCCTTATCGCGCTTTCCAACATCAAGAGCCGCTTCGTGGTAGCCGCAGCTGGCGCGATCATGGTGTTGATGGGCCTGTTTCCCAAACTCGGTGCCTTGATTGCCGCAGTGCCGACGCCGGTGCTGGGTGGCTGCGCGATCGTCATGTTCGGTATGACGACGGTGGCCGGTATCCAGGAGCTTTCCCGGGTCCGCTTCGAAGGTACGCGCAACGGCATCATCGTCGCGGTATCGGTCAGTGTCGGGGTGTTGCCGATGTCCTTCCCGGCGTTGTTCGAACACGCCAATGGCGCGCTCAAGCTGGTGCTTGAAAGCGGCATCTTCCTCGGGGCGATCACCGCCATTGTCCTCAACATCCTCCTCAACAACGAAAACCAGCCGACCGAGGCACTCTCTAGCGACGCCGAGCTGGCTGACTGACGTATTCCTTTACCTACTGCCAAGGAGTTTCACATGACCAGTTTTACCAACCTCACCCCCGCCGGTGTCAGCGCGCTCGACCTTGAACTGCTGCGCCGCACCATCGAGCTGTCCGAGCAATCCCGGCAACGCGGCCGCCATCCGTTTGCCGCACTGGTGGCGGACCGTAATGGTCAGGTGATCGCCCAGGCCGGCAACAACTCGATGCCACCCGAAGGTGATCCGACCCAGCACGCCGAGCTGGTTGCCGCGGCCCAGGCAGCCAAGTGCCTGAGTCCCGAGGCGCTGGCGGACTGCACCCTGTACACCAGCGCCGAGCCCTGCTGCATGTGCGCCGGAGCCGTGTACTGGACCGGTATTGGCCGGGTGGTGTACGCCTTGTCCGAACATGCACTGCTGGGGTTGACCGGCGACCATCCGGAAAATCCGACCTTCTCACTACCGTGCCGCGAAGTGTTTGCACGCGGGCAACGTCAGGTCAGTGTTCTCGGGCCGATGCTTGAAGCAGAGGCGGCTGAACCTCACAAAGGCTTCTGGTCATGAGTGCAGGCATCTCCATTCATATTGTCGATGTTGCCAGCGGCTGTGTGGCGCAAGGTCTGGAGGTGCGCCTGGTGCGCCTGGACGGCGGTCAGGGGGAGCTGATCTGCCAAGGGCGGATCGCCAGCAACGGTGTGCTGGCGGAACTGGAGGGCGAGGCCGAGCGTTGTACCCCAGGCGTATATGAAGTCAGCCTGCAGGTAGCCGATTTCTATCGGGCTAAAGGCATGGTACTGCCTGCGGTGCCGTTTCTTGACGAGTTGGTTTACCGCTTCGGGCTGGCCGACCCCGGCCAGCACTATCACCTGCCGTTCAAACTGACGGCCTGGGGTGTCTCCTGTTTCCGCGGTGGAGCCTGACAGCCGGCGTACATTACCGGCTGGCCGCGAACGGTTGCGGTGGGCGTCAAGCGGGCCTATGGTCCAAACGAAGCGTCGCCCGGGTTGGACCATAGGCCGCTGTTCAACCCGCACCCTGTCCCGCTGCGAGGTGAGCCTATGTCCAACGATTCCCGCCCAGCCGTACTCGAACTGATCGGCAACACGCCCCTGGTCCGCGTCAGCCGCTTCGATACCGGCCCCTGTACCTTGTTTCTCAAGCTCGAATCGCAGAACCCCGGCGGTTCGATCAAGGACCGCATCGGCCTGGCCATGATCGATGCGGCCGAGCGCGATGGCCGGCTGCGACCCGGTGGCACCATCGTTGAAGCCACTGCGGGCAATACCGGTCTGGGGCTGGCGCTGGTCGGCCGGGCCAAGGGCTACCGGGTAGTGCTGGTGGTGCCGGACAAGATGTCTACCGAAAAGGTCCTGCACCTCAAGGCGATGGGCGCTGAAGTGCATATCACTCGCTCCGATGTCGGCAAGGGGCATCCGGAGTATTACCAGGACGTGGCAGCGCGGCTGACCACAGAGATCCCCGAGGCGTTCTTCGCCGATCAGTTCAATAACCCGGCCAACCCCCTGGCCCACGAGTGCAGCACCGCGCCGGAGATCTGGGCGCAGATGCACCATGATGTGGATGCCATCGTCGTCGGTGTCGGCTCGGCCGGTACCTTGACCGGCTTGACCCGCTTCTTTCGCCGGGTACAGCCGGACCTGGCCATGGTGCTGGCCGATCCGGTCGGCTCGGTAGTGGCCGAGTACAGCCGCAGCGGCGCCCTGGGCACCCCCGGTTCCTGGGCAGTGGAGGGCATCGGTGAGGATTTCATTCCCTCGATCGCCGATCTGTCCAGCGTGCGCCAGGCCTACTCGATCAGCGATGAAGACAGCTTCGATCATGCCCGCCAGTTGCTGCGTGCCGAAGGCATTCTTGGTGGCTCCTCGACCGGGACCTTGCTGGCAGCGGCGCTGCGCTATTGCCGCGAACAGACCGAAGCGAAACGGGTGGTCAGCTTTGTCTGCGACACCGGCACCCGCTACCTGTCGAAGGTTTACAACGATCAGTGGATGACCGACCAGGGCCTGCTGCAGTTCAAGCACTATGGCGATTTACGCGACCTCATTGCCCGGCGCTTCGAGGATGGCCGGGTGATCAGCGTCGGCCCCGGCGACACCTTGCTCACTGCGTTCCAGCGCATGCGCCTAGCCGATGTCTCGCAATTACCGGTGCTTGAAGACGGCCAGCGGCTGGTCGGGGTGATCGACGAGTCGGATATCCTCGTCGGCATGCACGCTGACCCCACGCACTTTCGTCTGCCGGTTGCCAGCGCCATGACCGACAAGCTGCAAACCCTGCCGCCGAGTGCCAGCCTGACTACACTGCAAGCGGAACTCGACCGTGGGTTGGTGGCGATCATCGCCGACGCCTCGGGCTTCTATGGCCTGATTACCCGTGTCGACATGCTCAACCACCTGCGCAGGTCCTTGCCATGAGCCAGCACGACGAAACCACCGCGCCACGCGCCTTCGCCACCCGCGTGATCCACGCCGGGCAAACCCCGGACCCGTCCACCGGGGCCCTGATGCCGCCGATCTATGCCAACTCCACCTACGCCCAGCAGAGCCCCGGCGTGCACAAAGGCCTGGACTACGGGCGCTCGCACAATCCCACGCGCTGGGCCTTGGAGCGTTGCGTGGCGGATCTTGAGGGCGGTACCCAGGCCTTCGCGTTCGCCTCGGGGCTGGCGACCATTGCCAATGTCCTCGAGTTGCTCGACGCTGGCTCGCACATCGTTTCTGGCAATGATCTCTATGGTGGTACGTTCCGCCTGTTCGACAAGGTTCGGCGGCAGAGTGCCGGGCATCGCTTCAGCTTTGTCGACCTGACCGACCTGGAGGCTTTCGAGGCGGCATTGGAAGACGACACGAGCATGGTCTGGGTTGAGACCCCCAGCAACCCCTTGCTCAGACTGACTGATCTGGTCGCCGTCGCCGACATCTGTCGCCAGCGCGGCATTCTCTGTGTCGCCGACAACACCTTCGCCAGCCCCTGGGTGCAGCGGCCGCTGGAGCTGGGTTTCGATATAGTCCTGCACTCGACCACCAAGTACCTCAACGGCCACTCCGACGTGATTGGCGGGATCGCCGTGGTCGGCAATCCCGAACTGGCCGAGCGCCTGGGCTTTTTGCAGAATGCGGTGGGCGCGATTGCCGGGCCGTTCGACGCCTTTCTCACCTTGCGCGGGGTGAAGACCCTGGCGTTGCGCATGGAGCGCCACTGCAGCAATGCCCTGGAGCTAGCACACTGGCTGGAACGCCAGCCGCAGGTGGCGCGGGTCTATTATCCGGGGCTGGTCTCGCACCCCCAGCACGGTCTGGCACGGCGGCAGATGCATGGTTTCGGCGGGATGATTTCCCTGGACCTCAACAGCGACCTGGCCGGCGCCCGGCGCTTTCTCGAAAGCGTGCGCATCTTTGCCCTGGCCGAAAGCCTGGGCGGGGTGGAAAGCCTGATCGAGCACCCGGCGATCATGACCCATGCCAGCATCCCCGCCGAAACCCGCGCGCAGCTGGGGATCGGCGATGCACTGGTGCGCCTGTCGGTAGGGGTGGAAGACGTCGAAGATTTGCGCGCGGACTTGGCGCAGGCACTGGCGCGCATCTGACAGGTTCATGACGCTTGTAGGAGCGGATTCACCGGGACGCTGGACCGCCGCGATGGACTGCATAGCAGTCCCACCTGTTTAGGGCCGCGTTGCGCCCCATCGCGGATGAATCCGCTCCTACAGGTCTCGCCGGTGCACAGAATGCCCGCGTGGGACCACACCGGAACACCGCGCCATTTCCACTCCTCAAGTAACTCGGGGTCGGCCTGGTGGATGAGTCTGCGTACCCGGGCAAGGGTTGCCCCGCGCCAGTCGTTGAGCGCGAATTCTGGCCTCGATCAAAGCACTGGCGGAGGATTCAGCCGTGTGTGCCGGGTCACTGCTACGGGATTTGTTCATGGCGCATGTCGTCCTTCACCAGATCCCGGGGAACAGCTTGAATTGAACCCGCCCGGCATACTCAACATAGCCGTCCAGTTCGGCCTGCAACAACTGATCTTCCCAGGCGGTACGCACTATCAGAAAAGCCGCTGCCAATGCAGCAGGTAGCAGCGCCCAGAATGAGCCCAGTGCCAGCGCCATACCGAAGAATAGCCAGAGTGCGGCGGTGTATCCGGGGTGGCGGACAAAGCGATACGGACCGCTGTCGATCACCCGTTGATGGCGCTCTGACTGGATGCGCACACCGGGCTCGAAAAATGGATTGACCGCCTGCGCCCATCCGGCCACCGCGATGCCCAGCAGTACCGCAGCATAGCCCATCAGCACCAGCCAGCCCGGTACCAGCGCGTGATGAAAGCGCCCGGCATCGAGCGCTGCCACGGGCAAGACGGCAGTCATTGCCGGCAGGATGAGCGCCAGTAGCGCTTTATCCCAGCTTTTGGTGCCGGCCTGGAAGCGGCTGCGCGCACGATAGATCACCGGATTGACGCGGGCGAGCACCAGCGCCGACACCGCAAAAGCCAGCACCAGCACGCCAAGGAATATCCAGCCGGGGCGCCAGGTGAGGCTGCCGGCGGGCAGGAAGATCAGCACCAGCAGGGCCAGCGGCAGGCCAATCGCATAGGCAATCGCCGTGGGGCGCGACATGGGGGCCGGGTCGCGGGCGGGTTCGCGATAGGTCATGGGTTCACCTCCTGCTGCTGGCATTGGCCACGGCTTTTGTAAACAATAGCGCCCGCGAAAAACGCGCTACCCGTTTATTGACCGAGATCCCCATGCCTTCGATCCCTTTCACTGTCGAACTGCTGCAAACCGGCCCCGACCAGGCTGAGCTGATCCGCAACCTGTATCAGTTCTATGCCTATGAGTCTTCGGACTGGGAGCAAGAGGATGTGGAAGTGGACGGCCGCTTCTACATCCACGAAGAGCACCTGATCCGCTACTGGCAGGAGCCGCAGTGGAGCGCCAACCTGATCCTGGTCGATGGCTTCATCGCCGGTTTCCTGCTGATTGAGCGCAGCGAGTTCGCGGCACTTAATGCCCTGGAGCTGGCTGACCTGTTCATCCTCAAGCGTTACCGGCGCAAAGGCATCGGCCGCGCAATCGCCAGCCAGGTGCTGATGAGCGGGGAGAGTGACTGGCTGGTGCGTTTCTATGACCAGGACGAAACCGCCCAGGCGTTCTGGCGCGCGGTGCTGGACAACCTGCCGCGGCCGGTGCGGACCATTGAACTGGATGATGAGCCTGAGCTGCTGAGTTATCTGGTCACGCGTGCGGTGCACTAAGCAGGGCCTTATCGCGGGGCAAGCCCGCTCCCACAGGGCTGCAGAAAATCCTGTGGGAGCGGGCTTGCCCCGCGATGAGACCGTCCGTCGCAGCACCATACCAACCCTGTTGACGTCGAGACGTGCCGGCCTGATTATTGATCTATCGCATGCGATTAAATCGCTAACGATATAACTCAAGCAAATCCAGAGGAACTCCCCCATGAGCAAGATCGAAAAAGTCCTGTTGACCGGTAAAACCCACACCACCCTTAGTGTCGCCGGTACCACCGCACGTGGCCTGAACATCCAGCTGTCGTCGCCGGGCGCCAGCAAGCCTGCCCACGAGTTCAACGCCATTGCGCCGCACCCGACCGCCGAGCAACTGTTCTCCGGGGCATGGTCGGCCTGCTACATCGCGGCAGTGGAACTGGTCGCCAAGGAAATGAAGGTGGCATTGCCAGAAGGTCTGGCGGTCGAGATCGAAGTCGACCTCGGCCAGACCGGCAAGGACTACTTCCTCCAGGCCCGACTGACTGCGCGCTTGCCAGGCCTGGACCCTGAAGTCGCCAATGCCCTGGTGCATGCCGCCGACCAGGTTTGCCCATACTCCAAGGCCACCCGCGGCAACATCGAGGTAACCTTGAAGGCGATCACCGAGTAACAGGACAGGTGGCCAAGCACCCGCTGTCTTGACATCGAAACGCCGGGAAAGGACTATCAGCTAAGTCGCATGCGATTAAATCGTATGGGGTATAAAGCAGGAAAGGCCAGGTGAACGTTTTATACGCTCGCCTGGCCGTTCCTCGTTCTGCTCTGGTCAACAAGGGATAGCCATGAAACCCACCGAAACTGCGATGCCTGCCGACCTGAAACTCTCGGAGTTTCTGTGTTTTGCCGTCTATTCGAGCAATCTCGCCTTCGGCAAAGCCTACAAGCCGAAACTTGAGCGACTGGGCCTTACCTACACCCAGTACATCACCCTGGTTGCGCTCTGGGAGCAGGACGACCAGACCGTCGGCAGCCTGGGTGAAAAGCTGTTTCTCGAATCCAACACCCTGACGCCGATCCTGAAAAAACTCGAAGCCATGGGCTACGTGCAACGCCAGCGCGACCCGGAGGATGAGCGTCAGGTGCGCATCCGGCTGACGGCCAGTGGTCGGCAACTGCGCGACGAGGGCTCGGACGTCGACCTTTTCGAAGCCACCGGCCTCACCGCAGAAGAGTTCACCCAGGTTCAGCGAGCGGTGGTCAAGCTGCGCGACAACCTGATCCGCTCGTTCAAGGACAGGGAATGACATGCAGTCCAGGCCGTTGAAAATAATTGCCTGAAGCCTGTCCCCTTTCTTTCGTTCGGTTGTCATCAAGGGCAAGTGAATCCACAAGAGAGCGCAACAATGCCCGCAGTGACACGTCGCCGAACGCCACCGGCGTCTTCGTTTTCCTGTTCCACCTTGTGCTTGAGCCTGATGCTCGGCTTCGGCCCGTTGGCGCCGCAGATGGCCGTGGCCGACAGCGAGCAACGCAGCTACAAGGTGCCGGCCGGCGACCTCGGCTCGGCCTTGATCCGCTTTGCTGGCCAGGCCGGGGTGAGCGTTTCGGTGGAGCCGGGCCTGGTCAGTGGCCGGCGCAGCGCCGGCCTGTCGGGTAACTACAGCATTGATGAAGGCTTCGCCCGGTTGCTGCAGGGCAGTGGTCTGCAACTGCAGCCGGTCAGTGCCGGTGCCTACACCCTGGTGCCGCTGCCAGCGGGGGCGGATGCCCTGGAAATCGCGCCGACCAGCATCCTCGGCAGCCACGCCGGGGGCGACCTGGACGGCGAGCGCTATGCCGGCGGGCAGGTCGCCCGGCGTGGCTCGCAGGGTTTGCTGGGCTCGCGGGACTTCATGGAAACGCCGTTCAGCATGACCACCTACACCAGTGAGGCGGTGCAGAACCAGCAGGCGCGGACCCTCGGCGACCTGATCGCCAGCGACCCTTCGGTACGGGCGACCAACCCGGCTGGCGGACGCTTCGAGCAGTTCACCATCCGCGGTTTCAGCCTGTTTAACAGCGATGTTTCCTACAACGGTCTGTACGGCGTGCTGCCGACCTACTCGATCGACATGGAAATGGCCGATCGCGTCGACATCATCAAGGGCCCCAGCCAGCTGATCAACGGGATCTCGCCGCGAGGCAGTGTCGGCGGCGGCATCAACGTGGTGGCCAAGCGCGCGGCTGACAAGCCGCTCACCGAGTTCACCGGCAGCTACGTGTCAGACAGTCAGGTAGGGGGGGCGGTAGACATTGGCCGTCGGTTCGGTGACCAGAACCAGTTCGGCCTGCGCTTCAACGGCGTCAAGCAGGGCGGTGACACTGAGTGGGACCATCAGAGCGTCGAGCGTGAGATGGCCGTGTTGGGCCTGGACTTTCGCGGTGAGCGATTGCGGCTGTCGGCGGATTTCGGCCACACCGAGCGCGACACCGATGCACCGCAGGAGCGCGTGATCGTCGGCGCCAATGCCAAGGTCCCGGATGCCGATGATGTGCGGCGCAATTATGCCCAGGCCTGGAGCCAGGCCCGTACCAACGACACCTTCGGTACCCTCAATGGCGAATACGACATCAGCGATTCGCTGATGGCCTACGCGGCAGTCGGCGCGCGCAAAAGCGACCATGACTTCCTTCGGCACAACGTTCCGGTCTCCAACGATGCCGGTGACTTCAGCGTCCAGCCGCGGGATTTCACCCGCGATGAAAACGTCAAGACCGCCACCGCCGGCCTGCGCAACTGGTTCCATACCGGTCCGGTGAGCCACGAAGTGAACCTGGCCGCCAGCTACTTCTATATGGATTTCGAGAACGGCGGTGCCCGCTATGCATCGGCGCCAAGCAACCTCTACGACCCGCGACCGACGCCTACGCCCGGTACCCCCACACGCCAGGACGCCAAGGTGTACACCGAGAACCGCTTCACTGGCGTAGCGTTGGCCGACACCCTCGGGTTCTTCGATGACCGGGTGCTGCTGACCCTCGGCGCGCGCTGGCAGCGGGTCCAGGTCGACGACTGGAGCAACAACGTCAAAGGCGCTACGGCCTATGACGAAGAGAAGGTCTCGCCGTCGGGCGGGATTCTGTACAAGGTCACTGATCAACTGTCTCTTTATGCCAACTACATGGAAGGCCTGAGCCAGGGCAAGATCGCGCCTTCGACCGCGATCAACGAAGACCAGATCTTCCCGCCGTTCATCAGCCGCCAGGTGGAAGTCGGTGCCAAGTATGATCTGGGCAACCTTGCCCTGACCGCCAGCGCCTTCCGGATCCGTCAGCCGGCCTACGAAACCAATGCCAGTACCCGGGTCTTCGGCCCCAACGGCAAGCGCGAGAACAAAGGTGTCGAGCTGAGTGTGTTCGGTGAACCGCTCAAGGGCTTTCGCCTGCTGGGTGGGGTGATGTACATCGACAGTGAACTGACCGGCACCAATGGCGGCACCTTCGACGGCAACCGCGCCCCGGCAACGCCCGAGTACAACGTCAACCTGGGGGCCGAGTGGGACGTGCCGAGCCTCTCGGGATTGACCCTGACGGCCCGTGGCATTCATTCCAGTTCGCAGTACCTGGACCAGGCCAACAGCAAGCAGATTGACGGCTGGCAACGCTTCGATGCCGGCGCCCGCTATGCCTTCAAGGTCGACGGCAAGGACATCACCCTGCGCGCCAGTGTCGAGAACCTGCTGGATGAGCGCTACTGGGCCTCGGCGGGTGCCTCCGATGACAGCGAAGCCGGTCTGACGTTGTCTACCCCCAGGACCTACCTGCTCTCCGCGAGTGTGGGTTTCTGAGCGCAGGTTCAGCCCCGCCGACGAGCACCTTTATCATGCCAGGCAGACAGGCCGTAACCGGGTAGTGGCATGACGATTGTGTCGGCTGTCGAGGTCGCGCAGGAGGTTGCCCTGAGGTGTCGGTGACTCGCCGCTGAGCTGGCACAACAACGCGCTGATCTCCTCGCCGTTGACCGTGCCCTGGGCATGCAGAAACTGCGCAACAGCGCTGACCACCGCCCAGTATCGATGTACCAGGCAGCTGGCACGGGCAATGGCCAGGGGCTCGGCGTCGAGTACCATGCGCGCCGGCAGCAGGCGGATCAACTCCATGCCGCGCTGGCGGTCGCCGGCACCGCTACGCTGCAGGCACCTGTCGACCGGGCAGTGTCTGTAGATCGCTTCGGCCATAGGGCCTGCGAAGCAATCCACCAGGTCGCGCTCAATGGCGCTGATCATCGAAGGCAGGTGTTCGGCGATGCCGGGCGGCTCGAAGGCGGGGAGCGGCACCAGGTAGTCGGCTTCGACCAGGCCCTTGACCGCCTGCAGGTTGCCACGCAGATCCACCATCGGGCCGATCAGTGCTTCGGCGCGGGTGCGTACGGTCACTCGCTTGATGCGCTGGCCATTCCACCAGAAAGCCAGGACGTGGCCTGCTTCATGGAAGGCAGTGCAGCGCGGGCGAGTGTTCATGATCCGGGCCTTGTTCGTGCAGGTCGCTGATCACACCATCTTCCTCCCGCCAGGGGTTCGTACAAGAGATTTTTACTATCAGCTGGCAAGAGTGCGGCTATGAGCGGGCGAGGGGGGGGGGATTACTCCTCAAAGCGCCCGCTGGCGTCTCGATCGCGCTGGTAGCGTCTGCTCAGTGCAAATGCCGGCAACCAGGATTCGCGGCGGATAATCCAGCTTTCGTAGGTGGGTATCAGTTGATCCGGGGCATCCAGGGATCCCAGGTGCACTTCGATTTCGTCGTCGCTGCGGGCGAACACCGAGGAGCCGCAGCGGGGACAGAAATGACGGCCGGCGTAGTGCTGCGTCTCGCCCTCGATGGTCACCGCATCCTGAGGGAATATGGCCGAGGCGTTGAACAGCGCACCATGATGTTTTCGGCAGTCCAGGCAGTGACAAAGGCCGACCCGATAAGGGCGTCCCGAGGCGACGATTCGTACGTTGCCGCAGAGGCAACCGCCGGTGAGTGAGTTCATGCAGCGCCTCCTTTTCCTCAACTTTCCCGACGTGCTTGAGTACACGCTTGAACAGATCAGTTGATGACGTGCTCAATAGTGACCATAGGCCATGCAAGCCAGGACTGTGACGACTCCAACAAGTGAGAATGTAATAAACACCCAGCTGAAACAGCGTGTATAGGTGAATGCCAGTTTATCGCTGATAGCTTCCCGGGCAGCTATCTGTTTACTCACTGCCTGCTCTCGTGAAATAAGACGAAGAACATGTGGAAGGCCGTCGTTGTCATTTGGCAGGTTGTGCTGGGCGTCCAGATACTCTAGTGCGGCCTTGCCATAACCAAGCAAGTCATGAGTTCTTCTGTCGAGTTTCCAGAAGACAAAAGAGAAGAATGTCAACAGTGCGCCGAACACGGCCATCCACTTATACGCATCACCATTTTTCAGAAGAACTGCAAAGCCACCAATGATCGCTGTTGAAAGCAAAATGTAGAAGTGAAAGGCTTTCAACCTTTGGTCCGCATGCAGGGCAAAATAGTCCCACGCGTAGGCACGAAAGCTATTTTCAAACGAGGGTTCAGTAGTTTGTGTATTTTCGCCGCTCATGGTGTGCACTCAAGATCTGCTGGTGATTGCAACAACCGCTGTGTAATTAGCCTATCCAGGTGTTGAGATAAAGCAATGTGAGTACTTAGAATGATTGGCTGTAAAGGTTGGTCTGACACATTATGAGTGTGGGCGTGTCGGAGCTTTGTTTTTTTGTTGTTTGCTTGAGTTTTACTCTTCGAGCTTGCGCTGGTTACTTATAAGCTTTCTCCTATGCTCAAAGGAAGTGCACATCATTGCATCCTTGGGAGCGTGACTATGATCAGATCAAAGCAGTTTGGGAGAGCACTTTCGCGTACAACATGTTTCACCTTGGTCGTATTGTCGGCCAGTTGTTCCTCGAAATATGTGCACGAACAATGGGCGCAGGGAAAGCCGACACGTGCCTCAGGTGTTACTGAATTGCGGCCTATTTCCCACACGATGTTGGCGTCACTGAAAAAAGATTTTTCAGCTGAACCCAGCGGCGGTGCTCCACTCTCGATTGGGCTGGCGCTATCGGGTGGCGGAACGCGTGCTGCGATGTTTGCCCATGGCGTCATGCAGGGCCTGAATGACAGTCAGGTTCTTGACCAGGTCGATGCCATTTCATCGGTTTCTGGCGGCAGTTACGCAGCACTCTGGTATTACACAAAGCGTCTTGAAACCCGAAAGGCCGGCATCCGTGACCATAGGGTCGTTTTCACGGACTGCATACCTTTATGGTGGCAAGACGAGCCTAGGCCAAGCTCCAGTCGAAAGGAAACTGAGTTGCTCATCCGCGCTGCTTTACTGCAGGCCGGACAAGGAGATGAAGGGTTCAAACGGATGTACCAATGTAAATACAAAATGCACTTCACCTTTGACGACCCCGCCACTGGCCTGGCGTATAACCGTGACCCGTTTCGTTGGCAGACTCACCTGGGCCGCTGGCCTGACATCTTTGAGGATTCTGAAACTGTAGCCACAGGTGATCGTCAGGGCGCCCCGTGGTGGCAAGCGGTCAAATACGGCTTTGTTGTTCTGGGTGAATGGATAAAAGCGCCCTTTGTTGAGACAAGCGACGTTGCCATCTCCTATCAATACGGGATCGAGCGTGCCTGGGGGTTAAATCCAAATCCACGAACCTCGTGGAGTCAGGCGTTTTCCTATACGAACGACAAAGGCCAGATTCACACCAGCGAATGGCATCTCGATCCGGATACAGCAACGTGGCAACTGTTGCGCGCACTGCACAACGACAAGTCTGCAGCCAGGATGCCTTTGTGGATTCTGAACACCAGCTTGACCCCGAGCGAAAATGGCAGGCCAGGCGATGTTCTCTACCGGGATCAGTCCGAGATCTTTGAGATAACAGCCTTTGGCCAAGGGTCTACGCTGACGGGCTATTTACGTACTGACACGCCTGTTATCCCAGACCTTGGTACATCGGTCCGTGTGTCGGGTGCGGCAGTTGACTCAGTAAACACATTCCATCCGCCAGCCATTAGATGGGGAGCAACGGTCAAGAACCCCTTCCGGGCTGAACCAGCCAGCATACGGCTAAGCGATGGAGGTCATACCGAAAACCTTGGGCTTTACAGCTTGCTACGCCGCGGTGCCCGAGATGTCATCATCGTTGATGCTGAAGAGGATGTTGAGGGCCGGATGGAAGGCATCTGCATTGCCCGGCAGATGCTGAAAAAAGAAGGCGCAGAAATGAGATTCGATAAGGCGCTGATCAATCTGGATCAAGTGTGCAGCGACTGGAACAACGGCCCGGGAAAACCGCGCCATGCCTATAACACCTCGGCGTGGTTCAATGGTGTTGTACCAGGCGAAGTCATATGGCCTGAGGGTAGCGCAATGCCAGTCTCGCATATCTGGCTTATCAAGCTGGGTTGGGACCAAGCGGCAGTAAGACGTGCTTTCAAAGATGGTAAGTGTGAAACCCGAGCCTATCCGGTCAGTTGCATGCTAGCGGCCTACTATGGCAGTAACGCAGGCACCACGGTTCGCGATGACGACAATCTTTACTTCCCGCAGTTGCCTACGGCGGGGGCAGCGTTCAACTCCAGCACTTACCTGTTCTGGGCTTACCGTGAGCTAGGTAGAACAGCGGCCTCGGCCTTACAGATAAAGGCTGATGGAACCCTTGGTTTGAAGCCGGGGACCGTTATCAAGGATCAGCCGTTGTTATGTGAGAAGTCCGATCTGAGCGCTGTGTCCTGCACGCAGTGACGGTGTTAAGAAAGTCATTCAGCCACGAAGCATACTGGCAATCAATTGCAAGCCCGATCCCACTGGGGGACCCGCTCAAGGCAGTGGCGGGTGCATACAGGCGGCGAGGTCTTCGAGGAAGGCGTGCAGGATCGGTGGCGGTGATACGCCGCGACGGGTGACGACATCGAACGGCGAGGTCAGGTCCAGCGCGCTGGCACCCAGGCGGCGCATCTCGCCGGTCTTGACCCACTGCTCGGCGAAGTGCACCGGCAGGAAGCCGATGTAGGCGCCGGAAATGATCAGGATCGCCGCCGCCTCGATGTTCTCGACGGTGGCAGCGGCCTTGGTCATGCCCAGTTGCTCCAGGTCGTACTCATTCATGTAACCGCGCACAACGATACGGCAGGCGCGAACGTCCTCGAGCAGACGACCGTTCGACGCTTTGCTGGCAAACAGCGGATGGCGGCGCCCACAGTAGAGTCCCAGGGCTTCGTTGTAGAGCGGCAGGTAGGACAGCCCCGGTACCCGCAGGGGAAAGTGACCGATGGCCAGATGCAGGCGACCGTCCAGTACGCGTTCCTCCAGCTCCGCGGGGGCGCCGATGTAGATGTGCAGATGAGCGTCGTGGCCGCGCGAGACAAAACGCTGGGTGGTACGCGGCAGCGGCGAGTCGGGATCGGTCAGGGTGGAGTCGATGATGCCCAGGTTGAGCTTGCCGCTGATGTGCTGCTTGAGCACGTCGGCGTCCAGGCAGAAGCTCTCCACCGCGCTGAGCAGACGCAGTGTGGCTTCATGGATCGCCACGCCTTGTTCAGTCAGGCGAAAGCCGCTGCGCCCGCGCTGGCAGAGCTTGACCCCCAGGCGGGTTTCCAGGTGCGTCATCTGCTCGCTGATCGTCGACTGGCCAGCGTTCAGCGCGGCCTGCGCGGCGGAAAAGCCACCGCACCTGACAATCGTGGTGAAAACCCTGAGCAGTTTCAGGTCGACATCGTGGAGCTGGATCACCATGACCTCCCGGTCGGGCGTCACATCGTGGCGGCTGATATGAACGCACGGGCATTGTTGTTTTTTCCAAGCTAACCATGTGCGTGTTTCAACCGCAATGCCTGGCATTTCGAAATACAGCCAGGTTGCAGTGGCGGTGTTCTGCGGGCGACTGACATCCGTACGGATACTTCGGCTCCGGCGATGTATGCATCTGCACTTGCGCATTTTTCCCTGACCGGCCTGCCGCCATAGTGGCTGCAACGGTGGTCGAGCAGTCGCCCCGTCTCCTGACCAGAACAATAACGTGGAGAAACTCGAACATGGCAAAGCACGGTTATGAATCCGGCCGTCTGAACCTGCCCTTCGTGGGCCATTGCACCTTCGCCAAGTCGCCCATTTGCACCGACTGGGCTGCCATCAATGCCGACGTGGCGATCCTTGGCGCGCCCAACGACATGGGCACCCAATGGCGCTCCGGGGCGCGTTTCGGACCCCGCGGCATCCGCGAGGCATCGACGCTGTTCTCCTTCGGCCATGCCGGCGCTTACGACTTTGAAGATGACGCCACCTACCTGACCGAAGACCAGTTGCGCATGGTCGATGTCGGCGATGCCGATATCGTTCACACCGACATGGAAACCAGTAACGCCAACATCGAATCGGCCGTGCGCCAGATCCTCGCGGCAGGCGCCATGCCGGTGGTGCTGGGCGGTGACCACTCGATCCACGCTCCGGTGATCAAGGCCTTCGAAGGGCGCGGGCCGATCCATATCGTGCATTTCGATGCGCACCTGGACTTCGTCGATGAACGCCACGGTGTGCGCTACGGTCACGGCAGCCCGCTGCGCCGCGCCTCGGAACTGGATCACATCGTCGGCATGACCCAGATGGGCATCCGCAACGTGTCTTCCTCCAACCGCGACGACTACGATGCCGCCCGCGAAGCCGGCTCGCAGATCCTCTCGGTGCGCGACGTGCGCCGCCTGGGCCTTGAAGGTGTGATGGCGAAGATTCCCGAGGGCCGCGACTACTACATCACCATCGACATCGACGGTTTCGACCCGTCCATTGCCCCGGGCACCGGTACACCGAGCCATGGCGGTTTCTACTACTACGAAGTGCTGGAAATCATCCAGGCCCTGGCCCGGCGCAGCCAGGGCCGGATCGTCGGCATGGACCTGGTGGAAGTGGCGCCGGCCTACGACCCGGCCGGTGTCACCTCGATCCTCGCCGCGCAACTGCTGATGAACAGCATCGGCTTCATCTTCCACGCGCGCGCCAACGCTCGCTGATCCGGAGAATCCCAGTGGACAACAAGGTTAAAGCCTACCTGCAAGCCTACGGCGTTTCCGAGGCCACCCAGCGTTTTCTCTGCAAACCCCAGCGCATGTTTATCGGTGGGGCGTGGCTTGAGGCCAGTGATGGTGCCAGTGCCGAGGTCATCGAGCCGTCCACCGAGGGCGTGCTGACGCGCATCCCGATGGGCACTGCTGAAGACCTGGACCGTGCCGTGCGTGCCGCGCGTGCACAGTTCGATGGCGGCCCCTGGAGCCAGCTCAAGCCGCTGGAACGCGAGCGCCTGATTCATCGTCTGGCCGACCTGATCGACGCCAATGCCGAGGAGCTGGCGCAGATCGAGTCCATCGACATGGGCAAGTCGGTCGTCCAGGCACGCGCCGTGGATATTCAGGGCACCGTCGATACGCTGCGCTACTTCGCCGGCTGGGCCAGCAAGATCCACGGGCGCACGGTCGAACCCTCGCTGCCTGGCAATTACCTGGCCTACACCCGCAAGGAAGCGGTGGGCGTGGTCGGCGCCATCGTGCCGTGGAACTTCCCGTTGCAGACCATGGCCTGGAAGCTCGGTGCGGCGCTGGCGACCGGCTGCACCGTGGTGGTCAAACCGGCTGAGCTGACCTCGCTTTCAGCCCTGCGTTTCGCCGAACTGGTGCAGGAAGCGGGCATTCCCGACGGCGTGCTGAACATCGTCACCGGGCGCGGCAGCGTGGTCGGCACGGCGATGTCCAGCCACCCGGGCATCGACAAGCTGAGCTTTACCGGCTCCACGCCAGTGGGTTGCTCGGTGGGCAAGACGGCGATGGACCAGATGAAACGCCTGACCCTTGAGCTCGGCGGCAAGTCGCCGGTGATCGTGTTCGCCGACGCCGATATCGAGGCGGCGGCCGAGGCGGTCGCCAACGGTGTGTTCTTCAACTCGGGGCAGGTCTGCGATGCCGGTACCCGCGCCTATGTCGAACGCAGTATCTATCCCGAGTTCCTCGCGGCGCTGGCCAGGTACACGGCCACCCTGAAGATCGCGCCGGGCCTGGATCCGGACTGCTTCATCAGCCCCATGGTGTCGCGTCAGCAACAGCAGCGGGTGCTGGAGTACATCGAGCTGGGCAAGGCCGAAGGGGCGCAGCTGTACTACGGTGGCGAGCCGGTCGAGGGCCCGGGCTTCTTCGTGCAGCCGACGATCTTCGCCGACTGCAACAACGACATGCGCATCGTGCGCGAGGAGATTTTCGGCCCGGTCCTGGTGACCGCTGCGTTCGACACCCAGGAGCAGGCCCTGGCGCTGGCCAACGATTCGGCGTTCGGCCTGGCGGCGGCGATCTACTCCAATGACCTGGGCCGGGTCCACGGGCTGATTCCGCAGCTGCGGGCCGGTACGGTCTACGTCAACGCCCATAGCACCCTGGACCCGTCCATGCCGTTCGGCGGCTACAAGCAGTCGGGCTATGGCAAGGACATGGGTGCCGAACAACTGGAGTTTTTGCTGGAGACCAAGGCGGTCTGGATCACCTTGCCCTGAGGCACAGGGCAAACCTGCGTCGCTGACGGTTGGCGGGCGGCGCGGGTTTCACATGCATCGTATTTCAAGAACAAGAACCTATCGAGGTGATGCCCATGAACAGCCAAGTGGATGTAGAGCGTGCGCAAGACCTGGACAGGCGCATACGCGCCTATGAAGAACTGGAGAGCAGGGCGGACTGGCCCGGCGCATTGAGCGCTGGCGATTTCATCGCGCTGACCCTGCTGACGCTGGTGATGGTTGCCGGGGCTTACTTTCTCGGAGGCCATCCATGAGCCAGTCCAGAGAGCAGGAATTTCGCCTGAGCGCCGAACGTGGCGATACGCCGTTGCTGCCCAGCGAACGGGTGTGGGGCTTCTGGGGCTTTGCCTATGCCAACTCGGCGTTGGCGGTGGCCACCTGGGTGTTCCTGATCGGCGGCGCCACCGCGCTGTTCGTCGGGCCATTGCAAGGCATCAGCGCGATTGTCATCGGTAACATCATCGGCGTGATTCTCGCCGCGTCGTCCACCTGCCTGCCGTGTGGCAAGTACGGTGTCGAGCAGTTCACTTACCTGCGCAGCATGTTCGGCATCAACGGCAGCCGCCTGGTCTATGTGCTGTCGGTGGTGGTGCTGACCATGGGCTGGCTGGCGGTGCTGGGGCTGATGTGCGGGCGGGCGCTGGACAACCTGGAGACCCTGGTGCAGCACAGCCAGCCCGACGGCGACGGTTGGCTGGTGACGGCGGGCGCTTTGTTAGCCATCGTCCTCGCCGCGCTGGTGGCCATGCGCGGGCCGGACATGATCCGGCGGTTGAGCGCGGTGATCGCGCCCAGCCTGATCCTGATCATGCTGGCGCTGATGTACTTCATTTCCCAGCGTTTCAGTTTCGCCGAATTGCTGGCCATGCCGCCGTTGCAGCCGCCGTTTGCCGATCAGCGCATCAACTTCATGATCGCCGTGGAAATCAACATCGCCGCCGGCTTCTCCTGGTGGCCGTACATCGGCAACCTGTCGCGTTTGTGCAGCAACCAGCGCACGGCCTTCTGGCCCAACCTGGTGGGTATCTTCGGCGCTGCCGCGCTGGGCGAAACAGTCAGCCTGTTCGCTGCCTCCACCCTTGGCAGCAGCGACCCTACTGCCTGGATGCGTCTGGCCGGTGGCGTGGGCTTCGGCGTGGTGGCGTTGAGCTTCCTGGCGCTGGCTAACCTGACCGGTATGGTCAACATCCTCTACACCGCCGTCATCGGCCTGCGCCAGCTGGCCGGGGAGCGCTTGCGCAGCGTGCGCTGGGGGGTATTGATCGGGCTGTTCTGCGTGATTCCGGTGCTCATCGTGCTGTGCTTCCCGGGTATCTACGACGGCTTCTTCATCTTCCTGGTCTGGACCTCGGCACTTAACAGTGCACTGGCCGGCATCGGCATCGCCGACTACTTCTTCCTGCGCCAGCAGCGCGTCAACCTGCGCCATGTCTATGCCACGCAAGGTGCGTCGCCGGTGCGCTTCTGCAAGGGCTTCAATCCCATCGCATTGCTGGCGCTGGTGGCGGGATTCGCGATCTATGTGGTGGTGTTCAACCCGCAGACGCTGGCCAACACCAGCTTCTTCACCTTCGCCAGCGCATCGCTGCCGTCCTGCCTGCTGGCCGGGCTGGTTCACTACGGGCTGACCCGTCTGCTGGCCGCGCGGCTGGGCTGGGGCGGCTACTCCAAGGGCAATGAACGCAACATCGAAGCCGCAGGCTTCGGCGCAAAGGACTAAAACCATGAACAAGCGATACGACTACATCATCATCGGTGCGGGCTCTGCCGGCTGCGTTCTGGCCAACCGCCTGACCGAGGACGCCGGTACTTCGGTGCTGGTCCTGGAGTTCGGCGGCAGCGACCGCAGCGTGCTGATCCAGATGCCCAGCGCGTTCTCGTTGCCGATGAACACCAAGAAGTACAACTGGCGCTACGAGACAGTCGCCGAGCCGCACCTGGACGGCCGACGCCTGCACTGCCCACGGGGCAAGGTGCTCGGCGGTTCATCGTCGATCAACGGCCTGGTGTATATCCGCGGCCATGCCTGTGACTTCGACGAATGGGAAAGCCTGGGCGCGAAAAACTGGGGCTATCGAAATTGCCTGCCGTATTTCAAGCGCGCCGAGACCTACAAGTTCGGTGGCGATGACTATCGCGGTGGCGCAGGCCCCCTGGCCACCAACAACGGCAACAACATGCAGAACCCGTTGTACGGCGCCTGGGTCGAGGCCGGCGCCGAGGCCGGCTACATCAAGACCGACGACTGCAACGGCTACATGCAGGAAGGCTTCGGTGCCATGCACATGACGGTCAAGGACGGCGTGCGCTGGTCCACCGCCAATGCCTACCTGCGCCCGGCGATGACCCGGCCCAACCTGACCGTCGTCACCCATGCCATGACCCGGCGCATCCTCCTCGACGGCAAGCGTGCGGTGGGTGTGGAGTACGACGAAGGCGGCCTGACCCACAAGGTCTATTGCAACCGCGAGGTGCTGGTGTCGTCCGGCCCGATTGGCTCGCCACACCTGTTGCAGCGCTCGGGGATCGGCCCGCAGGCGGTGCTGAAAAAGGCTGGTATCGAGGTGCGCCACGACCTGCCAGGGGTCGGCGAAAACCTTCAGGACCATTCGGAAATCTACATCCAGTACGCCTGCAAGGAGCCGGTGACGCTCAACGGCAAGATGAACCTGCTGGGCAAGGCGCTGATCGGCCTGCGCTGGCTGCTGTTCAAGGATGGCCTGGGAGCCAGCAACCACTTCGAGGCCGGCGGTTTCATTCGCTCGTCCAAGGGCCTGCGCTGGCCGGACATCCAGTTCCACTTCCTGCCGGCGGCGATGCGCTACGACGGTGACAAGCCGTTCAAGGGCCATGGTTTCATGGTCCTGACCGGGCCGAACAAGCCCAAGAGCCGTGGCCATGTGCGGGCGCTGTCGGCCGACCCTTACCAGCACCCGGAAATCCGCTTCAACTACCTGGAGAGCGAAGAGGACCGCGAGGGCTTCCGCCGCTGCGTGCGCCTGACCCGGGAAATCATCGCCCAGCCGGCCATGGACCGCTTCCGTGGCGAGGAACTGGCACCAGGGCCGCAGGTGCAGACCGATGAACAGATCGACGCCTTCGTACGCGCCAACATGGAAAGCACCATGCACCCCTGCGGTTCCTGCCGCATGGGCGAGGATGACATGGCGGTGGTCGACTCTTCACTGCGCGTACGGGGGCTGCAAGGGCTGCGGGTGATCGACTCGTCGGTATTCCCCAGCGAGCCCAACGGCAACCTCAACGCGCCGACCATCATGCTCGCCGAGCGTGCCGCCGACCTGGTGCGCGGGCGTGAGCCGCTGGCACCGGCGCAAGTACCGGTCGGCCTGGTCGAGGGTTGGGAACAAGAACAGCGCAGCCGCGCACCGAAGCGCAAGGTAAGTGCCTGACGACCCGTTAGTGCCAGGGATACATCCTTGTGGGAGCCGGCATTGCCGGCGATAGGATCGTTGCGGTGTCAGGTGATACGCGGCGTCTGCATCGCTGGCAAGACCAGCTCCCACAGTTAACCCGGTAATAGACGGATGTTCTCACACGCCGGACTGAATGCGTTCCATTGGAGCGAAACCGCTACAGTGGGACCAAGCGCAGGGTTTACGACGCTTAAGCGCCAGTGAGCAGGCGGATTAACGCCTTTTCATGGAGTGACTTCATTACAGCCAATCAACACAACCCCGCATAAAACAACGCTTTTTCGCTTGGCATAGACCTTGCTCTTTCATAGGCACTCCGCCGCACTGGCTGAGGTGTTTGAACTTGTGACGTTATAAAAACAATTAAACTAGCAAGGTAAAGCCTAATGAAAAACTCGACGCTGGGTCCGCCTGACAGCGAAGCGCACGAACTGCAACGCAACCTCTCCAACCGCCATATCCAGTTGATCGCCATCGGTGGTGCCATCGGCACCGGCCTGTTCATGGGCTCCGGCAAGACCATCAGCCTGGCGGGACCCTCGATCATCTTTGTCTACATGATCATCGGTTTCATGCTGTTCTTCGTCATGCGGGCAATGGGCGAGTTGCTGTTGTCCAATCTCAAGTACAAATCGTTCATTGATTTCTCCGCGGATCTGCTGGGACCCTGGGCAGGGTTCTTCACCGGCTGGACTTATTGGTTCTGCTGGATAGTGACCGGCATTGCCGATGTCATTGCGATCTCCGCCTATTCACAGTTCTGGTTCCCGGATATTCCGCAATGGTTGCCGGCACTCAGTTGTGTAGGCCTGTTGCTTTCGCTCAATCTGCTGACCGTGAAGATGTTCGGTGAACTGGAGTTCTGGTTCGCCATGATCAAGATCGTGGCCATTTGTGCCCTGGTCTGCACCGGCCTTTACATGGTGGTCGCAGCCTATCAGTCGCCTGCCGGCGATGTCGCGTCGCTGGCCAACCTGTGGAATGACGGCGGCATGTTCCCCCATGGCGCCATGGGCTTCTTCGCCGGATTCCAGATTGCGATCTTTGCCTTTGCCGGGATCGAGCTGGTGGGTACCACCGCCGCAGAAACCAAGAACCCTGAACGCAACCTGCCACGGGCGATCAACTCGATTCCGCTGCGCATCATCGTGTTCTATGTGTTCGCGCTGATCGCGATCATGGCCGTTACGCCCTGGCGTGATGTGGTTGCCAGCAAGAGCCCGTTTGTCGAGCTGTTCGTCCTGGCCGGTCTGCCGGCGGCTGCCGGGATCATCAACTTCGTGGTCCTCACCTCTGCCGCTTCTTCGGCAAACAGTGGCGTGTTTTCCACCAGCCGCATGCTCTACGGCCTGGCCGTGGATGGCGATGCGCCTGGCAAGTTCAAGGCGTTGTCCAGCCGCGCCGTGCCCTCCAATGGCCTGATCTTTTCCTGTGTCTGCCTGTCGGCGGGGGCGCTGGTGATCTACCTGGTGCCGAACATGCTCGATGCCTTCACCCTGATCACCACGGTGTCGGCGATCCTGTTCATGTGCGTCTGGTCGATGATCCTGCTGTCGTACCTGGCCTATCGCAAGCAGCGCGAGCACCTGCATCGCGCCTCGAAATACCGCATGCCGGGCGGCATCTTCATGAGCTGGGCCTGCCTGGTGTTCTTCGTCGCCATGCTGGCCTTGCTGGCGCTGGAAGAAGACACCCGTAAAGCGCTGGTGTTCGTGCCGGTCTGGTTCGTCATCCTCGGTCTGGCTTACCGCTCGATGCGTCAGAAAAAGTCGGAGGGCGTGCAGTTGTCCTACGACGCGGACTGATCGCCACATTCACGCTTTTACCCGGGGGGACGGCACAAGAGGGCCGTCCCCCTGTCGTCTTTGCACAACCAGGGAGTCGTCATGCGCATTCACGTCACCTTTATCGACCGCGTTGGCATTACCCAGGAGATCCTGGCCTTGCTGGGCGCGCGCAACCTCAACCTGGACGCGGTGGAAATGATCCCGCCCAACGTCTATATCGATGCACCGGCGTTGTCACAGGCGGTGCTGGACGAACTTCACCATGCCTTGCTGCGGGTGATCGGGGTCCAGGCGGTGGAGCTGGTCGACTTTCTCCCCGGCCAGCGCCGGCACCTGCAACTGGAAGCCTTGCTCGCGGCGATGAGCGATCCGGTCCTGGCGGTGGACCCCGGTGGCCATGTGCTGCTGGCCAATCCGACGCTGGTCAGCCTCGTCGGTCGCGAGCCGGCCGGTGAGCCGTTGTCCAGGCTGTTCGCCGAACCCGACCTGGCGCAGACCCTGATCGACAAAGGCTTTCGCCTGCCGATGTGCGAGGTGAGCCTGCAGGGCCAGGCGCTATTGCTGGAAGCCACGCCGATCAGCGGCGGCGCCGATGCCTTGGTCGGCGGCCTGCTGACCCTGTATCCGCCAAGCCGTATCGGCGAGCGTCTGGCCTCGCTGCTGCACGATCATGCCGAGGGGCTGCAGGCGCTGCTGGGCGAATCGGCGCCGCTCAAGGAGCTCAAGGCACGCCTGCACAAGGTGGCGAGCCTGGAGGCGCCGCTGTTGATCCAGGGCGAAACCGGCACCGGCAAAGAGCTGGTAGCGCGTGCCTGCCATGCATTGAGCGTGCGCCGCGATGCATCCTTCCTGGCGCTCAACTGCGCGGCGCTGCCAGAGAGCCTGGCCGAGAGCGAGCTGTTCGGCTACGCCGCCGGCGCCTTTACCGGCGCCCAGCGCGGCGGCAAGCCGGGCCTGCTGGAACTGGCCGACGGTGGCACGGTGTTCCTTGATGAGGTGGGCGAGATGTCGCCTTACCTGCAGGCCAAGCTGCTGCGTTTTCTCAGTGACGGCAGCTTTCGCCGGGTCGGTGGCGGCGGCGAGGTGCGGGTGAATGTGCGGGTGGTTTGCGCGACGCACCGCAACCTGGAAAACATGGTGGTCGAAGGCAGCTTTCGCGAAGACCTCTACTACCGCCTGAACGTACTCAATCTGCTGGTGCCGCCGTTGCGCGAACGCGGCAGGGACATCCTTCTGCTGGCCGAGCACTTTCTGCGTCAGGCCTGCGCGCAGATACAGCGCTCACCGTGCCGGCTGGCGCTGGCCACCCATCCGCTGCTGCTGGGCAATCGCTGGGCGGGCAATGTGCGCCAGCTGCAGAACGTGATCTTCCGTGCCGCGGCCATCAGCGAAGGCGAGGTGATTGACTGCGACGACCTGGAGCTGGCCGGTACTGCCCTGAACAGCCAGCAGCCCGATACCCCGCAAGTCACCAGCCTGGAAGCGGCGGTGCAGGGCTTCGAAAAGTCGCTGCTGGAAACGATGTACGCGGCCTATCCCTCGACCCGGCAACTGGCGGTGCGCCTGCAGACTTCCCACACGGCCATCGGCCAGCGCTTGCGTAAATACGGCATCGCCAGCCGGGTCTCGTAACCTGGTTCGAATACGCTCCACTGGAGTGATTGTGCTCCAGTCGGGCGTGAGCCGCGGCTTCATTGGCCCGTCCTGTCAGGGCTGGCTGCCGGGCCCGGGCAACGGAGCGATTTCGCTCCAGCGCAGCGCCTTGATGCTGATCGGTTTTGTTGTTCAACCTGTTGAAATATAAAGGTTTTAACAAGTTGGCATTGCCCTTGCTCTTGTATCAATCAGTCCTGCACCAGGACCTACCTGATAACAAGAGAGGAAGATCCATGACCACGCTGCGTTTTACTCCCGAACACGAATGGCTGCGCCTGGAAGCGACTGGCGAACTGACCGTCGGCATCACCACCTACGCCCAGGAAGCCCTCGGTGACGTGGTGTTCGTGCAGTTGCCGGAGCCGGGCGAATACGGCGAGGGCAATGAAGTCGCGGTGCTGGAATCGGTGAAGGCCGCCAGCAACATCAGCATGCCCCTGAACGGTACCGTAGTGGCGGTCAACCAGGCCCTGGCTGACGACCCCGAACTGGTCAACGCCTCGCCGATGCAGGACGGCTGGTTCTTCCGCATCAAGGTGGCCAACCCTGCCGACCTCGACACCCTGATGGACCAGGACGGCTACGACCGCTTCCTGGCCGACAACGCCTGAGCCAGGGGGCCGACATGAGCAATGCATCCATCCCGCTGACTACCGACAATGAGTTCATCGCCCGTCACATCGGCCCGCGCGAGGACGACATCGACGCGATGCTGGCGCTGATCGGCCATGACAGCCTCGACGGCCTGATCGACAGCGTCATCCCGGACAGCATCAAGGGCACCAGCGTGCTTGAGCTGTGCAAAGGGCAGGGCGAAGCCGAGGCGCTGGCCTCGCTCAAGGCCATCGCGGCGAAGAACCAGCTGTTTCGCAATCACATCGGCCAGGGCTATTACCCGTGCCACACACCGACGCCGATCCTGTGCAACCTGCTGGAGAACCCGGCCTGGTACACCGCGTACACACCGTACCAGCCGGAGATCTCCCAGGGCCGGCTGGAAGCGCTGCTGAACTTCCAGACCCTGATCAGCGACCTGACCGGTATGGAGATCGCCAACGCCTCGTTGCTCGATGAAGCCACCGCCGCCGCCGAAGCCATGACCTTCTGCAAGCGTCTGGCGAAGAGCAAGGCCCCGGCGTTTTTCGTCTCTCACCATTGTCATCCGCAAACCCTCGACGTGCTGCGCACCCGTGCCGAGCCGCTGGGTATCGAAGTGGTCATCGGTGATGAGTCGGCGCTGCTGAACCAGAGCCTGGAGGGCTATTTCGGCCTGTTGCTGCAATACCCGGCCAGCACTGGCGCTATCGTCGACCATCGCGCCCTGGTGCAGCGCGCCCATGCCGCCGGCGCGCTGGTGGCGGTGGCCGCCGACCTGCTGGCGCTGACCTTGCTGACCCCGCCGGGCGAATTCGGTGCCGACGTGGTCTTGGGCAGTGCCCAGCGTTTTGGTGTGCCACTGGGTTTTGGCGGCCCGCACGCGGCGTTCTTCGCCACCCGCGACAGCTTCAAGCGCGACATGCCCGGGCGTCTGGTCGGCGTGTCCATCGACCGCTTCGGCAAGCCGGCCCTGCGCCTGGCCATGCAGACCCGCGAGCAGCACATTCGTCGTGAGAAAGCCACCAGCAACATCTGCACCGCGCAGGTCCTGCTGGCCAACATCGCCAGCATGTATGCGGTTTACCACGGCCCTCAAGGCCTGGCGCAGATCGCCCGGCGCGTGCACCGGCTGACTGCGATTCTGGTACGTGGGCTGCAGCAGCTCGGGCATCAGGTCGAGCAGCAACACTTCTTCGACACCGTCAGCGTGGTGACTGCACGCCCTGTGGCCGAGGTGCTCGCCGCCGCCAACGGCGCGCAGTTGAACCTGCGGCTGATCGACGGGCAGCGGGTCGGTCTGTCGCTGGATGAAACCTGCGAGCAGGCCGCCGTCGAGGCCTTGTGGCAAGTCTTCGCGATGCCCGGGCAGGCGCTTCCAGACTTCACCGCGCTGGCCGCCGACACGGGTGATTGCCTGCCGTTGCCACTGCTGCGCGAAACGCCGTTCCTGCAGCACCAGGTGTTCAACCGCTACCATTCGGAAACCGAGCTGATGCGCTACCTGCGGCGCCTGGCCGACAAGGACCTGGCCCTGGACCGCAGCATGATCGCCTTGGGTTCATGCACCATGAAACTCAATGCCGCCAGTGAAATGATCCCGATCACCTGGCCCGAGTTCGGTGCCTTGCACCCGTTCGCCCCGGCTGAGCAGTCATTGGGTTACCGCCAGTTGACCGACGAACTGGAGGCCATGCTCTGCGCGGCCACCGGTTATGACGCCATGTCCCTGCAGCCCAATGCCGGCTCCCAGGGCGAGTATGCCGGCCTGCTGGCGATCCGCGCCTATCACGCCAGCCGTGGCGAGGCGGGGCGCGATGTCTGCCTGATTCCGTCGTCGGCCCATGGCACCAACCCGGCCACGGCGCAGATGGCCGGCATGCGGGTGGTGGTGGTCAACTGCGATGAGCGCGGCAACGTCGATGTCGCGGACCTGCAAAGCAAGGCTGCGCAGCACCGGGACAGCCTGGCGGCGTTGATGATCACCTATCCCTCGACCCATGGCGTGTTTGAAGACGGCATCACCCGCATCTGCGACATCATCCATGCGCACGGCGGCCAGGTGTACCTGGACGGCGCCAACATGAATGCCATGGTCGGCCTCTGCGCCCCGGGCAAATTCGGTGGCGACGTCTCGCACCTGAACCTGCACAAGACCTTTTGCATTCCGCACGGCGGTGGCGGTCCGGGTGTCGGCCCGATCGGCGTCAAGGCGCACCTGGCGCCGTTCCTGCCCGGTCACGCGCACATGGACAACAAGCACGGCGCGGTCAGTGCAGCGCCGTATGGCAGCGCCAGCATCCTGCCGATTACCTGGATGTACATCCGCATGATGGGCGGTGAAGGGCTCAAGCGTGCCTCGCAGCTGGCGATCCTGAGTGCCAACTACATCGCCCGGCGCCTTGAGGAGCACTACCCGGTGCTCTACACCGGCGAGAACGGCCTGGTCGCGCATGAATGCATTCTTGATCTGCGCCCGCTCAAGGACAGCAGCGGCATCAGTGTCGAAGACGTGGCCAAGCGCCTGATCGACTTCGGCTTCCATGCCCCGACGATGTCCTTCCCGGTGGCTGGCACCTTGATGGTCGAGCCGACCGAGAGCGAGTCGAAGCAAGAGCTGGACCGCTTCTGCGAGGCGATGATCTGCATCCGCGAAGAAATCCGCGCGGTGGAAAACGGCAGCCTGGACAAGCTCGACAACCCGCTGAAAAACGCACCGCATACCGCCAGCGAGCTGGTCGGTGAATGGCCGCATCGCTATGGCCGGGAGCTGGCGGTGTATCCGCTGGCCGATCTGCGCGAGAGCAAGTACTGGCCGCCGGTGGGGCGCGTGGACAACGTCTACGGCGACCGCAACCTGGCGTGTGCGTGCCCGCCGATGTCGATCTATCAAGACGCTTGATTGCACTGGGTGGGAGCGGGCTTGCCCCGCGATGCGATGTGACTGATAAACCGCAATCGCGGGGCAAGCCCGCTCCCACCGCCACAGGTAGCAGTTGCTCTTTGGTTGAACACTAATAACAAGGAAAACCACCATGTTCCATAAAAGCCTGACCCTCTCCGATTTCGACCCTGCGCTGTCCGCCGCCATCCACCGCGAGGCACAGCGCCAGGAAGACCATATCGAGCTGATCGCCTCGGAAAACTACACCAGCCCGCAGGTGATGCAGGCCCAGGGCACCGAGCTGACCAACAAGTACGCCGAAGGCTACCCGGGCAAGCGCTACTACGGCGGTTGCGAGCACGTCGATGTGGTCGAGCAACTGGCCATTGACCGCGCCAAGCAACTGTTCGGTGCAGGCTATGCCAACGTCCAGCCGCACTCCGGCTCGCAGGCCAACGCGGCGGTCTACCTGGCCTTGCTGCAGGCTGGCGACACTCTCCTGGGCATGAGTCTGGCCCATGGCGGTCACCTCACTCACGGTGCCAAGGTCAGCTCCTCGGGCAAGTTGTACAACGCCGTGCAGTACGGCATCGACGCCAATGGCCTGATCGATTACGACGAAGTCGAGCGCCTGGCCGTGGAACATAAGCCGAAGATGATCGTCGCCGGGTTCTCGGCCTACTCGAAAACCCTGGACTTCCCGCGCTTCCGGCAGATCGCCGACAAGGTCGGTGCCTATCTGTTCGTCGACATGGCCCACGTCGCCGGCCTGGTTGCGGCGGGCCTGTACCCCAATCCGCTGCCCTACGCCGATGTGGTCACCACCACCACCCACAAGACTCTTCGCGGTCCGCGCGGTGGGCTGATCCTGGCCAAGGCCGATCCGGAGCTGGAGAAGAAACTCAACTCGGCAGTGTTCCCGGGCGGGCAGGGCGGGCCGCTGATGCATGTGATCGCCGCCAAGGCCGTGTGCTTCAAGGAAGCGCTGGAACCGGGCTTCAAGGATTACCAGTTGCAGGTCATCAAGAACGCCCAGGCCATGGCGGAAATCTTCCGCCAGCGCGGTTACGACGTGGTCTCCGGTGGCACCGACAACCACCTGTTCTTGGTCAGCCTGATCCGCCAGGGCATCACCGGCAAGGACGCCGATGCCGCCTTGGGCCGTGCGCACATCACGGTGAACAAGAACGCCGTGCCCAACGACCCGCAATCGCCGTTCGTGACCTCGGGCCTGCGTATCGGTACCCCGGCGGTGACCACCCGGGGTTTCCAGGTGCCGGAGTGCCGCGCCCTGGCGACCTGGATCTGCGACATCCTCGACCACCTCGGCGATGCCGACGTCGAGGCCCAGGTGGCCCGGCAGGTGGCCGAGCTGTGCAAACTGTTCCCGGTTTATCCGGCCTGATCCCTGGGTGTGATGGCGGAGGCCTGTATGTCGCTGAGTGTTTTTGATCTGTTCAAGGTGGGCATCGGCCCGTCCAGCTCCCACACGGTCGGGCCGATGCGCGCCGCGGCGCGCTTTGTCGAAGGGCTCAGGGAGCAGGGGCTGCTGGCTCAGGTGGAGGGTGTGCGCGCCGAGCTGTATGGCTCGCTCGGCGCCACCGGCAAAGGCCACGGCAGCGACAAGGCGGTGCTGCTGGGGCTTGAGGGTGAGCACCCGGATACCGTCGAGACGTCGCTGGTGGCCGATCGTCTGGGGATGATTCGCCAGAGCGGGATGCTGTCGCTGCTCGGTGAGAAGCGCATCCGTTTCGTCGAAAAAGAACACCTGGCGATGATCCGCAAGCCCTTGCCCTATCACCCCAACGGCATGATCCTGCGTGCCTTCGACGCGGCCGGGCTGCAGCTGTGCAGTCGCGAGTATTACTCGGTGGGAGGCGGTTTTGTGGTGGACGAGGCGGCGATTGGCGTCGATCGCATCGTCGAAGACCGCACGCCGTTGCGCTTCCCGTTTCTGAGCGGACGCGAGCTGTTGGCGCAATGTGCCCAGCACGGCCTGTCGATCAGCCAGTTGATGGCCGAGAACGAGACCGCCTGGCGCAGCCCGGAGCAGACGCGCCAGGGCTTGCTGCACATCTGGCAGGTGATGCAGGACTGCGTCAAGGCCGGGTGCCGCACCGAGGGCATCATGCCCGGCGGGCTCAAGGTCAAGCGCCGTGCCGCGGCGCTGCACCGGCAGTTGAGCGCCAGCCCTGAAGCCGGCTTGCGCGACAGCCTTTCGGTGCTCGACTGGGTCAACCTCTACGCCCTGGCGGTCAACGAGGAAAACGCCAGCGGCGGGCGGGTGGTTACCGCGCCGACCAATGGCGCGGCCGGCATCATCCCGGCGGTGCTGCATTACTACACGCGTTTCGTGCCGGGGGCCAACGAGGACGGGGTGGTGCGCTTTCTGCTCACTGCCGCCGCGATCGGCATTCTGTACAAGGAAAACGCTTCGATCTCCGGGGCCGAAGTCGGCTGCCAGGGTGAGGTCGGGGTGGCCTGCTCGATGGCGGCCGGGGCCTTGTGCGAAGTGCTTGGCGGCAGCGTGCAGCAAGTGGAAAACGCCGCCGAAATCGGCATGGAGCACAACCTCGGGCTGACCTGCGACCCGATTGGCGGGCTGGTCCAGGTGCCGTGCATCGAGCGCAACGCCATGGGTTCGGTCAAGGCCATCAATGCCGCGCGCATGGCCTTGCGCGGCGATGGCCAGCACTTCGTCTCCCTCGACAAGGTGATCCGCACCATGCGCCAGACCGGCGCCGACATGAAAAGCAAATACAAAGAGACTGCCCGCGGCGGGCTGGCGGTCAATATCATCGAATGCTAGGAGTCACCCATGTCCACAGAACAACTACAACAAACGCCGTTGCATGGTCTGCACCTGGAGCTCGGTGCGCGCATGGTGCCGTTCGCCGGCTTCGCCATGCCGGTGCAGTACCCGCTGGGCGTGCTCAAGGAGCACCTGCACAGCCGTGAACAGGCCGGCCTGTTCGACGTGTCGCACATGGGCCAGATCCGCCTGCGTGGTGCGGGCGCCGCCAAGGCGCTGGAAGCACTGGTGCCGGTCGATATCATCGACCTGCCGGTGGGCATGCAGCGCTATGCGCTGTTCACCAACGACGAGGGTGGCATCCTCGATGACCTGATGGTCGCCAACCTGGGCAACGACGAGCTGTTCCTGGTGGTCAACGCCGGCTGCAAGGACCAGGACCTGACCCACCTCAAGCAGCATCTGGAAGGGCAGTGCGACGTCGAGTCACTGTTCGACAGCCGCGCCTTGCTGGCGCTGCAAGGCCCGGCGGCGGCCAGGGTGCTGGCGCGTCTGGCGCCTGAGGTCGGCAGCATGACCTTCATGCAGTTCGCCAAGCTGAGGTTGCTCGGTGTCGACTGCTACGTCAGCCGCTCCGGTTACACCGGTGAGGATGGGTACGAAATCTCCGTGCCGGCAGAGGCAGCGCAAATGCTGGCCCGTTCGCTGCTGGCCGAGCCCGAGGTCGAGGCCATCGGCCTCGGTGCCCGTGATTCGCTGCGCCTGGAGGCCGGGCTGTGCCTGTACGGCCATGACATGGACCTGCGCACCACGCCGATCGAGGCCAGCCTGACCTGGGCGATTTCCAAGGCCCGACGTGCCGATGGTGTACGCGCAGGTGGCTTCCCCGGTGCCGAACGGATTTTTGCCCAGCAACGCGAAGGCGTGGCCAGCAAGCGCGTCGGCTTGCTGCCCAAAGAGCGGGTGCCGGTGCGTGAAGGGACGCTGATCGTCGACGCGCAAGAGCAGGAAATCGGTCGTGTTACCAGCGGCGGATTCGGCCCGAGTCTGGCTGGGCCGCTGGCGATGGGCTATGTGCAGAGCGGCTATGCGGCGCTGGACACCGAAGTCTTTGCCCTGGTGCGCGGCAAGCGGGTGCCGATGGTTGTCGCCCGCACGCCGTTCGTGGCGCAACGTTACTACCGTGGCTGATGGCCAGATCGTCGGAGCATGAGCATGAACCAAACCCAAGCTGTCGCCTCTCGCCCACAGCCGCTGCAGGCCGGGGTGAAACTGCGCGGCGCCGAGAAGGTGGCGCGTATCCCGGTGAAAATCCTGCCCACCGAAGAGATACCGCGCAAGCCCGAGTGGATCCGCGTGGAGATCGCAACGTCACCGGAGGTGGCGCGGGTCAAGGCGCTGCTGCGCAAGCACAAACTGCATAGCGTCTGCGAGGAAGCCTCCTGTCCGAACCTGGGCGAGTGCTTCTCCGGCGGTACGGCGACCTTCATGATCATGGGCGACATCTGTACCCGCCGTTGCCCGTTTTGCGATGTCGGTCACGGCCGGCCCAAGCCACTGGACGTCGATGAGCCGAAGAACCTGGCCATCGCCATCGCCGACCTGCGCCTGAAGTACGTGGTCATCACCTCGGTCGACCGCGACGACCTGCGCGACGGTGGTGCCCAGCACTTCGTCGACTGCCTGCGCGAGATCCGCAAACTGTCGCCGGGTATCCGTCTGGAAACCCTGGTGCCCGACTACCGGGGGCGCATGGACGTGGCCCTGGCGATCACCGCGCAGGAGCCGCCGGATGTCTTCAACCACAACCTGGAAACCGTGCCGCGCCTGTACAAGGCGGCACGGCCGGGTTCGGACTTCGAGTGGTCGCTGGATTTGCTGGAGAACTTCAAACTGCGCGTACCCGCGGTGCCGACCAAGTCCGGGTTGATGCTGGGGCTGGGCGAAACCGATGACGAAGTGATCGAGGTGATGCAACGCCTGCGCGAGCATCAAGTCGACATGCTGACCCTGGGGCAGTACCTGCAGCCTTCGCGCAGCCACCTGCCGGTGCAGCGTTTCGTCCACCCCGATACCTTTGCCTGGTTTGTCGAGCAGGCGCTGGCGATGGGCTTCAGGAATGTGGCGTCCGGGCCGCTGGTGCGCTCCTCCTACCATGCCGATCAACAGGCGCAGTTGGCGTAGGGACGGGCAAGATACGGCATTTCTCCGTGTCTTTGTGGGAGCCGGCGTTGCCGGCGATAAGATCGTTGCGGTGTCAGGTGTTGCGCAGCGTCTGCATCGCTGGCAAGGCCAGCTCCCACAGTTATTCGCAAGGGCTATATGCATGTATCCAACGGGTCTTGTACCACGAACCGGGTTGGGTTTTAGCTGGACGCAGGCGCGGGCGCGCATCCTCGGTCCGCCGCCGCAACGTGAACAACCCAAAAGACCAAGGCGCGTTGACCGCCGTAGAGGCTGACGGCCGCGCGGATAAATCAGGTGCAGACAATGAGCACACCTCTGGATTTGAATGCCTTGAAGGCACGCCAGCAGACGGCGTGGGCCAGCGGCGATTACGCGGTGATCGGCACGACCTTGCAGCTGGTCGGCGAACGCCTGGCCGAAGCCTGCGACTTGCGTTGGGACGAAAAGGTCCTGGATGTGGCTGCCGGCAACGGCAATGCCACCCTTGCCGCGGCACGGCGCGGCTGTCAGGTGACCTCCACGGACTACGTGCCCGAGCTGTTGAAACGCGGTGAAGAACGCGCACGGGCCGAGCATCTGAGCGTAGTGTTTCAAACCGCCGATGCCGAGGCGCTGCCATTTGCCGATGGCGCCTTCGATGCAGTGATATCGACCTTCGGCGTGATGTTTGCCCCGGATCAGGCTCAAGCGGCGAGGGAGCTTGCACGGGTCTGCCGCTCAGGCGGGCGGATCGGCCTGGCGAACTGGACGCCACAGGGCTTCATCGGGCAGATGTTCAAGACCCTCGGGCGCCATGTTCCGCCACCCGCCGGGGCGCTGCCGCCTTCGCGCTGGGGGGACGAAGAACAGTTGCAGCAACTGTTCGGCGATAACGTCGGGGTTATCAATGTCAGCCGTCAACAGTTCAATTTTCGCTACCGCTCGGCGGCGCACTTCATCGACGTGTTCAGAACCTGGTATGGCCCGGTGCACAAAGCCTTTGCCTCATTGCAGAGTGACGCCGCCTATGCTTTGGAGCGCGATCTTACCCAGCTGCTGAACGACAACAACGTGGCCGGCGCCTCGTCGTTGGTGGTGCCCAGCGAATACCTGGAGGTGGTCATCAGCCGCCGCTGAATCCAGGCCACTGTTCCCCCTGTGGGAGCGGCGGTGCGACGACTCGACTTGCCCGGCGATTGCGGGCTATCCGCCACATCGCATCGCGGGGCAAGCCCGCTCCTACAGGGAACTGCTATCCTGCGGCCTGAACCATCAACCGGGGACCTGCATGTCATTGTCGATCAATACCGAAATGCTCTGGATTGACACGCCGCAAGGGCGGCTGTTTTGTAGTCGATGGTTCCCCGCAGATGGCCCGAGCAATCCGGACAAACCACCGATAGTCCTGTTTCATGACTCACTGGGCTGCATCGCCCTGTGGCGGGATTTTCCCCAGCAGTTGAGCCAGGCCACCGGACGCGAGGTGATTGCCTATGACCGGCTCGGCTTCGGCCAGTCCGATGAGTATCCGGGACGCCTGCCGCCGCAGTTCATCCGTGAAGAAGCCGAGTACTTTTTTGCCCATCTGAAGACAGCGCTTCAGGTCGAGCGCTTCGTTGCCCTGGGCCATAGCGTCGGAGGGGCCATGGCAGCAGCCTGTGCCTCCTTGTATCCGCAACATTGCATGGCATTGATCACCATCGCTGCGCAGGCGTTTGTCGAAGAACGCACGCTGCAGGGCATTCGCGCCGCCGAGTTACAGTTCGAAGAACCCGAGCACATGGCGCGGTTGAAAAAATACCATGGCGACAAAGCGCCCTGGGTACTGGCTGCCTGGACCCGGACATGGCTAGCAGAGGCTTTCGGCGACTGGACGATCGAAAGCACAGTGGATGCCATTCATTGCCCGGCACTGGTTCTGCACGGTGAGCATGATGAGTACGGTTCGGCGCTGCACCCGGAACGGATAGCCAGGCTGTCGCAAGGCCCCAGCGAGTACGTGATCCTCGAAGATTGCCACCATGTTCCGCACCGCGAGGCGCCTGAAACGGTGCTGGGGGAGGTGGTTCGATTCCTTGATGCTGATCGTTGAGCGGGGCGCTATGAGCCCTTCTGTGGAAGCGAGCTTGCGCCGCGATGCCCGCCGTTCCCGGACCGCGCAAAGCCAATCTTGATGGCCACCAGAATCGGCGCCGCCACCGCGAACAGCAGGGTCACGGCCATGAACGCGGTGTCGAAGGCAATCACCGTGGATTGCCCCAGCACCGTCCGGCCTAGCAGGCTGGTCGCGGCACGGCCAGCGCTGACAGCGTCGATGCCTTTGCCTGCCAGCAAGGCGGACAGGCCGGTCAGGCGTTCGATCACCGCACCTGTACCTGCAGTGACATGGCTGCCCAGCACCACAGCATTGCTGGCGAGATCGTGTTCGATCAGGCTCTGCAAGGCCGCGACGCCCATCAGGCCACCCAGTTGCCGACCGGTATTGAACAGCCCGATGCCGCTGGCGAGGTTGCGGCGGTTGAGGTCGCTGAAGGCAATCAGGGTGATGGACAGGAACAGCAAGCCCAGGCCCAGGCCGCGCAACAGGACCGCGGCCATCATGTCGTGCGCGCCGCTTTCGCTGGTGGAGCCGGACAGCATCCACATCGCTAGCATGATCATCAGGATGCCAAAGGGCACCGTGGCGAATGGCGCGACGCGGCGAGCCTGCATGAGCCAGGCAGCAATCAGTAGCGCGGCGATAAAACAGCCGCCACTGGGCAACAGCAGCAAGCCGGCATCGGTTGGTCGGAAACCGAGGACTGACAAGGCGAATGCAGGGATCAGAAAGGCACTGCCGAACAAGGCGGCGCCAGCGACAAAACTGACGATCAAGGCAAACGAAAAATCTTTCGACTGGAAGAGGCTGAAGTCCAGTAGTCCCGGCCCTTTGATCAGCAACTGTTGACCGACAAAGGCGAGCAGGGCAGCTGCACCGGTCAGGGTCAGCCAGACAATCCGTGGCTCTTCGAACCAGTCCCAGCGGCTGCCTTGAGCCAGGACGTAGGTGAAGCAGAGCAGGGCGGTCGCCATCAGGGTGAAGCCGATTGGGTCAAACGGACGGTGTTCAGCCTTGATGAGCGCTGGTGCGTCTGCGATCAGCAGCAGTCCGCTGGCCGCCAGGGCCAGTGGCACCACGCAGAAAAAGATCCACGCCCAGGATTGGCTATCGATCAGCCAGCCTTGCAGGGCCGGGGCGATAGTCGCCGAGGCGACCACTGCACCCATGGCAAACAGGGCTTGCAGAAACGGTTGCTGGTGCCGTGCATAGGCGCCAAAGATGATGGCCTGACCGCCGACCAGCAAGGTACCGCCGCTAAAGCCCTGGATGACGCGCAAGGCGACCAGCAGATCCAGGCGGGTGCTGAGGGCCGCCAGGGCGCAGGCCAGGCCCATCGCCAACGTGGCGCCCACCACCACGTTGCGGGAGTTGAAGCGACTCAACAGCCAGGCGGCGCTCATGAACCCGATCAGCTTGAACGCGGTGTAGCCGATGTCCAGCCAGGCAAATTCATCCGGCGTGGCGTAGGTGTCGCCAATGATGTCGCTGCGGGCGAGCGCCAGCACGGTGCTGGCGATGGCCTCGGTCAGCGTCGCCAGGATGATGCCCGCCATGAGCACGACGCCGCTGGTCGTTTTGGTGTGGCTGCGTGAGTCCCCGGTCAACGTGTTCACGATCCAGCTCCTTGGGCCACCTCGACGCGCGCCGACAGGCCCGGGACGATGCGGCCCGGTAGCGGGTTATGGGACAGGCGGATCTTGACCGGCACCCGCTGCACCACGCGCACGAAGTTGCCGGTGGCGTTGTCGGTGGGCAGCAGGCTGAAGGCTGAGCCGCTACCGGGGGCTAAACTGTCGACCACACCTTCAAGGGCATCATTGGGATAACCGTCGACACTGATGCTTACCTGCTGTCCGATGCGAATGTGTTCGAGCTGGGTTTCCTTGAAGTTCGCTACCACCCACACATTGTGCACGGGCACGATATCCAGCAGGGCAACGCCGGGCGTCACAAAGCGGCCGACGCGGACCTGGCGATTACCGACGACGCCGTCCACGGGGGCGCGTACCACGGTGCTGTGCAGATCGATCCGTGCCAGCTCGCGCGCGGCCTCGGCCTGGGCAACGGCGGCAACGGCCGCTTCGCGCTGGGCCTGCAGCACGGCAATGCGCTGCTGTTGCGCCTCCACGCTGGCCGCCGCGGCCAAGAGCGTCGCGCCAGCCTTTGAGCGTGCCGCGTCGGTTTCATCGACCAGCGCCTGGCTGACCGCATGGCTGACGATCAGCCTGCGGCTGCGATCATGGGTTTTGCTTGCCAGATCCATCTCGGCCCCGGCAGAGCGGCGCTGGGCTTCGGCCTGGCGGATCAGGGCGTGCTGGAGCCGGGTTTCGGCATCGAAATTGCTCAGGCGCGCCTGCGCCGCGCTGAAATTGGCCTCGGCCTGGGCCAGGTGCGCGCGGTAGTCTTCGTCATCGATGCGAAACAACACGTCCCCGGCGCGCACGCTCTGGTTATCCCTGACCTCTACCGCAGTGACGTAGCCGGCCACCTTGGCGGCGAGCGAGGTGACGTCGCCGCGCACATAAGCATTGTCGGTCGAGGTGCTGCCGTAGCTGAATGCCATCACCCAGCCGCCCGCCACCAGTGCCACGGCGCTCAGGCAGAGCAGCACGCCAATCAGCTTTTTCCGGTTGCGCCGCGGCCCGGCGCTACCGGCTTCGGCGCTGGCATCGGTGGCCATGGCGGCCTTGTCCTCGCGCGCGTTCATGTTCTCTGTCCTGTGTGAATAGGCCAATGCCCCCGGCGGCCTTGGCGGCTTGCGGGGGCGATCAGCAGGTTGATCGGTTATTTTTTTGCCGGCGTGACCAGCTCCTTCTCAGTGCTGTCGAGGACAAACACCGCCAGCAGGCGGGCCGGTTGCGTGTTGCTGGCATTGGCGCTGACCGCGTGGTACGAGCCCGGCTCTTCGACGAAGTTTTCCCCGGCCTTGTAGACCTTTTCCGGCCCGTCATTGACCTGGCTGCGCACTGCGCCTTCAAGCACCGTGGCGTAGATGAAGGCCGACTTCGGATGGGTGTGGGACGGCGACGAAGCGCCTGGCGCGTACTCGACCAGTACGCCGCGCATGCTCTTGCCCGGTACGTTCGGCAACGGGCGATCGAACACCACCGTGACCTTGCCGGGAACCGGCTCGGCGGCCGATGCTGAGCTGAGCGTGAGTGCGCAGCAGGCGGCGGTCAGAAGGAATCGAGTGAACATTGCTGTGCTCCTTGGTAGTGAGGGGAGTGCGGCTCAGCGTGGCGCCTGAGCACTCGAGCGGGCGAGCCAGTCCTCGAAACGGACCGTGCCCAGGCGCGGCTTGCTGCCGGGGGTCAGGGACTGGTCGTCGAGCACGCCGCCGAAGTAGCGCGCGTGTACATCGGCAACGACTTTGCGCGAGTCCCGGGTGACGCGGAACAAGCGTCTGACCAGCTCGTCCAGCGGCATGGCCTCGGGGCCGGCAATTTCCACTGTGGCGTTGGCCGCTGGCGCCAGGGCCACATCGGTGAGCGCCGCGGCGACATCGTCGGAGGCCATCGGCTGGATCAGCGCCGGCGACAGGTGAACCTCGTCGCCGACCACGGCCGATTCGGCGATACCGCCGACAAATTCGAAGAACTGGGTGGCGCGCACCAGGGTGAATGGTCGGCCCGAAGCCTTGATCAGTTCTTCCTGGGCGACCTTGGCGCGAAAGTAGCCGTTCTCGGGCGAGCGTTCGCAGGCGACGATCGACAGGGCAATGTGATGAGCAACACCCGCAGCGGCTTCGGCGGCCAGCAGATTGCGCGTCGAGGTCTGGAAAAACTCCAGTACCGCCTGGTCTTCCCACGACGGCGCGTTGGCCACATCGACAACCACATCCGCGCCATCCATCGCTTCGGCCAGGCCTTCGCGGGTGATGCTGTTGATGCCGGTGTTGGGCGAGGCGGCGATTGCCTGATGGCCGCGCTCGGTGAGGTTTTTTACAAGCTTCGATCCAATGAGGCCGGTGCCTCCGATGACGACGATCTTCATGGCATCTCTCCGCTTACGGACGGCACCGATTGCCGTCGAGGTAGCTTCAGAGTGCCGTTGCGCGGGCAGCAAGTCCTTGTAGCGGCCGTGGGTTTACCTTGGCGCCAGCCTGCTTTTTCGTCCAAAGCGGCTGGGTGGACGGTGCGGCGGGCGATGGGCTGCCGTATCATCAATTGTTCGCATTAATGCCGGGGATACTGCCGTTGCCATTCGCGTTTGAGGACTACGTGCTCGACCAGGAACGCCGGGAACTGACCCAGCGTGGCCAGGTCGTGGCCGTCGGGCCGCAGGTCTTTGATCTGTTACTGCAACTGGTCAGCCAGCATGAGCGGGTGGTCAGCAAGGACGAGTTGCTCGCGGCGGTATGGACTGGCCGGATCGTCTCCGAATCGACCATCACCAGCCACATCAACGCCGTGCGCAAGGCCATTGGCGACACCGGCGAAGAGCAGCGCCTGGTGCGCACGGTGGCCCGCAAGGGTTACCGCTTTGTTGGCCAGGTGAGGATCAGCGACGGCGTACAGGCACTGTCTGCCGAGCCGGGCCCCGACGCCCCCGGCGAAGCTCAGCAAACAGCGCCAGCCGCGCTGGTGCTGCCCGACAAGCCGTCGATCACGGTCTTGCCCTTCCAGAACCTCAGCGGCGATCCGGAGCAGGATTATTTTGCCGATGGCATCGTCGAAGACATCATCGGCGCCTTGTCGCGTATCCGCTGGCTGTTCGTCATTGCCCGCAACTCCAGCTTTACCTACAAGGGCAGGGCGGTCGACGTCCAGGGTGTCGGCCAGGCGCTGGGCGTGCGCTACGTGCTCGAAGGCAGTGTGCGCCAGTGCGGTAACAAAGTGCGCATCACCGGCCAGTTGATCGATGCCACCAGCGGCACGCATATCTGGGCGGAGCGTTTCGAAGGCCTGCTCGACAGCATCTTCGAATTGCAGGACCAGATCGCCGAGAGCGTTGTCGGCGCCATCGCCCCGCAACTGGAACGGGCGGAAATCGAACGGGCGAAACGCAAACCCACCGACAGCCTCGACGCTTATGATTACTACCTGCGTGGCACGGCGAAACTGCACAACGGCACCCGCGAAGCGATCGACCAGGCGCTGCTGTGGTTCTACAAGGCCATCGAACTGGATCCGGAATACGCATCGGCCTATGGCATGGCCGCCTGGTGTCACTTCTGGCGCAAGATCAATGGCTGGATGAGCGAGCGTAGCGGCGAAATCGCCGAAGGCGTGCGCCTTGCTCGCCAGGCTGTGGAACTGGGGCGCGATGACGCCGTGGCGCTGACCCGTGGCGGCCATGCCCTGGCCCACCTGGCCGGCGATGTCGACAGCGGCATCGCCTTGCTCGACCGGGCGCGGCTGCTCAACCCCAACCTCGCACCGGCCTGGTTCCTCGGCGGCATCCTGCGGGCGCTCAAGGGTGAAACCGACGCTGCCATCGACAACCTCAACCATGCCGTACGCCTGAGCCCGCTGGATCCGGAAATGTTCCGTATGCAGGTGGGCATGGCACTCGCTCACTTCTTCGCCGGTCGCTACGAAACCGCTGCAGCCTGGGCGGAAAAAGCCCAGGGCAACCTGCCCAGCCTGCTGCCGGCGGTTGCCCTGCTGGCGGCCAGCCATGCCCACAGTGGCCGGATGGACAAGGCGCGGCTGGCGCTGCAGCGGCTGCGCGCGCTGGATCCGACATTACGGTTGGGCAATTTGCAGGAGTGGTTGCCGATTCAGCGGGCGGAAGATCTTGCCCGGTTTGCCGAAGGCTTGCGCCTGGCGGGGCTGCCGTAGTCGCTGCCTGGATCCTTGCGGCGCGCTACTGCAGCCCGGGCTCGCCTGCGCCCGACGCCGCTAAAAGCTCAGCAATGGCGCTGCGCAATGCCCCATGGGTTTCCTCCGAGTAAGCGATCGCCGTTTTCCAGTCGTAAAACCACACGGGCATCTTGCGATTGTGTTCCGGCTCCGAGGCGTAGCGCGGGAAAATGTGGCAATGCAACTCGGGCTCTGTGTTCCCCAGAATTTCGTAGTTTATGCGAACCGCCCCGGTGGCCTGTAAAACGGCATCACCGATGCGGGCCATGTCGAGCAGGTAGGTCGCTCTGGCCTCAGCGTCCAGATCGTTCAGGCTCGCAACCACCGGGTCGGGCAGCAGCAGGCAGTATCCCGGCAGGAATTGCACATCGCCCATGACCGCCCAACCCGATGCCATGCGGCAAATGACTTTATCGTTGGCGCCAGTGCGTGCCAGCGCTACACGTTGCGAGATCAGCGGCATTCATAGTCCTTGATGATGTTGGGCGTAGCGAATGGATCGCGACTACCCTTGCAGGGGCCTCTACGCAGGTTGGTCAATGTGCACCACGCTGGCGATCTGATTCAGCTTTTATTGATCCGGATCGGAACCCGCAGTGGGCAAATCGTGATAATGCTTTTTTCAGATTAGAGGAAGGCGTTGATGACCTCCCAGCTTTTCCCGGTTCACGGTCTCGTGAGCTTTACCCTTGCGATCCTCCTGCTTTTTCTCGGCAAAACCCTTGTCCAGCACAGCACCTTGCTGCGTCAATACTGCATTCCCGAATCGGTTGTCGGCGGTTTCGTCTGTGCCGCAGTTACCAGCCTGTTGTACTTCGGTCTGAATATCCAGATCGAATTCGATCTGCAGGTTCGCGACACCTTGCTGCTGTACTTCTTTGCCGGCATCGGCTTGAAATCGGATGTCCGCCAACTGCTCAAGGGCGGACGCCCGCTAGTGATCCTGCTGGTGCTCGCCAGTGTCTTCATCGTCCTGCAAAACACCCTGGGCATGGGCCTGGCCGAGGTGTTTGGCCTGGATCCCAAGGCGGGGTTGATGGTGGGCTCGATTTCTCTGACCGGCGGGGTGGGCACAACACTGGCCTGGGCTCCGCTGTTCGTCGAGAAGCTCGGCATCAGCAATGCACATGAACTGGGCATCGCCAGCAACACCGTCGGCCTGATTGCCGCGTGCGTGATCGGCGGCCCGATCGCCAACCAGTTGATACGGCGCCATAACCTGACGCCTTCCAGGGATGCCGCGCTGGAAATCGGCATTCTCGAACATCAACCGAACCAGGGCGTGAACTACTACGACGTGCTCTGGGCATGGATGTGGCTCAACCTGACCCTGATGCTCGGCTATGGCCTCAACCTGCTGCTGGTCGATGCCGGCGTTACCTTGCCCAAATTCGTCAGTTGCCTGTTCGCCGGTATCGTCATCCACCACATCGTGCTTGCCGTTGTCGGTGAGAAGAAGCTGAAAAGCTGGAGCGGCGCGAGCCTGGGCCTGGCATTGATCTCCGACATCTGTCTGGGCATGTTTTTGACCATGGCCCTGATGGGGCTGCAGTTATGGCAGCTCAGCGGGGCGTTGATGTTCATTCTGTGCGCCTTGACCCTGCAGGTGCTGCTGACGGTTCTCTACACCTATTTTGTGGTGTTCCGCTGCATGGGGCGTGATTACGAAGCCAGTGTGGTTGCGTCCGGATTCGGCGGGATTACTCTCGGCTCGACGGCGACGGCCATCGTCAACATGACCACCGTGACGCAAAAGTACGGTGCGGCCCACCAGGCTTTCCTGATCGTGCCACTGGTGTGCGGCTTTTTCATTGACCTGGTCAATGCCGTGATCATCGGCATGTTCAGCGGTCTATAGAGCCCCCGGGGTCTCAAGGGGCTCGCTGGACGACCGGGTTAGCCGAGAATGAAGTAGGTCTTGCGAACCTTCTCGATAATCTCCCATTCACCCTGGGTGTTGGCGGCAAAGTACAGCGAGTCACCTGCCTTGAAGTGCAGGGTTTCGCCGCCTTCCGGGGTGAAGCTGCCTTTACCTTCGATGATGTAGCTGAACTCAGCCTGCATGATTGCGCGGCGCAAACGGCCGGGTGAGCATTCCCAGAAGCCGCTGCAGACGTTCTGCCCGGCGATGTCATGGTGTACAGCGGTGCGCGTCATCGGCACCGGTTCGCCGACGGGCAAGCCCGCAGGCTCAGGCGCGGAGAATTGAGCTTCGTTTTCAAGACGGATCAGAACAGGGGACATGGCGTTTCCTCAGGATTTGTCTTCAAGACCAGCAGGGGCGAAACCGGCCATCATCACGTCGAGGCGGTTTGCCTTGTTGTTACGCAGTTCCGCGCGTTCCTTGCGCAGCACCGAAGCACGGACCATGGCGCCACCGAAGTAGCGCAGCGGCTCGGGCGGGAAGGCTTTGCAGCGGCGGCCGACCAGCGCGCAGCGGCTCCATTGATCGTTTCTGCCCAGCGCAAGGCTGGCCAGGATGCGCCCACCAAGGCGGCTCGGCCCTACGCCGTTGCCGCTCCAGCCGATGCCGTAATGAATGTTGTCGCTGCCGTTGATGTGGTTGAACACCGGCAGGCTGTCGTAGGTACGATCGATCGGGCCAGACCAGGCGTGAGTGACCTCGACATCGTCGAGCATGGGGTAGGTGCGTCGCAGGTCGGCGGTGGTCAGGCCGATGCCTTCGGCATCGTCACTGAACACCTTGCCCATGCGCGAACCGTAGGACAGGGCGCCGGTGCCCTTGCCAAAGGCAATCCGCCCATCCGCGGTGGTGCGGTAGTAGTCGACCAGCAATTGCGAGTCGGTGATGGCTTCGGCACCGCTCCAGCCCAGGCTGTTCAGGCGTTCGCCAATGGGTTGGGTGACGACGATGGAGCTGCCGACCGGAACAAACAGCTTGGCCAGTTCCGGGATGGCGGCAGACCACGCGTTGGTGGCCAGTACCACGTTGTTGGCGGTTACCCGGCCCTGAGCGGTGACCAGCTGCACCGGGCGTCCCGGCTGAATGTCGCTGACCGCGGTGTTTTCATAAATCTCGACGCCGGCATTGATCGCCACCCGGCGCATGCCGCGTACCAGCGCTGCCGGTTGCACGGTGGCGTTGCTGCGCTCGAACACTCCCGCCAGGTGCACGGCCGAGCCGGTGCGCCGGGCCACTTCCTGGCGTGACAGGCGCTCGAAAGGCTCGGCACCCACGCGCTTGCAGGCGGCCAGGGTGCCGTTCCAGGCGTCGATATGGGCTTCGCAGGTGGCGGTCCACAGCCAGCCTTTTTGTTTAAAGGCAGCGTCGATGTTGTGTTGCAGGCAAAACTCGCCCAGCTCACTGATGGCCCGCTCGGCACTGTTGGCCAGAAACAGCGCTTGCTCCGGGGAGCAGAATGAGCCGAGCGATTGAATTTTCGGCCACCACGACATCACGAAACCGCCATTGCGTCCCGAGGCGCCACCTCCGCAGACGTCCTGCTCCAGCACCATGACCCGGCAATCGGGCTCGTGCTCCTTGATGGTCAACGCCGTCCACAAACCGACGAAACCGCCGCCGACAATGACGATGTCAGCCGTATGCGTGCCTTGCAGGGCGGGCGAAGGCTGCAAGGAAGGTTCGGCGCACTGCAGCCAGAAGCTGCGCTTCAACGGCGCAACGGCGGGGAATTTCATCGGGGTGCTCGTGCGTTGCACGGTCTGGCCCACTGTCATCGAGGTCATGGTGATCTCCAGGGCGTTTGTTTTTATGCCGTCGAAGCTATCGCCAGAATTGTAAAAAAACAACAGTATTTTTTACTGAGAGAAAATATTAACAAGATTTCTTAATTTTGCAGATTTCTCCTGTTTATCGTCATTTTCTTCCTAGCCGGCTGCCCGCGACTGGCCACAGACTTTTCGCCGATGCTCCCCACAGCACCCGTACAGCCCCCATAACAATGACAAGAGAGGTCGGCGTGAACCTACAACGATTGGGCGGCAACGCCCGCTACAGCCAATGCGTGATCAGCGCAGACAGGATCGAAACAGCTGGCATCGTCGCCCGTGATTTGCGCCAGGACATCGGCGCCCAGACCCGCGACGTGCTGCAGCAACTGGAAGACATTCTGGCCATGGCCAAGGTCGACAAGTCCCACCTCACCCGGGTGCAGATCTGGCTCGCCGACATGGCCGACTTCGATGCCATGAACGCGGTCTACGACGCCTGGGTCGATCAGCAAAACCCGCCGGCGCGTGCCTGCGTCGGCGCAGCATTGGCCGACAGCCGATACCGCCTGGAAATCCAGGCGTGCGCCGTCAGCTGATGGAAAAAAGACAACAACAATAGATGCCTTCAGGAGGTGTCCATGCTGCATGACGTCGTATTCCTCGACCGTGACGGCTTCGCCGAAAGCGTGCGGATCAAAGAGCTGCCTTTTCCCCATCGCTGGACCCTTTACGACTACACCGCACCCGAGCAGATGGTTGAACGCCTGACCGGCGCGACCATCGCCATCACCAGCGGCGTACCGATCTCGGTGCAGCAGCTGGAGCAATTGCCGGCACTGCAGATGATCTCCCTGGCCATGACCGGCACCGATGTGGTCGACCTCGATTATTGCCGGCGCCGCGGGATTCATGTCAGTAACGTGCCCGGCTACGGTACCCATGCGGTGGCCGAACATGCGCTGGCGATGATTTTCGCGTTGCTGCGCAACGTCGGCCGTTATCACCAGTTGCTGATGGACGTGCGCGCTGGCAAGCGGGCGTGGAGCGGTACCTGTTTCGACTACCCGATCCGCGACATTCGCGGCAAGGTGCTCGGCATCATCGGCCATGGTCCGATCGCCCAGCGATTGGCGGAGCTGGCTGGCCGCCTGGAGATGGACGTCTACTTCTTCGATCGCGATGGCCACTACCAGGGTGAGCGCTACCTGACGCTGGAGCAGTTGCTGCGCCGCAGCGATGTGGTCTCGATCAACTGCCCGTTGACCGCCCAGACCCGGCACCTGATCGGTCGCCAGCAATTCGCCTGGATGAAGCATGACGCCATGCTGGTCAACACTGCGCGCGGCGCCGTGATCAACGAGGCCGACCTGATCCACGCCCTGGAGACCGGGCAGATTGCTGGCGCTGCGCTCGATGTGCTGAGCAACGAGCCGATCACCCTCGACGAGCCGCTGCTGCACCTGGCCGCCACTCACAACCTGATTCTCAACCCGCATATCGCCTGGAGCAGTGCCGAGGCCACGCAAGGGCTGATGGATACCGCGCTGGACAACGTTAGCGCTTTCGTTTCGCACGCGTCCTGATCACCGATCCCGCTTATAAAAACAACAAGAGGTAGGTCATGCAAAACGTCGATATAGTCAGTACCCGTTCGTTCGATGAATCACCCGTTCGGCCCCTGCACATCAAGGCGGCCATCGGCGGTGTCGGTGGCCAGTTCTGTGATGGCTACGTGCTCGGCATCATCGGTATCGCCATCAGTCTGGCAACCACGCCGCTGGGCCTGGACGCACTGTCGCTGGGCTTGCTCGGGGGCGCCGCGCTGATCGGTTTGTTCCTCGGCAGCCTGCTGACCGGGCCGATCGCCGACCGCTTTGGCCGCAAGCATATCTATCGCTGGAACATGGCGCTGTTTTGCGTTGTCTCGGTGGCGCAATTCTTTGCCCAGAACGCCGAGCAATTACTGGTGTTGCGCCTGCTGCTCGGGTTTGCCCTGGGGTCGGATTTCGTTGTCGGTGTATCGCTGGTCGCAGAATTGGTGCCGCGACGTTTCCGCGGGCCGCTGCTGGCGCTGATGGCCGTGGCCTGGACCCTCGGTTTCACCGTGTCCTACATCATCGGCTACCTGATGCAGTCCATGGGCGACGATGCCTGGCGCTGGATCCTGTTCAGCAGTGCGGTGCCTTCGCTGTTGGTGCTGCTGGTACGCCAAGGCACCCCGGAGTCGCCGTTGTGGTTGATGAAAAAGGGCCGCGAGCGGGAAGCGCGCGAGGTGATCGATCGCCTCGGCGGTGGTGATCTGCCGATGGTCGAGAAGGGCGTGGCGAAAGCGTCCTGGAGCCAGTTGTTCAGCCGCCAGCATCGGCGTAACACCCTGGTGGGTGCGGTGTTCTACACCTGCCAGGTGATTCCTTACTTCGCCATGAGCACCTTCATCCCGCGCATCTTCTCGGCGCTGAAGGTCGAAGACAGTTACACCGGTGGCCTGGTCTACAACATCTTCCTGCTGGCCGGTTCGGTTGTCGGGCTGATGCTGATCAACCTGCTGACGCGCCGGGCGTTCCTGATCGGCACCTTTACCATCAATGCCATTGCGTTGTTCGTGCTGGCAACCTGGAGCGGCATGCCGGCGGTCTATGTGGTCGGAGTGTTCGCCGTGTTCGCCTTTGTCATGGCCGGCTCCGGGGTGCTGGAGTTTGCCTACACCTCCGAGTTGTTCCCCACCGAATTGCGCGCATCGGGTGTCGGCCTGTCGGTGGCGGCCAGCCGCATCGGCGCGGCGTCGTGCACCTTCCTGCTGCCGGTGGTGATGGAGCGCTTCGGTACTTCGGTGGCGATCGGTACCTGCGTGGCCGCTTTGGTCATCGGTGCGGTGGTCTGCCTGTTCTGGGCGCCGGAAACCAACCCGCGTTACGTGCGCTGATTTACGGCCGTACCAACCGCTCGGCCTGGTGCCGGATCTTGCGAAACAGATGCGGCGTCTCGCCATAGCATTTGCGAAATTGCTGGATGAAGTGCGAGGCGTCGGAAAAGCCCGTGGCGTAGGCAATCTGCGTCACATGCAGGCTGGTGTCGCTGAGCAACTTGCGCGCCTGCTGCAAGCGCAGCTTGCGCCAGTACTGGGCGGGCGGCTGGTCGGTGTTGAGCAGAAACGCGCGATGCAACTGGCGTTCACTGCAATCCAGGCTGATGGCCAGTTCTTTGAGTGTGCAGTGGCTGTCCAGATGCTTGCGCATGTAGTCGGTGGCGCGCTGCACCAGCGGGTCCTGGTAGACATGGGCGACGTCGGAACCGGTGCTGCGCTGGACTTCCTCGTCATCGACCAGCAAGTACTCCAGGCCTTTCTGCGCCCGGCGTTTGCCGCAGTGCCGGCTGATGATCTCTGCCGCCAGCTCGAACGCCGTGCCGCCCGGGCAGGTGAATATGCCGTTGTCTTCCACGTAAGCCTTGTCGACGACGATCTGGGTATCGGGGAACAGCGCTGCAAATTCATCCCGCACCGTGAAGTGCACCGCGCAGCGCCGGCCCTTGAGCAAACCCGCCAGGCCAAGAGTGAAGTAGGAGGCACACAGGGCGATGATCGGGACCTTGCGCTGGTGCAGTTGATGGATGTAGCTGAGCAGCGCGGGGGCAGGGTTCATGACCCCGGATAGCAGGCCACCGGCGAGCACCACATAGTCGTAGTGGGCATCCGGGTCCAGGCGCTGGGTCGGGGCGATGGGCAGGCCACAGCTGGCGCTGACCGGCTCGCCGCTCACACTCAGCCAGTCCCATTGGCAGAGGATCTGCCGGCTGTCGAAAGAGCGGTCTGCAGCAAAGCGCAACGAGTCGACGAAACCGGCCACGGGCGTCAGGGTGAATTGATCGATGAGCACGAAGGCAACCCGCAGGTCGGGCTTGAGGTGCTGGGCCGGGGTATCGTGCGGGGCTTCGAAATGGCTCTGGGTTTTCACGGTACTGCTCAGGCTATGCAGGACGAAAACGATCCTACTCCGAGCCTTTGCACAAGTACATCACCGACCCTTTTGCCGGCTGCGCTGAGGTGTCTGCGGGCAGAGTCCTGCACTGCTGATCTGCATCAAGTACCCCTGGCGCCCAGCGCGCAAAATTGGCCTCCACCTCAGGACGGACGCCGGGAGGACAGCATGGGATCATTGCAACCGCAAACGCGCAGCACCACCCGTAGCACTGCACAGCCGTGGTACCGCAAAAGCACACAACAAACCATGGTCGACCTGCACACCAGCACGGCGGGCCTGACCCCTGAGGAGGCCGGGTCCCGCTTGCTGCGCCTGGGTCCCAATGCCTTGCCGGCCAAGGCTGTCGAGCCGATCTGGCTGCGCTTTGCCCGGCACTTCAACGATGTGCTCATCTATATTCTGCTGGCGGCCGCGCTGGCCACGGCATTGATGGGGCACTGGACCGATACCCTGGTGATCATCATCGTGGCGCTGATCAATGCCGCGATCGGCTTCTTTCAGGAGAACAAGGCCGAGAAATCCCTGGCCGCCTTGCGCGGCATGCTCAGCAGTACGGCCCGCGTCGTGCGCGGCGGCCAGAAGCTGGAGGTCGATGCCGGCGAACTGGTGCCGGGCGATATCGTGGTGTTGCGTCCGGGCGACAAGATTCCCGCCGATGTGCGTCTGTTCGAAGTGCACCAGTTGCAGGTCGAGGAGTCGATGCTCACCGGTGAATCGCTCACCGTTGCCAAGCAGACCGAAGCGCTGGACCACGAGGCACAACTGGCCGACCGCAGCAACCTGGCCTTCTCCGGCACCAGTGTCAGCGCCGGCAACGCCAAGGGCGTGGTGGTCGAGACCGGCACTGCCACCGAGCTTGGCAAGATCAACCGCATGATCGCCACGGTGGACGAAACCGAGACGCCCTTGCTGCGGCAGATCGCCCAGCTCGGCAAGCGGATCTTCCAGCTGATCATCGGCATGATGGCGCTGTTGTTCATCATCGGCTTCTTCTGGCACGACTATCCGCTGGGCGAGCTGTCGCTGTCACTGATCAGCCTGGCCGTTGCGGCGGTACCTGAAGGGCTGCCGGCGATTGTGTCGATCATTCTTTCGCTCGGCGTGCAGCGCATGGCGCGCAACAAGGCAATCATCCGCAAGCTGCCGACGGTAGAAACCCTGGGCGCGATGAACGTGATCTGCTCGGACAAGACCGGCACGCTGACCATGAACGAGATGACCGTCAAGCACGTGCTGACGGCCAACCGGTTCTACGGTGTAGGCGGGCAGAGCTACGAACCGCGTGGGCGCATTACCCTGGCCGGTGCCACCGAAGCGCTGGACTGGACCGCGCACGGCAACCTGGCGGCATTCATCCGCGCCGTGGACATCTGCAACGACAGCAGCCTGCAACGCGATGAAGACGGGCGCTGGACGGTGATCGGCGGCCCTACCGAAGGGGCGCTCAAAGTGTTGGCGCGCAAGGCCGAACTGGCCCCTGTGGATGTGCGGCGCCTGGGCAAGATCCCCTTCGACTCGGCCTACAAGTACATGGCCCGGCGCTGTGATGTGGACGGTGAAAGCCTGATCTACCTCAAGGGCGCCCCCGACGTGCTGCTGAACATGTGCCAGCAGCAACTGGGCGCCGACGGCCCCGAAGCGCTGGATCGTGCTTACTGGGAACGCGAGATGAGCCATATCGCCGAGCAGGGTCTGCGCATGCTGGCCGCGGCTTACCGAGCGGTGCCGGGCGCGGGCGGCGAAATTGCGCATGACGACCTGCACCAGGGCATGGTGTTTCTCGGTGTCGCCGGGTTGATGGATCCGCCGCGGCCCGAGGCGATCGAGGCCATCGCCCTGTGCAAGCAGGCGGGCATCCAGGTCAAGATGATTACCGGTGACCACCCGGATACCGCCGTGGCCATCGCCCGTATGCTCGGCATGGGCAACGACCTGCGGGCCATGACCGGCCAGGAGCTGGAGCAGACCGACGATGCCGCGCTGCAAGCGTTGGTCATGCACTACTCGGTGTTTGCCCGGACCAGCCCGGAGCACAAGTTGCGCCTGGTGCGGGCGTTGCAGGCCAACGGCCAGGTCGTCGGCATGACCGGCGACGGCGTCAACGACGCCCCGGCACTGAAACAGGCCGACGTCGGTATCGCCATGGGCATCAAGGGCACCGAGGTGACCAAGGAGGCCGCCGACATGGTGCTCACCGACGACAACTTCTCGACCATCGCCAATGCCGTGCGCGAGGGGCGGCGGGTATACGACAACCTGAAGAAAACCGTGCTGTTCATTCTGCCGACCAACATGGCCCAGGGGCTGTTGATCGTCATGGCGTTGCTGGTCGGGGCGGTGGTGCCGTTGTCACCGTTGCAGATCCTGTGGATGAACATGGCGACCTCCACCACCTTGTCTTTCGCCCTGGCCTTCGAGCCGGGCGAGGCGGGGATGATGCGCCGCTCACCGAGGAAAGCCGGTGAGTCGATCCTCAATGCCTACGCGGTGTGGCGGGTGCTGTTTGTCGGTGTGCTGCTGACGGCGGCGGCCTTCCTGCTGGAGGCGTGGATGGTTGCCGATGGCCAGGACACCGACACGATCCGCACCATGGTCCTGCACACCCTGGTGACGGCGCAATGGGCCTATCTGTTCAACTGCCGGCTGCAGGATCAGTTCTCGCTGAACCTGGCCTTGCTGCGCAATGGCGCGCTGCTGACGGTGACACTCGGCTTGATCTTGCTGCAGTGCCTGATATCCTACGCGCCCTTCATGCAAACGGCGTTCCATACCGTGCCCCTGTCGTTCAGTAACTGGATGGTGGCATTGGGTATTGGCGTACTGGTTTTCTTCGCGGTGGAACTCGAAAAACTGGTGGTGCGCCGTTGGAAGGCGAGCAAGAGCGCTTAGCTACGTATTAGCACACCCTGTGCTGCAGGGTGTGCTACCGCTTCAGGATTTTTCCTGCTGCCGGGCAAACGTCTTACGACTTGAGAAAATCGGTCTAAAGTCTTTGCTGCAGGCCCGTTCTATTTTTAACCCCCAGCACCCTCGACAGGATCGAGGCGTGTATGGCGTGCATTGTTTTGCAAACGCGCCCGACTGGATGGACTGAAGTCCAATGCCCTCATGGAGGTGGCTATTGCATTCGTCGACACCGGTATTGCCCGGTCTTCCCGACAGACAAGCAGAAATGCGCACCGGTGGCCTGTACTGGCTGGCCTGCGAATCGCCGGACACCGCCGACCGGCTGTGCACGCAGTTACTGATGAGCCTGCCGGCCTCGGCGCGGGCCTTGCTGGTGAATGCCGCCGGCGCCTCGCGCGACCTGGTCAAGGCGATTCCCGATGACCGCGGGCCAGGGCATCTGACCCTGTTCGACCTCCCGGCGATGTCTCCCAGACGCATGATCCAGGCGGTGCGCCAGGACGTACCACGGGTACGCGGCGGGGAGCAGGCGATCTGGCTGATCCGGGTGCCGCACAAGGGCTGGGATGAACTGGTGGCTGAATCCCTGGCGCTATGGTGCTCCCGTGCCCAGGACTGGTTGCGCTCGGTGGGCAGTACGCTGCTGGTTGTCGGCGATACACCGCCACCGGCGTTGCTGGATATTCTGCTGCGCCACAACGACAACATTTCCGGCCTGGCCCAGGTCTACGTTGCCCAGGGCGCGCGGCATCTGCTGGTGCACTTCTGGAGTAACGACGCGGGCGTCAACGGCCCGCATGATTTCCTCCTGCTCGATGAAGGCAATGGTTTTCGCGTGTCGCCTCGCCCTGAGGATGACAACGCCGCGCCGATCGCCAACGATCAGCGCCAGGTCCTGGCAGACACTGCGGTGCTGGCCGGCGAGGCGCCACCGACAGCGCAATGGCAACTGTTCGACGACCCGGATGCGCTGCTGGAGCGGGGCATGGATGCACAGGCGGCGACCGTGATTTTCGCCTTGAGCGGCACCGACGATGTCAACGCACTTGCCAGACGCCTGTACCAGTTGCGCAGTCATTGCGGGCGCGCGGTCAAGCTGGTGGTGCGCGAGATGCTGCAAGGCCTGCGTCAGCACGAAGAACAGCTGCTGCTGGCCAGCGGGGCGAATCTGGTGGTGCCGCTGGGCACGCCGTTTCTGCGTTTCCTGACCCTGGTGCGCTCTATCCAGGGACACCGCTGGCAGCGTCCGATGGCGGCCGAACCGTCTGCGCTGCTGGCCCGCCTGCAGCCGCTGCAGGTGCGTGGCAGCTTGTCGCCACGGGCGTTCGCCGCCGCGGCGAAGAAGATGGCCGACAACACCGTCGGCACCGAGGTGCGCCACCAGTTGCTGCGCTTGCAGCCGTTGCCGACCCTGACACCAGCGGTGGTGTTGCAGCAGCTGCAACTGCGCCGCTATGGCGATATCGCCTGCATTGCCGGTGATGTGCCTTATCTGTTCCTGTTCGCCTGCAGCCCGTCGCTGGTCGACGCCGCGTTGCGCAATGTATTCCGCTTGCCCTGGCAGGATGTGCTCGCCGGTTACGAAAGTGTGCTGCCGTCGCAAGTACTGTCGATGCCGCAGTTCCAGTCCGATGAGAGCGCCCCGGTCGACGCCCTGGTGCTCGAGCCGACTGACGCGCAGCCGGACGTTGAGGCGTTCCGGCCGCTGCAACCACAGAAGATTTCCCTGCAAGCGCTGGAGGCGCGCCAATGACCTACGAAGAACTGCTGTGGGTCATTGGCCTCACCGCTGTATTGACTGCACCGCTGGCGATCGCCTTGTTCCTGGTGGGACAGCGTCTGGTCACTTGGTTCAATCGCCGCTTGCCGCCGCGCCACCTGATCGCCCGGGGTGTGCGGATTAATCATGATGCCGAAAAGGAGGGCGTCCATGAGTGACGCGGTCGCCACAGCGCCGGTACTGAAATGGCCGGAACTGGGGCTATGGAATCTGTACTTTCTCGCCAAGTTTCTCTTGTTATGGATGGGCCTGCTGGACTTCAACGCACTGCTCAATCTGCTGCTCGCGGCCGGGTTGCTGTTGCCCTTGCCGGGGCCATGGCTACCGCGCCTGCGCAACGTCGTTGCGGTGCCGCTGGGAGCCGCGCTGCTCTACAAGGACACCTGGTACCCGCCGTTTCGCAGGCTGTTCGAGCAGTCCGAGGTGTTGGCGTTCTCCGTCGACTACGTCATCGATCTGCTTGGGCGTTTCGTCAACTGGGACGTGCTCGGCGTGCTTCTCGCCATCGCTCTGGCCTACCTGTTCATTGCCCCGTGGGTGCGCCTGACGCTGGTCAGTGTAGCGTTGCTGCTGTGGGTGTACCTCGCCGGTGCTTTGCCTGCAATCAGTGCCCCGGTGCAGTCGGTCGCCAGCGAGGCGGGCACCACCCAGGGCGCCAGTAGCCCGCTGGCCGAAAGCAAGGCCATCGATGCCTGGCTGGAGCAGTTCTACCGCGAGCAGGCGGGCAAGATGACCCGTTTTCCGGAGCGTAATCCCGCGGCCGAACCTTTCGACCTGCTGGTGCTCAACGTGTGCTCGCTGGCCTGGGACGACCTGGAAGATGCCGGCATGCGCGACAACGCCTTGTTCCGGCGCATGAACGTGGTGTTCGACCGCTTCAACTCGGCCACCTCGTACAGCGGCCCGGCAGCGATCCGCATGCTGCGCGCCAGCTGTGGCCAGCCGCATCACATCAAACTGTACGAGCCGGCTAACGAGCAGTGCATGCTGTTCGACAACCTGGCCAAGCTCGGTTACAGCCCCGAGTTGATGCTCAACCACAACGGCCCGATCACCCGCAAGTACATGACCTTCCTCGCCGGTCAGCACCTGCCTGCACCGCTGATGAGCAGCGACGAGTTCCCCACCGCACTGAAGTCGTACGACGGCGCCAACATTGCCCGCGACCACGACGTGCTGCAGGCCTGGTGGACGCAGCGGATCAAGGAGCAGAAACCGGCGGTGTCGCTGTTCTACAACACCATCACCCTGCATGACGGCAACCGCATCACCAATGCCGATGGCAGCACCCGGCGCGCTTCGTTCCAGGAACGGGCGAAGAACTTCCTCGGCGACATTGACCAGTTCATCGACATGATCCAGCAAAGCGGGCGGCGCGTGGTGCTGGTGCTGGTGCCTGAACATGGCGCGGCGGTGCACGGCGACCGCATGCAGATTTCCGGCATGCGCGAGATCCCGTCGCGCTCCATCACCCACGTACCGGCGGTCATCAAGCTGATCAACATGGGCGAAAACGACCAGCAAGGGCCTCTGCACGTCACCACGCCATCCAGCTACCTGGCGGTTTCCGAGCTGATCGCCCGGCTGTATGCGCAGCAGGGCGGGCCGCTCGACCTGGCGGCGTTGACCCACGATCTGCCGACCACCGCGGCGGTTTCGGAGAACTCCGATTCTGCGGTGGTCGAGTTCCAGGGCCGACCCTATGTGCGCATCAAGGGGCAGACGCAATGGATGCTGTATCCCGAATGAGCCGCGAAAAAACAGGAGGCAATATGGCCGAGGACGAGCGCAAACTGCATAGCGATGACATCGCCCGGCTCAAGCAGCGCCTGGGCGATGAAGACATGCCGTACCAGGACATCAGCCGCGAAGGCGAGCTGCTTGCCGCCTGCCGGCGCTGGCCGTTGCTGGCCGAAAGCGAGGGCTGGTCGAGCGATCACGACGTGACACCAACGCAGGTCAGTCACAAGGCGCCGAACCTATGACGGTGGTGGCACTGAGCGGTATTCGTGGTGGCGTCGGCACGACCTCGGTGGTTGCCGGCCTGGGCTTTGCCTTGCACCTGCTGCAGCAGCGCGTGCTGATGATCGACCTGCATCCGCGCAACCTGTTGCGCCTGCACTGCAACCTGGCCCTGGATGCGGAGCAGGGTTGGGCCTCGGTCGACCAGGACGCCGAAGGGCGCTGGAACGAGGCGTTGCTGCAGGTGGTGGAAGGTTTGTACCTGCTGCCATTCGGGCAGCTGTCGGCGGCAGAGCTGGGCGCATTGGCGCAGCGTCAACAGACCCAACCACAGGAGTGGCCGCAACGCTTGCAAACCTTGCAGGCGCACTTTGACTGGATCCTGCTGGACCTGTCTGCCACGCAACCCGCCGGGCAAGCGGCGCTGCCGCTGTTGCCGGAGGCGACGCTGCGTGTCCGGGTGGTCGAGACGGACGCCGCTTGCCATGCCTTGCTGAGCACCGAAGGGGCGGGCGACGACCTGTTGCTGGTCAACCGCTTCGACCCGATCAGCCAGTTGCAACGCGACCTGTTGCTGCTCTGGGGCGAACGCCATGCGCAACTGATTCCCCAGGTGATCCACCGCGACGAGGCCATGGCCGGTGCGCTGGCCTGGAAGAGCCCGGTGGGCCATTACGCGCCAGACTCCCTTGCCAGCCATGACGTGCGCAGCCTGGCGACCTGGCTACTGGCACAGGAGGCACAGCGCGTATGAATCGCTATCGCGCCTACCGCCAGCGCGGCGCCCGTCCGTTCACGGCCGTTGTGCTCAGCATCGGTGCCAGTCTGGCCTGGGTGTTTCTGCGCCTGGACTCGCCGCAGTGGCAACGCTTGCTGCGTAACTGGCGTCAGTACTACCCGCAGCTTGCGCACAAGCGTCCGAGCCTGGGCGACCCGCTGCGGGGCCTGGTACAGACCCTCTGGCTGTTGCTGCTAAGGCCGGCGCGTCCGGCACGGGGTGCCGACCTGAAACGGGGTAAAGGCATTCGCTGGGGGCAACGCCTGGGGCGTGGACTGTACACCACAGTGCAACGGGTACGCCTGCCGCTGGTGGGGCTGATGCGCAGACTGCCGCGGCTTATCGGCCGCAGCGACGCCCTGGCGCAGACACAACGGCGGATCAAGGCGAGCGGCTCGACCGGCGAGCGGGTGTTCTACTGGACCCTGGCAGTGGTCGGGATGGTCATCGCGCTGCTGTGCATCACCTCGCCGTTCAACCTCTACGCACAGCTGGTATTCGTCGTCACCCTGGGGGCGATGGCGCTGCTGATGCGCTATATGCCCGGGCGCTTTCCGACCCTGATGATGATCATTCTGTCGATTACCATCTCCTGCCGTTACCTGTGGTGGCGCTACACCTCGACGCTGCACTGGGAAAGCAACCTCGACCTGATCCTGGGCATGATCCTGTTGCTGGCCGAGACCTATTCGTGGCTGGTGCTGATCCTCAGTTTTATACAAAGCGTCTGGCCATTGCGCCGGCCGGTGCTGGCCTTGCCAGAAGACCGGCGCTTGTGGCCGAGCGTCGATCTGGTGATCCCGACCTACAACGAAGATCTGTCGGTGGTGCGCACCACGGTCATGGCCGCCCTCGGCCTGGACTGGCCGCGCGACAAGCTCAAGGTGTTTATCCTTGATGACGGTGCCCGCGCGTCGTTTCGGGCGTTCGCCAAAGAGATCGGGGTCGGTTACATCGACCGTCACGATAACCGCGGCGCCAAGGCGGGCAACCTCAACCACGCGCTGGAGCAATTGACCGGCGATCTGGTCGCGGTGTTCGACTGCGACCATATCCCGGTGCGGGCATTCCTGCAGTTGACCGTCGGCTGGTTTCTCCAGGACCCGAAAATGGCCCTGGTGCAGACGCCGCACCACTTCTTTTCCGCCGACCCGTTCGAGCACAACCTCGGCTCGTTCCGCCGCAAACCCAACGAAGGCGAGTTGTTCTATGGCCTGATTCAGGATGGCAATGACCTGTGGAACGCCACGTTCTTCTGTGGCTCATGCGCGGTATTGCGCCGCGCGGCGCTGGACGACATCGGCGGCTTCGCCACCCAGACCGTCACTGAAGACGCCCACACCGCCTTGCGCCTGCACCGCGCCGGCTGGAACTCGGCGTACATGCGCATCCCGCTGGCGGCAGGCCTGGCCACCGACAGCCTGGCGGCCCATGTGCGTCAGCGTATTCGCTGGGCACGCGGCATGGTGCAGATCTTCCGCATGGACAACCCGTTACTGGGCAAGGGCCTGAGCCTGTTCCAGCGCCTGTGCTACGCCAACGCCATGCTGCACTTCCTGTCCGGGCTGCCGCGGCTGGTCTTCCTCACCGCGCCGTTGGCGTTCCTGCTGCTGCACGCCTATGTGATCTATGCCCCGGCGGTGTTGCTGTTGCTCTATGTGCTGCCGCACATGCTGCATGCCAGCCTGGTCAACTCGCGGGTCCAGGGGCCGTACCGGCAAACCTTCTGGGGCGAGGTCTACGAGTCGGTGCTGGCCTGGTACATCATGCGTCCGACTCTGGTGGCGCTGTTTTCGCCCAAACGCGGCAACTTCGACGTCACCGTCAAGGGCGGCATGAACGAGAGCGACCGGCTCGACTGGCGCATCGCCCGGCCTTACCTGGTGCTGGCCGCGTTCAACGTGGTAGGCCTGGCCTTCGCGGTGTGGCGCTTCTACTACGGGCCGAGCAACGAGTACGGCACGGTGATCGTCAGTTCGCTGTGGGTGATCTACAACCTGCTGTTGATCGGTGCGGCCCTGGCGGTAGCGGCTGAAGTTCGCCAGGTGCGGCGCTTCCAGCGCGTACCGGTGAAGCTGCCGGCGGCCTTGCGCCTGGCGGACGGCCACCTCTATCCGGGGCTGCTCTACGACTACTCCGACAGCGGTGCCGGGATCGAGCTGGAAAGCGCCCGCGCGATGGCGCCGGACACCCAGGTGCAGTTGGTGCTGGAGCGGGCCGGGCGCGAGTTCGTGTTCCCCGGCCGGGTCATGCGCAGCGTCGAGCGCCAGGTCGGTATCAGCCTGGCAGAGTTGACCGTGCAGCAACGCATCGACTACGTACAGTGCACCTTCGCCCGCGCCGACAACTGGCTTGGCTGGAGCGACAGCCATGTACCGGACCGCCCCCTGCGCAGTTTCTTCGATGTGCTGGCGCTGGGCGCCATGGGCTACTACCGGGTCATCGAATATGCCCCGGCCTGGGTGCGCCTGCCGGCCATGCCGATCATTGGCGCAACCCGCTGGTTGCTCAGTTTCTTCCCGCGGATGCCGCGTCCCATTCCCTCCGACTCAATGAAGAGTACGACATGAAGCGTTCATTCCTGTCTCCATGGACCCTGGCTCTGCTAGTTGCGGCCATGGGCTTGCCGTTCACCCTGGCTGCCGAAGAGCAGCCAGCCATCACTACTGCCGCGCCACAGGTACCCCACTGGTTGCGTGCACAAACCTTCGAGAGCCTGGGACGCGGTAGCGACAGTTTGCTGATGGGCGTGCGCAACAGCGACCAGATCGAATTCAGCCTGCGCCGCGACCGCCTCGCCAGCAGCGTCGAGCTGGAACTGAATTTCACCCCGTCGCCGGCGCTGGTGCCACGCCTGTCGCACCTGCGGGTGTACCTCAACGACGAGCTCATGGGCGTGGTGCCGATCAGTGCCGACGACATCGGCCAGCCGCGCCAGCAACGCATGGCCCTCGACCCGAAACTGGTACAGGACTTCAACCGCGTGCGCGTGGAGTTCGTCGGCCACTACACCGACATCTGCGAAGACCCGGCACACAGTTCGCTGTGGCTGAACGTCAGCCGCAAAAGCGTGATCCGCGTCGATGAACAGGCACTGGTCACCGACAACGACCTGGCGTATTTCCCGCTGCCGTATTTTGATGCGCGCGACACTGACCAGCTGAGCATTCCCATGGTCTTCGCCGGCAGCCCCGGGCTAGGCGAGCAGAAGGCTGCGGCGATTCTGGCTTCGTATTTCGGCAGCAAGGCGAAATGGCGCATGGCGACCTTCCCGGTGCTCTACAACCAGCTACCGGCGCAGACCGCGACGCAACCGCTGCCGAGCATCGTCTTCGCCACCAACGACCGGCGCCCGGCGTTCCTGGCCGACCTTGAGCGCTTTCCGCCGGTAGACGGGCCGGTGATCCAGCAGATCACCCACCCGGACAACCGTTACAGCAAGGTGCTGCTGGTGCTGGGCCGCAACGAAGACGACCTGGTCAAGGCCGCCTCGGCACTGGCGGTGGGCACCGACCTGTTCCGTGGCTCGCGGGTGGCAGTGCAGGGGGTTCAGGAACTCAAGCCACGCGAACCATACGATGCGCCGAACTGGGTGCGCACCGACCGCCCGGTGCGCTTCGCCGAACTGCAGGATTACCCGGGCCAGCTGCAGGTCAACGGCCTGCGCCCGCAGCCGATCGAACTGTCGCTCAACGTGCCGCCTGATCTGTTCGTCTGGCGCAATCAGGGGGTTGCCGTGCAAACCCTGTATCGCTACACGCCACCGGTGGTGACCGATGAATCACGCCTGACCATCCGTCTCAACGACCACTTCGTCGGCAGCATTCCGTTGCCCGGTTCCGATGGCATGGGCGCGGCGTTGCAGGAACTGCGCTCGCGGGTGTTCTCCGCGGATACCTCGACGCTGTCCGACAAAACCCTGGTACCGGCAGCAAAAGTCGAAGACCGCAACAAGCTGCGCTACGACTTCAGCTTCGCCAGCAAGGTCGGCAACGCCCAGAACGGCCAGTGCCAGACCTTCCTGCCGGCCGACGTGCAGGCGGCCATCGATGAGAACTCGACCATCGATCTGTCCGGCTACTACCACTACATCGCCATGCCCGACCTGCGCGCGTTCGCCCGTAGTGCGTTCCCGTTCAGCCGCATGGCCGACCTGTCGCAGACCCTGCTGCTGATGCCGGGCAAGCCCAACGAGCTGCAGCTGGGCACCATGCTCGATCTGGTCGCCGGGATGGCCTCGCGTATTGGCTACCCGGCACTCGGGCTGCAACTGGCTGACGACTGGGCGGTGGCCGCCAAGGCTGATGCCGATCTGCTGGTGCTGGGCCCGCTGCCGGACGATTTGCGCAACGGCAATGGCCGTGAGCTGAACCTGCTGCTCGACCGTTCGCGCGACTGGCTGCGCCAGGCACGTTCGCCGTGGCCGCTGGATGCCAGCAGCGTGCAGCGCTTGCGTGAAGATGTGCGTAACAAACCCGCCAGCCAGGTCGAGGTGATCGCACGCGCACCGATTGCGGCGATCACCGGCATGCAGTCGCCGTTTCACTCGCAACGCAGCATCGTTGCGCTGCTGGCCAGCGACGATGCCGACTACACGCTGCTGCGCCAGGCCCTGACCGATCCCGGCAAGCTCAATGAGCATATCCGCGGTTCGGTCAGCCTGATCCGCAGCAGTGGCGTCAGCAGCCACTATGTTGGTGACACATACTTCGTCGGTCGTCTGCCGTGGTGGATGCTGCTCTGGTTGAAGCTTTCTTACCATCCGGTGCTGTTGGCCCTGGGCGCGGTGCTGAGCATTGTCCTGCTGGGGGTGGTGGCCTGGCGTCTGCTGGCCTGGGTCGCGCGCCGGCGTCTGCTTGAGGGCAAGGAATGACCGCTTCGAAGTGGCTGCTGGGCGGTGCGCTGTGGCTGTGCGCGTCGCTCGCGACGGCCGGTTGCTGGCCGGCCTGGGAGCAGTTCAAGGCTGACCTGGTCAGCCCTGACGGGCGGGTGATCGACCCGGCCCAAGGGCGCATCAGCACCTCGGAAGGGCAGACGTACGGGCTGTTCTTCGCCCTGGTGGCGAACGATCACGAGCGCTTTAAACAACTGCTCAACTGGACCGAGAACAACCTCGCCGGTGGCAACCTGAGCAAGCAGTTGCCGGCGTGGAAGTGGGGTCAGGACGAAAAAGGCAAATGGCGCGTGCTGGACACTAACAACGCCAGCGATGCCGACCTGTGGCTGGCCTACAGCCTGCTGGAGGCCGGGCGCTTGTGGGCCGTGGCCGAGTACCGCGAACTGGCCATCCAGGTGCTCTGGCGGGTTGCCGCACAGACCGTGCGGCCGCTGCCCGGCGTCGGTGTGATGGTGCTGCCGGGTGATCGCGGTTTTACCACCGCACAGGGCACCCGGCTGAACACCAGCTACTTGCCGCCGCAGGTGCTGGAGCGTTTTGCCGAACTGGCGCCGCTCTGGGAGGAACTGGCCCGCAACAGCCGCAAATTGCTGCTCGACAGCGCTCCCAAGGGCCTGGCGCCCGACTGGCTGGCGGTGCGCGACAACGGCAGCCTGGCCAGTGATCCGGTCAACGGCGCCAAGGGTAGCTACGATGCCATCCGCGTGTACCTGTGGCTGGGCATGCTCGATCCCTCTGCCAGCGGCCGCCAGGCGTTGCTTGAACGCTACCGGCCAATGGTTGCCTTGACCCTCAAACAGGGCGTTCCGCCGGAAACCGTCAATGTCGAAACGGGTGAGGCCAGCGGCTACGGGCCGGTAGGTTTTTCTGCCGCCTTGCTGCCGCTGCTGGCGGCGTTGAAAGAACAGCACGGCCTGCAACAGCAGCGTCAACGTTTGGTGCAATCGCCGGCCAGCGGTTATTACAACCGCGTACTGAGCCTGTTTGGCCAGGGATGGGATGAGCGTCGTTATCGATTCGACGCCAAAGGAAGACTGGTGCCAGGCTGGGAAAAAGCGCAATGCGAAAACTGACAACCTTACTGTGCCTGAGTGCGGTACCCCTGACGCTGCTGGCCCAGCCCGCTGATCGTAGCGAACAGCGCGAATGGCTGATGCAGCAGATTCGCCTGGGTGAAGCCACGCACCGCGAGAGCCTGGTGGAAGACTCCCTGGCGCGCTTGCGCCTGCTGGAGCCGAACAACCTCGACGCGCTCACCGCCTCGATCCGCCAGGCGGTGCGCACCCGCGAAATCGACCGCGCCCGGCAACTGTATGCCGACCTGCATCGCCTGGCTCCGGACAGCCCGCAAGACCGGCAGATGCTGCGCCTGCTGGAAATGAACAGCGGGGAGGGCGAGCAGACCCTGCAACAGATCCGCCTGCTGGCTACCGCCGGGCGTTTCGAAGAGGCGCTGACGCGTTATGAGGCGGCCTTTGGCAAGGGCGAACCGCCAAGCCTGGAGCTGGCGCTGGAGTACTGGCGCATCCGTAGCCGCTTGCCCGACCAGTTGCCGACCACCATCGACCACCTCTACACCCTGGACAAGCAGTACCCGGGCAGTCCCGAGCTGCAGCAGTTTCTTGCCGAGCAGTTGTTTCGTGCCAAACGCAACGACGAGGCCCTGGCCGTGGTCAAGCGCATGGCTGGCGAAAGCCAGTCGCGCAACCTCGCTGCCGGCCTGGAGTACGCCTACCTGAGCAAGCAACCGGTCAGCGATGCCAGCGTCCGTGCCTGGCAGGCATTCCTTGAACGCTACCCCGGGGACGCTCACCAGGTGCAAGTGCAGGAGCTGCTGGCCGGGCAACAGAAACTCACCGGTGATCCGGCCTGGCGCGCCGGTCAGTTGGGTATCCGCATGCTGGTAGAGAAGCGCACACCAGCGCTGGCCGAGCGCAACCTGCGCAAGGCCCTGGCCGCGTACCCGAAGGACGCCACCCTCAAGGGTTACCTGGGCCTGGCCCTGGCACGTCAGGGCCGTCGTCAGGAGGCGGTCGACTGGCTCAAACAGGCGGTCGCCGAAGAACAGGACACCTACATCCTCAGTAAATGGCACGAGCTGCTGGCGTCCACCGAGTACTGGCTGCTGATGCAGCGCGGTCGTCAGGCGCTGAACACAGGCAATTACAACGTCGCCCAACAGGCGTATGAAGAGGCCGCCCGCCGCGATCCCAAGGAGCCGCTGGCGCTGCTCGGCCTGGGTAACATGGCGATGGCGCGCAAGCAACTGCCGCGCGCCGAGCAGTATTATCTGCAGGCGTCGCGCTTGCAGCCGGGCAACGAAAACACCGTGCGCGCCTTGTCGCGGCTGTACCAGGCGCAATCGCCGGCGCGTTATTCGCGCTATGTCGCCAGCTTGCCGGCCAAGCAGCGCCAGTGGGCTGCGCAGTCCGCCGGTGGTCAGTCGCCTGGCAGTTCGCAACTGGAGCTGTTGCGCAGCCAGGCCCGGCAGTCGCTGGAGCGCCAGGACTGGGCGGGCGCCGAGCGGCAATTGAGCCAGGCCCGTCAGCTGGCGCCGAACGACCCGTGGCTGGCCAGCGACCTGGCGCGTGCCTTGCGCATGCAGGGCAAGGGGCAGCAAGCCGATGCGGTGTTCGCCGATCTGCTGTCGCGCCAGGGCCAGGAGCCGACTGCACGCTTCGCCCATGGTTTGTACCTGGAGGCGGACGGGCGCAGTCAGGCCGGGCTGGACACCCTTGAACAGGTGCCCGCCAGGCAGTGGAACGACAGCATGCAGGCCTTGCACAAACGCTTGCAGCGTCAGGTTGTTCTCGATCGATCCCGCGCGCTCGCCGACAGCGGCGACATTGCCGGGGCAATGGCCGTGCTGGAAGGGCAACTGGCTGCCAACCAGCCCGTCGCGCAACAGATTGGCGACCTGCAGCAACTGGCCGGCTGGGCGCGGCAGTCGGCTGACCTGAGCGCCGCCGATGGTTACTACAGCCGTATCCTGACCTTGCAACCGGACGATACCCAGGCGCGCCTGGGGCATATCGAGGTGCTGATCGAACGGGGTGAAATCACTGCTGCACGGCAGCTCCTGCAGCAGCATGAACCGCAGATACCCGTAGACCGCGTCGACGAGCGCCGGCGCCTGGGCAATGCCTGGGCCGCCGTGGGCGAGCGTGACAAGGCGCGGGTGCTGCTGGCCGACGTCGCCCGGCGCAAGACCAGCCCGGACGCCTTGCTCTACCGCGACCTGGCGCGCATGGTACCGAACGCACAGGCCGATCAGGCGCTGGATTACTACGCACTGGCCATGCGCGATGCCGGGTTGCTGAGCGCCGAACAGGCCAGCCCGCGCGATGACATCGCCTTGACCCGTGCCAGTCGCGCCAAGGATGAAGACGACTGGTTGCGGCAAAGCCTGCGCCAGGATGTCGACAAGCGCTATCAGCGCCAGAGTCCGACCGTGACGGTCCAGCAGGATTACGGCTGGCGCGACAACGATGGTGCCGAGGGTATTTCCGATCTCACCACCTCGACCACCATGGTCCATGCGCAGATGCCGGTAGGCGATGGCCTTGGCTTTGCCCGTGTCGAGCAGGTGGGGCTGCGTGCGGCGAGCTTCGATACCGATGCCGACGGCCGGCACCACGAAGCCTTCGGCAGTTGTTCATTTGGCGGGGAAGGTGTGACTAACACGGGTTGCCCAGGCGGCAAGGAAACCGCTGATGGTGTCACCCTCGCTGCAGGCTGGCAGGGCGATGGCATCAGCGCCGACATCGGCACTTCGCCCATGGGCTTCGAGGTACAGAATCTGTTGGGCGGCGTCACCTTCGATGGCAAGGCCCACGGCATCGGCTGGTCGCTGACCGGTTCGCGGCGGCCGATGAATAACTCGTTGCTGTCTTACGCCGGCGCCGAGGACCCGCGCACCGGCATCAGCTGGGGGGGGGTGACGGCTACCGGACTTACCCTGGGCCTGAGCCGTGATCGGGGCCTGGACGATGGTGTGTGGGCCAGCCTCGGCTACCATTGGCTGCAAGGCAAGAACGTCGAAGACAACAAGCGCTGGCGTGCCATGGGCGGTTACTACTACCGGTTGATCAACCGTGTCGACGAAGAACTGCGCATCGGTGCCACGGCCATGACCTGGCACTACGACCGCAACCTCAGCGGCTACACCCTGGGCCAGGGCGGCTATTACAGCCCGCAGCGCTACCTGTCGTTCGGCGTGCCGGTCAGCTACGCCTGGCGCAACCCTGACTGGTCGGTGTACCTGGAAGGCTCGCTGGGCTACTCCTGGGCGCGCAGTGACGATGAGCGTACCTTCCCGCTGTCTTCGGTCAACGACGACATCGTCAACCACTATGGTGGGGCGCAAGGCAACATCGACGGTACGCGTGAAGGTGACAACAACCAAGGGCTGGGCTATCTGGCCCAGGCGATGGTTGAACGGCGTCTGGATGACCATTGGGTGCTGGGCGGCGGGTTCACCCTGCAGCGCAGCGAAGACTATTCACCCAATCGCGCGTTGCTGTACCTGCGTTACAGCTTTGACCCGTGGCAGGGCAACCTGCCGTTGCCGGTGAATCCGCTCAAGCCTTATGCGGAGTTTCGCTGAAACCGATGGAACAGGAGTGTGCACCGTGAGCGAAGATGCAAAAGTCAAAGGACCTGCTTCGTACTTTCCTTCGATTGAAAAAAAGTACGGGCAACCCATCACTCATTGGCTGGAGCTGCTGCAAACAGTCAGTGGTAAAAAGCACATGGAGATGGTGGCGTGGCTGAAGACTGAGCATGGTCTGGGGCATGGTCATGCCAATGCGCTGGTTGCCCATTTTCTGGCTGCCGGCAAAAACACCTGATCGTCCCTGGTGGGAAAAGCGCTTGCCGGTGGGAGCAAGCCTTCCCTCTGAATCTCTGCTATTCCTAATAGTTGAACCTGTAGTTTCAGGCGTGGTTGGCGAGGCATGAACACACCTGTATGGCAGCCGCCTGCTGTGGCCTCGGCGCCCTGCAGCCAGGTGTGGCGAACAGGCGCTGATCCCGACCGGGAGGTGCCCCATGCTGTACATCATTCACTGGACCGTCACCACGGAAAACCGCAACGCTGCCTTGGCCCGCTTCGTTCAGACCGGCGGCGTTCCACCCGCTAACCTCAAAGTCCTTGGCCGCTGGCATGCCATTGGTAGCCGCCAGGGCTTTGCCGTGGCCGAAACCGATGACGTCAGCCTGGTGCTCAAATGGGTACTGGACTGGAGCGACCTGATGGATATGCAGGTGTATCCGGCGATGACTGACGAGCAAGCTGCGCCCTTGCTGAAGGCGGTGGTGAGCCAGATGAGTATTTGAGTTTCGCAGGCATTGTTGCGGCAAGAGGGCCAGAGGGGGGTGGTCCTCGTTGGTGGCTTTTCATTCTGGTAGGGTGCACATCTGCCGAAGAATTATCCCTGTTGGTCAGTCTCGAGTATCGTCGAAGAATGACGATGTTTGGCACTATCAAGTTCATGACTCGCAAGTAAACGTAACTTGATTGTCAGTAGACTCATTGGACGCTTTTTGTCGAAGCTTCAACTCGGGCTGAGGTATTTTAAGCGAAGTACCTTCAGTGTTATGTCAGTGACAAGGCCGAGCGATTGTTTTATCTCTTCCTCAGAGCACGGGTTCAGGTCGTCATGGCGAGTACGAATCGATATTCTCTCGACGTCTGTTCGCATATTCACCAAACTCGTCAGCTCTTCCACTCCGCCAAACTTCACACCTATTGGAGTGCGCTCAAAGTGCTCAGCAAACACGCCTAGAAATCCACTGAGAGCAGTTACCGCAGCGACACCAACAGCAACCTTGTCACTCGCTAAAGGGGTGCCTTGGGCCATGAAGGCAAGCGCTGCACTGATAACCCCTGTGGCGGCTGCGACGACTGAGCTGCTCAAGCGAATTCGGCGCACAAGCAACATGCTGGATTTCATGACCAGAACCAGAGAGTCGATGTCTTTAATTAGTTGTTCGACCGTTTCCTTTATTAGTTCAAAGCTGGCTGTCCGATTTGGAGGCTCGGTTTTCGTAGGGTTTTTGTTATCTCCTCCGAAATCCATTGCGCCTGAGAGCATTTGTTTGCTTTCGGGGAATTTGTTTCTCAGAAAGCCAAGTGCTGTAGGGTTGGACGCCTCAAGGTAGCCAACCAGGACTTTACTGTTCATGCGCGCTCCTTTTTGTCCGGCTCAAGAATACAGGCCAAGAAAAATGCGGCTGCTAAAGCCAGCGTCATCCAGCCGATAGTCCAAAATATACGAACCAATGCACCAGCAAAAAAAATAAAAGCAACAGCAAATACCCCTCGTAGCGCCCACATCTCAGATCTGGAAATTAGCTTGCGGCGGCGAATTATATTCTTTCTAATGTGTATCCATGCCGCGCCACAAAGTGCCAATGTCAGTCCTGTGCCAAACAAGGTCTTAATGGGGCCCGACCTGTAACTGGCCCGCCAAGCTCCAATCCCTCCGGAGTCGGTAATAGGTCGGTTAGCCGACTCCCAAGAGGCTTGATAGGCGCTAAATGGAGCATTGCTTCCTCGGAGCGGAGAAGCGTAACGGGCAACGGTAATCGCGCTCTCGTCTTTTATGTCACCGGCACTTGTCGATTTGTGCACGGTAACCTCTAAATACTGATTGAAATTTTCAGCGTCAATCGATATGGAGCCTATTTTGTTGAAGGATGAAAGAAACGCCCCAAGCGACAATGTACCAACAGGAATGGCTTTAAGAAGCTCAGCCACCTCGTCACTATGAATCGGTCGTGTAAAGCCAAAGAAGGCGCCTTCTTTCGCGGAGTTGCAACCTATAGGTACCAGGAAAACACCACGCTGCTGTGCTTGCTCAATAAGGGCCGGGATATCCAGTCTCAGCGGATCCTGCCCCGCTCCACGATCTTGGACAAACTGCCGGTTTTCAATATGACCAATCAGGATCAAGGTTTTTCCCGAAAACTCCGAAAGAAATCGACTACTATCTTGATGGCTCAACAGGCGCGGATCCAGGTGGCCTTGCTCAGTCCAGGCTTCACTCATTTTAACGATTGATGATCGGGCTAAAGCCGAATCCAGAAAGAAAACCAATTCTGGCTCACCGCCTGGTATTGGATCATTCAGCCGATGAAGAACTTCCCACAAAGCCTCATAGTGCTCTGCTCTGAAATCCCACCGCTCGATACCATATTTTGAGAGGCCGGAGGTTTTCAGATAGTCATAAAGTGCATTTTTTGCGTATTCGTTTTCATGAGCGCTGGAAAGCAGTGAGTGATCACTTGTCATTTGCAGAATTGTTTTGCGCAATTCATATCCAGACTCATCGTGCAATGGGAATTTGTCTGAAAGTTCTTTTAGCTCCTTGCTCAATGCGCGCTGCCATTCCTGAATGACTTCAGTGTTTAATTTTGAGGGGTCTTGCTCTTTGATCCCTTTGTCATGCGCAAATTCAAGCAAAAGGTCTGCGGCGCCAGGTTTTAAGTTAAGTACGAAATTTTTGGTCTGTTCGCTTATGCTTGATGTGATGTAATCGATATATTTTTTTCTATTAATCTCGGTCATGCTGTTGAGTTGCTGTAATTGCATTCCGGTTTCGCTTCCTGTTCGAAAGGTTGGCTCTATTTCCATCTTTCCCAAGGTGTCATGGTTCAGCGAACCGAGGTGGAACTCTAACTCTATGGTTGATAGATTATTTATCCAGTCTCTTGCGTCTCGCGGTGACCCGTTCAGTAAAGCTTCATGATTTCTTGCAGGGCTGAAAGAGTGCTTGGCTGAAACGCTGCCTCCAGCCTGAGCGTGTTGTTTGGTATGGGCCTCTGCTACATTTTCATGCGGCGCCGTATTTGCTTTAGCACTTGTTGCAGCATTCACATGTTGAGTGCAGATCACAAAAAGCAATAGCGTCGCAAATAGGGGGAGCTTCAAAAGCCTGTTACTGAACTTCCCGCAACGCACTATTTTTGCTTGCATTTCGTGTGGTCTCCAGGTGGAGGGCCCTAACGATTCGGCTGTCACTAGCAGCATAGATGAACCCCGTAGTATCGCCGTCCCTTTTATAACCTCGACTAGTTGTGTTGTCTGTTAGCATGGATTGTTATATCTGACGCTAAACTGGTTAACTTTTTAGCAGGTGGGTAAGCAGAACGTCTGTGCCGCCGTGCGTAAAATGTTCCACCTCATTTACGGTGTGCTGAAATCGGGCCAAGCGTTTGGCCCCGATTTCAGCAGTTGCCCGGTAAAGGGCAACACGGTATCTCCACCCACTAGCGCACGACTATCGGCGCCGTCACCTTCGTGCCTGCGGACGAGTTGACGGTCACCGTCGGGTTGCTCGTCGGCGCGCTACCGGTGGTAGTCACCGAGATCCGCCAGCGTGCTCCGGAACCCGTAGGGCTGAGCATCGCCGTGCCGAGGCTCAGCGGGCCGGCGACGGTCGAGGCGGTCACCGTGATCGTGTTCCCGGTAGCGAGTGACGTCGTACCCGCCAGCTCCCAGGTGTAGCGGCTGTTGCTGCGGGCGGTGACCGAGGCACTGCTGATCACCAGTTCCTCGCTGACCGCTGCGGCACTGACCGCCACCGATACCGTCGCCGGTTTCTCCGATACCGCGTCCTTGGCATCACTGGCGTTATAGGTGAAGGTCGCGGTAAACGGCGCAGGGACAATGGCCGGCGGTGTATAGGTGACGCGCACGCCATCGGTGCTGGTCGTGCCCAGGCCGGAGTCGGGCTGGGTCAGGTCCACCACTTTGAGCGGCAGGTTGCCGTCGGGGTCGGTGTCGTTGGCCAGCACATTGATGATCAGCGGCCGGCCATTGCTGCTGGCAGCACTGTCGGGGTTGGCCTGTGGCTTCTTGTTATCGCCCTGGTTGTTGTCGTCCCGGTCGCCGGTGCGGAACGTCGGCAACGCGGCAGAGTTGACGTAAGTGACACCGTCCCAGCCAGGCAGCGGGGTTGGCATCAACTGGAACTGACCCGGATGCTCGACGTCCCAGCGCAGCAACATCGAGGTGTCCTCATGCTGGGTGTTGTGGCAGTGCTCCATGTAGGTGCCGGCGAACTCACGGAAGTGAATGGCCATTTCGACATCGACTGAACTGTCGATCCCTTCACCGATGCGATAGACATCTTTGCGCGCCCATTTCTCCCATTCCGGTGGCGCCTTGCCGTCGCGGCTGAGGATGATGCCTTCTTCGAAATGCACATGGACCGGGTGGTTCCAGCCATTGCCACCGTTTACGATTTTCCACACTTCCAGCGTGCCGTCGCCGGAGAAACCTGCGTCCGTGGGGCCGTTGGCCAGTTGCGGGGCAGCACTGATGCGCCGCGGGTCCATGTTGTAACCGAAGCCTCCATCGGTCTTGATCGTCCACGGTGCTTCGTCGGTGCCATCGGAGCGGCCGAAAATGAACTCGCGATGCCGCGCTGCCTTGAGTCTGGCCTGAACGGCCGGGTCGTCGCGATCGAGGGTCAAGGGGATCATGTATTTACCCGCAGGTTTTCCCGGTTTTGCCGGTTCGAAGTCGGCCGGATTCATGCTCAGGTCCTGGCCGCTGTAAGGCTGTACCAGCAATTGCAGGAACTTGCCCACCGCCGGATCGCCCTTGTCCCATTGCGGGCCTTTGCTGGTCTGCTTGATCACCGCTTTGTACTTCTCCGACAGCACGTCGGCCAGGCTCAACGGGTTTTTCTCCGGGCCCTTGCCGGTCTTGTGCTCCATCAGGTTGACGAAGTAGATCTTGTCGCCGGCCTTGATCCCGTTTTTGGCGAAATTGATGATGATGTCGAAACGTTCGGCGATGCCCTGGGTGGGCAGGATGGCGTTGTGGTTCTGACGGTCGCCATCGCCGTCCAGGTCCATGCTGCCGTCGAACGGCACTGCGTGTTCCATGATGTTGCCGTCGTTGGCGATCAGGTGAAACGGCACACGGGCATAGGACACACCAGAGCCGGACGGCCCCGGGAACTCGCCACCATTGCCGGCGATTTCACGCACCACGGCAAACTTGAAGTAGCGCGACACCGAACCATTGAGGATACGCAAGCGATAGCTGCGCGCCCGCACTTTCAGGCGCGGCTCGTACTGCCAGTTGACCAGGATCTGGTCGCCGAGAAAGCCATCGGTGTTGAACGGGTTGAACCATAACTGGCCCTTTTCGTCCCAGGCCTTGTCGGCGACCAACAGGTTCACATCGTAGTCGCGGTTGCCCCAGGCCAGCGCCGAACCGCTGGGCAGGCGCAGGTTGACGCCATCGTCGAGGGCTTCGTTGCCGCGATCCAGGGCGCTGTAGTAGTTCATCATCACCGCATTGCCCTTGTAGACGTTCTGCGCGGTGAAATCGAGCATGTGGTCGTGGAACCAGTGGGTGCTCATGGTTTCGCGCCAGTCGCCGCGAATCTTGATGCTGCCGTTGTCGCAGGTCTTCAGGCCAGGGCTGCGGTCGTTGACGAACAGCTTTTCTCCCGGCGAGCAGGGGAACGCCGCGCGCGGGTCATGGGCGTCGGTGTTGATGGTGTCGTAGCCGGCTAGTTGCAGCGGCCAGCGGTAGTCGTAGTACTGCCCCGGAAAGAAGAACGCATTGGTGTAGCCGTCGCTTTCGGCGGGGGCGTGGCCGTTGTGTTCGTGGGTGCTGATGGTGTGCAGACCGAAGCCGGCGTTGGCTGCGGGGTCGATCGGCAGGCCATTGTAGTGACGCATCAGCAGCGGTTGACCGTAACGGGCCATCAGCAGCTTGACCGGGAAGGTGCCGTCGAAGGTCCACAGCGAGTTGTGATTCTGCACCGGCATGTTCGGATGGAAACGGGTGTCGATGCCGCGGGTGGTGCCGGTCGTGGTCGGGATGTCGGAGGTCTGGTAGTACAGCCCGCCGGGGCCGAACTCGCCAACCGCGTAATTGTGCAATTGCCCGCGGTCGCGCAGACCGAGGTTGAGCCGCGCACCGGTCTGCACGGTTTTGAAATCGACCTGAGGGAAGAACTCGTTCCAGCGCTGATGCGACCAGCCTTTTCCCGGTGGCCGGCCTTCGGCGGGAGAGCCCACCGGATAACGATTGAGGAAGTCTTCGATTTGCGCCTTCCAGGGGTTGCGATCGAGCACGTTGGAATACTGTGATGGAAACGGGAACAGTCCCGGCTGGCGCATGAAATCATCCAGCTCGGTGATGGAAGGCGCACTGCGGGCAACGCTGTTGGGGTCCTGTTGCGGGGCGGGACCGACCTTGGGTACCGGGAACTTCAGCGGTGGCGTCGGCAGTGTCGGGTCGAATTTTTCCGTGCCGAATTCTTCGAACAACAGCAATTGCTGGGTAAACGGCAGAGCCCCGAACAAAGGGCTGGGTTTGCCGTTGGTAGGGAAATTGAACGAGGTCTGTGCGGCGGGCGGCAGCACGTTATCGGCCCGCGGTGTGTTGCGGTCGCCAAATACGCCATTGGGCAAGGCCAGCGCGCCCTGGTTGGCTGGCGCCATTTTTTCCAGGGCCTCCAGCGCGGCCTTCGGGTCGGCGGGTGGGTTAGTGAAAGCGGACGGGTCGGTCGGTGGCGGTGGGCCGAAATCATCGAGGGGGGCTGCACTGACCGACGCCAGGCTGGCGCTGATCAACATCACCGAGACCACCCCCGGCCCCCACAAACAGCTTCGCGAATACACCCCTGGTGTAGCGTTTTTCATGCTTTTCCCCTCGCGTCATGCCGAAACGGCGAAACCTGCCGCCCCCAAAGTGGAGACGGCAGCTGCAGCGCTTGGAGGGGCCATCGCAACAGATGGGCCATGTGCTCAAGGCGGAATAAAAGTTCAGGCTTATTAATGAGATGTTTCTAAATATTTCTTATTGGGCTGTGTGCAGCGGTGGGGGATTTTTCTATAAACAGCGGGGATGCGTCTGGATGAGCGGGTGTAGTGCCCCAATTCTGGCGGAGGGTCGGATCCTTCTCTGATTCATCCCGGCCGATTAAACACCGCGTTTTTGACAGCGTTCTCCTATCTCCCTAGCGTCTGTTGCTGCTCAGCAGCAAGGCAGTGTCAGGGAGACAGCGAATGTTTTTATGGAACATCGTGCCCTCGTGGTTCGAGATAGAGGACCGGGTCATCCGGGATATGGGTTTTCAAGGTGCAGGTCGATTTCGTACCCACCTCAATGAATTCGTCCCCAGCATCGGCCTTAACATTCGCCGCGTCGCAAGTGTCAGGGCGGCATTTAATCGAGCGCAGTGGCAAGCCGCTGAAACGTTGAGACAACGTTTTTCCGCGCTCGACATCGCCAGCATCCTCACCGAGTTGCTGGAGGTGGTCACGCAGATGGCAATGATTGTGGTCGGCAGTGCCGTGACCGGAGGCGCCATTGGCGCGGGGGTGGGTTTTTTTGCCGGAGGCGCGGGTGCCATTCCCCTCGGTGCGGCCGGTGCGGCAATGGGCTTGCAAGTCAGTACCTGGTTACTGGGGATGCTCGGGCTGGTGTCGGTTGCCGAGTTTTTCGTCGAAGGCCTGCCACGTATTGGCGAGTATTACCTGGACGGAATCAATATCGCCTGGAATGGCCCCCGTGGTGACGACGGCCTGAATCCGTTCAGCCAGGACGATCCCTTTGCCCTGCAAAGGGCTGCCCACCACATTGCGCGTGGGCACGAGGAAGTTGTGGTGCTGTTGCTGGGCGCCATGGTTGCTTACCTCACCCGGGGCCGGGGCAATGCCCATGTCCTTGCCCAGGAAATGCAGGCAAGCCCCAAGGGTGCGCGGCTGGGGCAATGGATGCTCAAACACGAAGACGCCTTGAAAAAGCACCCGGACCTGCAGCCACCAGCCCCCCGTAAAGGCGCTTATGACCCGCAGGAGCCGGCGTCACCTGCGCATCGCCAAGCACAACCGCCAGTGCGCAAAAATCCGGTGGGCATGCCAGAGCATAAAGTGCCATGCTTTAACGCAAGCAACATGCCCGCCAGCAAGATTGCGGAGTTTGACCGGCAGTTGGCAGGGCAGCAGAAGGGACTTAATGAGCTGACCGTGGATGAGTATCTGAAGGGGAGGGATGCGTTTACGAATAAGCTGGTTGTTAGGAATTCGAAGGTTGCTACAGATGCTCGGCGAGCACTTAGGCTTGACATAGAGAGCAAGTTTCGTGAAAAGCTCCGGTCGGAAGGATTGCCTGCGGAGCAAGCAAGACTCTTGGCCCAGGAAATAGCATCCCAGAAAATGGCCACCCTAGCCGCATTGCATAATCCTGATCTATTCGCGGGAGGGAAGGACATCATTAGTGGTTTCGGGGATCGGCGTGTCAATTCTAGTATTGGCCCCCAATGGCCTAGCCGTATAGGCGGGCTGGATGTAGCTGCAAATGATGTGCCTGAGGCAATGCGCCGTACCACACAAATCAGCGCACGACTTGAAAGATGCAAATAAGGACCTTGCTATGGATGAAGATTATGCGTTTTTCATCAAGAATTTCGGCCCAGCAATAGAGCGTCAGGAAGTTCCGCTTTCAAGTATCCAGCGATACAGAAATAAACTGCCTGATCAACTGCTTGAATATTGGGGAGAGCACGGGTGGTGTGGGTACGCTGATGGGCTGTTTTGGACGGTAAATCCTCAGGACTATGAAGTGCTGTTGGAGCAATGGCTTGCTAGTACAGGAATTAGCCAGAAGGATAAATACTATGTTATTGCACGTAGTGCCTTTGGATTGATCTATGTGTGGGGTGAGGAAAGCGCTTACTGCTTGACAATTACCACTTATATGGGCCGTTTCTCTACCCGTGAGTCCATATTTGCAGGTGATAGGCTAGATTTCGGTGTAAGGGTGTTTTTCTCATCTCTAGAACCTGAATACAACGACTTGGAAGGGCTTTTCAGACCTGCCCTGGAAAATCTTGGCAAACTTAAAAGTGACGAAATGTATGGGTTTGTACCGGCTTTAGCACTTGGCGGGGCAATGGACTTGAGGAGCCTGCAGAAAGTCAAAACTATCGAGCATCTGGAGTTTTTATCACAACTCTCACCCCTCCAGGATTGGGGCTTTCCAGAGTTTTGAAGAGGCGAGCTGCCATCTACTGCGCTGTCCGGAGGAGACTAAGTTCGAAATGTATAAGTAGGATCATGATTATGGATGAGTATTATGATTTTTTCCTCAAAAAATTCAGTCCTGTTTTTGATCACCGGGAAGCTCCAGGGTCCAGCATTGCTCACTATGAAAACAAACTGCCTGAGCGGCTGCTTGAGTATTGGCATGAATCTGGTTGGGGTGGTTACGCGGAGGGGCTATTTTGGCTTGTCAATCCTCAAGAATATGAGGGCCTGCTGGAGCATTGGCTGGCGAGTACGGAGTTTTATCTGCGAGATAACTACTATGTCATTGCACGAAGCGCTTTTGGCAAGCTTTATGTGTGGGGAGAAAAAAGTGGTTGGTGCCTAACTATTTCGACTCATGCTGCGCGTTACTCTTGTCGTGTCTCAAAATTCACGGGTGATAGGCTGAGCTTTGGGGTTAGTGTGTTTTTTGCATTCGTTAGACCCGAGCACAACGACTTAAATGGATTATTCAAGCCTGCCCTGGAAAAGCTTGGTCAGTTGAGTAGCGATGAGATGTATGGATTTGTACCGGCTTTAGCCCTCGGCGGGGCAATGGAGTTGAGGAACCTACAGAAAGTCAAAACTATCGAGCATCTGGAGTTTCTATCCCAACTCTCACCCCTTCAAGATTGGGGATTTCCGGAGTTTTGAGAGCACAGGTTGCTACCCGGCAATCTTCACCCCGTGCGGCTGCGCCAGAAACGCAGCAATCTGCTCAGCACTGCGCAAATGGACTACTGGAACAAGCGGCCCTACGGCCAGGCGCATCGCCTCGATGGAGGGGCGGTAGTCACGATCAAAAGTCCATACATAGTTGAGAAAGGTCAGGAACGCCCGGTCCAGTTTCTCGCTGCAGCCGACCGGCATATCGGCGCGAGGCCGGTTCAACACACTGCGCACAATTACCCGGCGAAAGCAGGTAGTGCGTGGCGTATCCAGCCAGATGATCAACTGCGCGCGTGGCAGCCTCAAATCAAAGGTTCGCCGAGAGTAGTTGCCCTCGCAGATCCACGCGTCTGATGACACTGCGTGGCCAACACGTTGGCGGAACTGTTCGGCATCGGGCTCGATCCAGCCGGGCTCCCAGAACAGTTTATCCAGGTGCACGACAGGCACATCCAGGCGCTTGCCCAACGCGCGCGCCAGAGTCGATTTGCCGCTGCCGGCGTTGCCCAGAATTACAATGCGTTGCATGAAGAAGTCCTTTTCGGCGAACCGGTAATTGTGCAGGTTTTCTGTGGGCAGTAACAGATCACTGCGCAAGCGGGGGGTGAGCTGAGCAATTACAAATGAGTAGCTATGCTTGATCTGTTGCCAGGCGCTGGCAGCAACATCGTGAAAGGAGGCGTTTGCAATGCAACTCATCACGTTGAAAATCGATAAGCCGGATGTGACAAACTTCATTTTGGGGCAGACGCACTTCATCAAGTCCGTCGAGGACATCCACGAAGCGTTGGTCAATACCGTGCCAGGCATCCAGTTTGGCGTGGCCTTTTGTGAGGCTTCTGGCCAATGCCTGGTGCGATGGTCTGGCACTGATAGCGCAATGATTGACCTTGCACAGAAGAATGCCCAAGCCATCGCCGCCGGCCATAGTTTCATCATTTTCCTGGGCGACGGTTTCTATCCGCTGAACGTGTTGAACAGCCTCAAAATGGTTCCAGAGGTCTGCCGTATTTTTTGTGCAACAGCCAATCCAGTTGAAGTGATTCTCGCTGAGACAGAACAGGGACGAGCAATCCTGGGTGTAGTGGATGGCTTCTGTGCCAAGGACATTGAAGGCGACGATGACATCCTGTGGCGCAAGAACCTGTTGCGGCAGATCGGCTACAAGCTGTGAACTGCAGCGGGTCAGGCATACCCCGGGTCGGCCAGACGCGCTCGAAGGACAGATGCATCGATCCGTTTATGCTCCTGAGCGGCTAAAAACCAGGCTGGAACTGGTACCATTCAAGCAGCAAACATCCGAGTAAAAAGAATGAATCGTCAAAAGAAAATCAAACAGCTATTAAAGGCTCACGCCAAAAAAGCCAGCGCCAAGCTGGCGCCGAAAAACAAGCCTAAATACATCAGCAAAGCTGACCGGTTGAAACTGGCCGCTGAATCGAGTGACGACTCAAACACGCCTTCTGAGTGAATCGCCGCGCATCCCTCAAAATTTTTGCACCCACCCCTCAGTTTTTTGAATTACCACCCCCGCATTCATCCCCGTCAAAATCCCCCCAACGCATCACCCGCAAGCGCAAAAAATTCCATCTCCATGGACGGAGCCCATTCGGTATTGCCCCTCGCGATACTCAGCCCAGCCCCTTTGGCCGGGCTTTTTTTACTGCCAGGTAGCTGATTTCCCCATGTCTTCGCGCCGTATGAACAACTGGTTTACCCGGCTGATGCCGGCCCCGCTGAACATCCCTCCGAAAGAATGGCTACGTGCAGGCGTTGGTGCATTGCTTGGCCTGTTTCTGGCCGGGGCCGCCTGCAGTTACGCCTTTGGCAGTAGCGTAGCGCTGCACCTGCTCGGGCCGCTGGCGGCTTCGGCAGTGTTGCTGTTTGCCGTGCATTCCGGGGCGCTGGCACAGCCTTGGCCGTTTGTTGGCAGCTATGCCAGTGCCACGCTGGTCGGGCTGGTGCTGCATCACTGGTTCGGTTCGGCGTTGTGGGTGGCGGCGCTGGCACTGGGCCTGGCGTTGGTGGTGATGTGTGTGCTGCGCTGCCTGCACCCACCGGGCGGCGGAGTGGCGGTCAGCGTGGTGTTGGCGGATTCATCGCTGACGGCGTTGGGCGACAAGCTGTTTGAACCGATCATGCTCAATGCCTTGGTGTTGGTGGCTGTGGCGGTGATCTATAACCGCCTGACCGGGGTGCGCTATCCGAAGACCGCCGCACCGCGCAAGGATCTGCACCACACTGCCGATGTGATTCCCAGCGAGCGGGTCGGGGTCAGCGGCGCCGACCTGGATCAGGCGCTGGAGGAGCTGGGTGAATTTGTCGACATCACTCGCGATGAACTGGAACGGATCATTCTGGCGACCGAACAGCATGCGTTGCAGCGTAGCCTCGGCGGCATTACTGCCGCTTCGGTAATGTCGCGGGATGTGCAGCAGGCAACGCCTGACAGCACCTTGCAGCAGGCCTGGCAGCAGTTGTCGAGTCATCATTTGAAGGCGTTGCCGGTGCTCGATGAAGCGCGGCAACTGGTCGGTATCGTGACGCTCAGCGACCTGGTCGGGGCCGCCATGGCCCAGGGGCGGTTCAGTTGGCGCGGGCTGTTTCGGCGCCGCCAGGTGCGGGTCGAGCAGATCATGAGCCGGCCGGTGATTACCGTGCGCAGTGACGAACCTGCGGTGGCGTTGATACCGTTGCTCAGCGAGCAGGGGCTACATTGTCTGCCGGTGCTGGAGGGGCAGCAACTGGTCGGGGTGATCACCCAGACCGATCTGATCGCCGGGCTCAAGCGGCACCTGCTCAGTGCCGCGTCGCGCTCAGATGACCGGGTCCCAGCGTTGTGACCAGTCGCTGTCACCGTCGGCCACCAGCTGGCGCAGTATGCTGAAGGCCTGCTGCAGGGCTTCGGTGTCGCGCTCGCGGGCGTGTACCAGGTAGGTCGGGTAGGTGAACTCCGGCGCTTGCGGCACGCGTTCGAAAATACCGCTGTCCAGGTAGCTCTGCACCACACGGGTGCGAAAGTAGCCGCTGCCGCCGTTTTCGAGGATGAACTGCAACGCCAGCGGGCCGAGGTTGAAGCTCAGGGCAGGGCGGGCGCACTCGGGCAGGGCGGCGTCGTGCTGGCGGCGAAAGGCCTGACCCCAGTCGATGTAGATGTAGGGCTCGGGTTTGTCTTTGCGGCGGATGCGGATGAGCTTTTCTTCCATCAACTGCTCGACCTGCAGGCCCGGCCCATAGGTGGGCTGGTAGACCAGCACGGCATCGAGCACACCCATTTCCAGCTTGCGCAGCAACGACTCGCCATCGCTGACTTCGTTGCGGATGGCATGGCTGGGCATGCTGCGGTGCAGGGCGCTGACCCAGTCGAGCACCATCGGGTTGCCCAGGCTCACTTCACCACCGATGTGCAGCACCTGGTGACAACCCTCAGGCAGCGGCAGGTCGCGGCGGGCGGCTTCCCAGGTTTGCACCAGCTGGTTGGCATACACCACGAAAGCTTCGCCGTCGGCCGTCAGGCTGGCGCCACTGCGGCTGCGGATGAACAGCTGGCAAGACAGTTGCTGCTCCAGCTTCTGCACCCGCGCGGTGATTGCCGTCTGGGTCACGTGCAGACGTTCGGCGGCGGAGACCAGGCTGCCACTGCGGACGATTTCAAGGAAAGTGCGGGCCAGCTCGATATCCATGGAGGTTGCCGGATGGGGAAGGTTGCCCATTCTAGTGGGTTTGCACAGAGTTGGGGCGAGCTGCTGTCTATAGTGAAAGGACATTTTCAGCGAGAGCCTTGTCCATGGAGCTGATCAGCCGCGAACCTTGGTGGCGTACGCCGCCGCAGCCCGGTCAACGGGAAGAGGACCTGGAGTGGGGATACCTGGAAATCTACAAGGACGGCCATGCAGTGTTCGTCGCTCAACGCCCCAGCGACAAAGAGCTGGCCGAACGCAAGAGTTGTCGCAACTTCCCCGAGGCTGAGGACTAGCCGGTAGGCGCACAGCCTTCGCTGTAAGCAGGCTGTGCCGAGTTCGTCACCGCAACGGGCTAAAGCGATCAAGCCGGTAAGGCAGGGGTCGGGCAGGCTGGACAGTCTGCTCAAGGAGATGACCATGATCCGATTGACCCTGTCCGAAGCGCGAACGCTTGCCCATTCGATCCTCTTGCACAATGGCTTCACGGCTGACCACGCCCAGGCGGTGACAGACACCATCGTTGCCGGTGAGCGCGACGGTTGCGCGTCCCATGGCCTGTACCGGGTGCTGGGATGTGTCAGCTCGCTCAAGGCCGGCAAGGTGGTAGCCGACGCGCGCCCCGAAGTGATCGATCAGGCACCCTCGATCGTGCGTGTGGACGCCGCCGGCGGGTTCTCACAGCTGGCGTTTCAGGCTGGCTTGCCGCTGCTGCAAGCCAAGGCGCGGAGCAATGGCATCGCGGCCCTGGCGATCAACCGCTGTGTGCACTTTTCTGCCTTGTGGGTCGAGATCGAGCAACTGGCCGAGGCCGGCCTGGTTGCCTTGGCGTTTACCCCGAGCCATGCCTGGGTTGCGCCGGCCGGCGGCCACCAGCCGGTGTTCGGTACCAACCCCATCGCGTTCGGCTGGCCGCGGGCGGGCAAGCATCCTTATGTGTTCGACTTTGCCACCAGCGCCATCGCTCGGGGTGACATTGAATTGCATCGGCGCGCGGGCAAGGCGATCCCTGAAGGCTGGGGTGTGGACGAGCACGGCCAGTCCAGTACCGATCCCAATGTGGTACTGGACCGTGGTGCGATGCTGACCTTCGGTGGGCACAAGGGCTCGGCCTTGGCGGCGATGGTCGAGTTGATTGCCGGGCCGTTGATCGGTGACCTGACCAGCGCTGAATCGCTGGCCCATGCCGATGGCAGTAAATCTTCGCCCTATCATGGGGAATTGCTGATTGCCCTGGACCCGAAACGGTTCCTCGGTGACGCTGCCGATCAGCATCTGGCTCGCGCTGAAACGGTGTTCGAAAGCATCGAAGGGCAGGGCGCGCGGTTGCCATCGCAGCGTCGTTATGCCGCGCGGGCGCGCAGTCTGGTAGAGGGCGTAGAGATTCCAGAAGCCTTGTACAACGATCTCAAGGCGTTGCTGGCATAACGAAAGGCTCTTCACGGGATCCTGGGGAGTATGAGCTTTGGGTTGGGTTTTGAATGCGAGCTTATCCATTCGGTGTGGCGAGGCTGCCGGCCCCTTCCGCCTTTACGGCGGCCTACTTTTTTCTTGGAAAAAGTAGGCAAAACCGCTGGCTCCTACATCCGGCCCTACGCTGCGCTCCGGGTCCCCTCGCTTCGGTGCCTTCCAGGGGCATCGCGGCCTACGACTTGCTTCGCCAAGTCTACGGCTCGCGAACTTCGGCTAAGGCCGAAGGGTGC